>CAJUFF010000028.1 GCA_910585505.1 uncultured Ruminiclostridium sp. | reverse complement strand
TAATAACCATTTTGACTATGATTTTATCCTGTGTCAAAATGGTTATTAGTATTACATTGGTAATCGTGCGTATTTTCAAGAGATTTTCAGATTTTACTGAGGACAAGTCAAAATTTCGCAGGCGGGCAGCTTATGCTAATATTTGATCAAGGTATATACAAATAATAATAACCATTTTGACACAGTAAAAAATTCATAGTCAAAATGGTTATTATACTAATTCTCACTTATCTTGTAGACAAAATTTCACAGGGTCTATAAGATAAGTGAGAATTACACCCTAAGAACTGATTCCCGATCGATAACAAAATTTGTCTATACTTTGATCGGGAATTAGTATTATTTTTCCGAATCAAATATTAAGCCTTTTTATAATTTTATAAAGCACCGTGTGTTCACAAACCAACGGAGATTTATGCGCGAAAAATATTATTCCTCCGCAAGGGGATTTTATTTGCTCCAAAACCGAGTTTTCGTAAGGATCGAGTATTTCTGCCATAATCTCGTTTTGCCCCACCTCGTCGCCGGGCTTTTTTATTCTCCGGTATATTCCGCCGCACTGAGAATGCACCGACATAAGGGAGCTTTCTTCAAGAATCGTGGACATATAGCCGCCGTGACAGTGGTGCTTTATTATTCCCATACGCGAAAGGAACCGAAGTACGGACGATACTGCAATCTCGGCGCTTTTTTCGTCTATCTCCTCCGTTTCGCCTGTATAAACGGAAAAGGCGCTTGTACCGCTCAATTGCCAGTTATAATTGAGTGTGTTCCGGTCAAAGGGCTTCGGATCACGCTTTAAAACATAAGGCAGACCGAAAAGATTGGCGAGGCTTGCGTTTTCCATTCCCGTTTCCATCATTCTCACGTGGGGAATAAAATCTCCTCCAATGTAAAAGGAGGCAAACTGAATCCCGTACCGATAACCGCTTACCGTTTTCATAAGGCTGTCGGCAATTCTTTGGGTCGGTTCCCCGCCGCTTATTCCCGGAAAATCACGGTTTATGTCCCTGTTGTCGCTGCTCCAGAAACGCTTTCCGGTATTGACGGAAAAGGGGTTCACGCAGGGAATGACTGTTATCCTATGACCATAGCTTATCCTGCACTGCTTTTCCAGTCTTGAAAGCGCCTTTATCAGTTTGGAGCAAACATAAAGCTGCTGTATTTCATTTCCCCGCATTGCGCCTACTATACAGCAGGATTTTTCACCTTTATTGAAATGATATGCCCTTACATTGAAATCCCCGCGATAAGCGGATTCAAACCTGTAAATGATCTCTTTCGTCATCTTCCGCCTCCGAGTATTCTTGCGATAAGGCTTCCGGCAGACACTACGGGATATTCTCTTAAGGTAAACACCATTCCCGCCGCGGGAGAAAAAATCTCCTCTTCCGTTTCTCCCGTAAACACGTTGATAATATCCCCGATGTGCTCACCTTCGCAAATTCCTATCCAGTGCTCGATAGCCGGCATAAACACCCCGCTTTTGCCGCAGTGTATCATGGTCACCTCGCCGTCGGCGGAAACTATCGGATTGGACACCTCGCCGATCCTGCCCGTCCAGATTCCCATATCGGACATTACCGCAAAAATACCGTCCAGAAGCTGTTCTCCGTAGCTCTTGGTTATTTTCATACCCGCGCCCATCTCTACAACAAGACACGGAGTTCCAGTGCTGTTTAAAGCATAGGAGAGGGAGGAAGGCTTGACCGCCGCGCTGTTCCCCACCCAAACGAAGTCGCAGTTTAACCGCTTAGCATGAGGGAGCAGCTTTGCCTTGTTTTCCGACAATATCCTCACCTGAGGTATTTCCCTTAGAAAAATATCGCTTGAATGGATATCTATGCAAAGATCTGCTCCTCTGATGTCCTCGATTACCTTTTCAGCCATATATTCCCACGGAGAATCGTTCTCTCCTCCCGGAAAGATTTGATTCATATCAATATCGAATATGGGTATGCGCCTTGTAACAGCGTCCGCACCCAAAGGATTCAGCATGGGATAAACGTCCACTATACCGTTAAGCTCCGTAAGCCTACTGTTTATTCTTCGTATAAGCTCGTAGCAGACATACTGTCCCTCCAGCTCATCTCCATGGACTCCCGTTACAATTGCTATGCGCTTTTTTCCCTCACCTCCGTCCTTAGGCAGAAGGCGGTTTTTCTTTATCTCCGCTTTTTCGTCTGCCGCAAGGCCGAATGAAGCTACCGTTTCCAGCATATGGTCTCCTCCGCTTATGGCGAGTATCTTTTTTAATACAAAGTTTTACGGTAAACGACAAATAAATTTAACGTTTATCATAAAAAATTTAATTTTGTGTTTGTTGTATATAATTCCAAGAATCCCGGCACATCTGATCTATACCGCGCTCCGCTTTCCATTTAAGATCCTTATTGGCTTTAGCCGGATTGGAATAACATTCCGCAGCATCGCCCGCGCGCCGTTCCGCAATTACATAGGGTACCTTTACGCCGTTAACTTTTTCAAAGGCGTTGATTATATCAAGCACCGAGTAACCGTTGCCCGTACCTAAGTTGTACGGCACTGCGCCTTTGTTTTTCCGTACCGCGTCTATGGCCGCTAAGTGACCCTTAGCCAGATCCACAACGTGAATATAGTCTCTTATGCAGGTTCCGTCCGCCGTGGGATAATCATTGCCGTATACCGAAAGTATTGGGTTTTTACCCGACGCCACTCTGAGGATAATTGGCATAAGATTATTTGGGATACCGTTGGGATCCTCTCCTATTTTCCCGCTCTCGTGTGCGCCTATGGGATTGAAATATCTCAGAAGGGCGATACTCCAGCGGTCGTCGGAAGCGCAAAGCTCCCGACACATATTTTCTATTATAAGCTTGGTGCTGCCATAAGGATTAATGGCGGAAAGAGGAAAGTCCTCGGTTACGGGAACCTTTTCGGGTATTCCGTAAACGGTGGCGGAGGAGCTGAACACGAGCCGCCTGCACCCGAATTCCTCCATCACCTCAAGAAGCGAAAGAGTGGAATCTATATTATTTCTGTAATACATTATCGGCTTCTGACAGCTTTCACCCACAGCTTTATAACCGGCAAAGTGTATTACCTCCTCGATAAAACATTCGCGGAAAATTTTTCTCAGAAGCTCCTTATCGGAGACATCGCCCTCGTAAAAACCGAAGCCTTTTCCCGTAATATCCTGAATGGCATTGATAACGCCGGGCTTGGAATTGTAAAAATTATCCACTACGATAACGTCCTCGCCCGCCTCCAAAAGCTCCACAACCGTATGAGAGCCGATAAATCCGGTGCCGCCCGTTACTAAAACCGCCATAACAACCTCCGATATTTTAAATTAAATAATTTTTTCAATTATTTAATTTAAGTATACCCTTTATTTTGGGAAAAGTCAATATAAAAGACAGAAATTTTTGGCTTACGGAAGTGTAAAAAAAGCTTGCAAATATTTTGATTTTGTGGTAGAATAAAGAAGCGATATTCGGAAAACTGCCCGTAGCACAATGGATAATGCGTTGGACTCCGACTCCAAAGACTGCCGGTTCGACCCCGGCCGGGCAGGCCATATTGACCGCTGAAAATCATTTTGACTTTGATTTTTATTATGTCAAGACTGTTATTAGTAAAAAACCGGCCTCGTACATTACGCGGTCGGTTTTTTACATTTAATATAAATATAAGATACAACTGAATTTTCGGAAAGCTTTGAAACAGCGATATAGGAATTATTTACCCTATTTCCTGTCTGCGCTTTTTATATTCCTCCATAAGAACACCGTAAGAATACTCGTCACCGTACCTGTACGGATCATACGCATAAGCGCATCTTCCGCCGATAAAGCACCCCTCGCGGCGCATTCCGATTTTTTCCATCACGTGCCACGAAGCCGTATTTTCGGTGTCACAGTGAGCGATTACGCGGCGGAGCCCGGCTTCCTCGAAGGCAATTTTTAAAAGCAGCCGTCCTACCTCGGTACAAAAGCCTCTGCCCCAAAAATCGCGGTGAATTATCCAGCCCAAAGTACCCTGATTATCTTCGCACAGGCTTAGTTCCGCCGTACCTATTACTTTTCCCTCAAATTCCACAGCGAAAACATAGTCTTCCTCGGACAGTCCGGAGATGAAATTTACGCAGCTTTCGTAAGATTGAACACCCGAACGGGTGTATTTTGTGTTTTCATGATTTCCCATATACTCAAAAGCCGCTTTTGCGTCATCATGTCTAAAATGTCTAAGTTTAAGCCTTTCCGTAAAATAAGTTTTCATAAAATCGCATCCGCTTAATTACAAAAGACTCTTGGGGTCGTAATTGGGCTTAACATAAACCTTGTCAGGCTTGTCGGTGATCTCGCTTTTGAACACCTCCTGCCACTGCTCCGCGTTAAAATCCTCAATGGAAACGGTTATATAATGATCCCCCATGCTGAGAGCTTCCGCAAGCGCATTTTTTACGGCTTCGGCGGCTCTTTTCTTTTGCTCCTCGGTTCTTCCCTCAAGCATTTTTATTCCTATGTGCGGCATAATGTTTCCTCCTTTTTATTTTTCGATTATTTTTATTACTTTATCCAAAGACTCAACCTCATATTCGGCCAGCGCTTTTATTTCCATGGGAATATCCGCAATATCCTTTATGTAAACGCATTTTATCCCCGCATTATGCGCCGACCGTATGCCGTTTGAGCTGTCCTCCACCGCAATGCAGTCGGCGGGATCAAGCCCCAAGCCCTCCGCCGCCCTTAAATAAGGCTCGCCGGAAGGCTTTCCGCTGTTCACACAGTCGCCGCCGATAATAATATCAAATGGAGTATCTATCTTGGCTCTTTGAAAATTATGTATCGCCTCGGAGCGAAAGGAAGAGGTCACAACGGCTGTTTTTATATCGTTTTTGACAAGATAATCCGAAAGCTCAAAAAAGCCCTTTTTGACGGGAAGTCCCTTTGTAATTCCATATTCCCTTGACAAACCGTAGGCGGAAGCGCTCATTTCGGTATACTGCGTTTCGGTAAAGCCGTAATTTCTCATAAAATATTCAAAGGTGCTTTTGTCGTTAAGGCCGATTAAATCATAAAATGTATCCGGAGCAAAGCTTATGCCCATATTTCTCATCGCCTGCTCCCAACACTCCTTATGTATCCTTTCGGTGTCAAGAATGGTGCCGTCCATATCAAACAGCACGGCTTTTATTTTTCTCATTATATTTTATAATTCCTCAAACACCGCGGAGCCGTAAGCGGGTAGGTTAAGCGGCTGACTTAAATCCGCTTTTTCCTCGGTGAAAATGTTTCTGAAGCTTCCGCCCGCGTTAAGATTAAAGGTGAAATCCTTGTCGTCAACGTTAAGTACGGTTATAACGCGCTTACCGTTAAATTCTCTCATAAAGGCGTACTGTCTGTTGGTGAGCTGAAGCTGATTGTAGCTCCCCGCCGCCAATACCGCGCTTTCCGTTCTGAATTTGGCGAGGATGGCAATATGTTTGGTAAGTTCCGTGTCGCCGCGAAGCTCAAATTCAAGTCGCAAAGCGTCGTCACCCTGCTTTTTGTCACCCTCAATACCGTATTCGCTTCCGTAATATACCGAAGGAATGCCCGGCATGGTGAACAAAAGAGAGTAAATTGGATTCAGATGCTCCTTTGTCTTAAGCATTGTGGCGATTCTCGAAACGTCATGGTTATCAACGAAGCTGTACAGGTTCTTTCCGGTATACAGGCACCACTGTTCCTTTCCGAACTGACGGTTAAGTGAATGGGCTATCTCGAACATATTCATATCGTTGAAGGAGGAATAAAGCCCCTTGTAGCACTCATAGTTGGTAACGCTGTCCAGCTTGTCCGGAGCCATCCAGCGGTTGTAATCCCCGTGAAGTGTTTCGCCCATAAGCCAGAAATCCTCGGCAAGCCACTTACAGTGACCGTGAAGCTCTCTTAGGAAATTTTCGTCAAGACAGTAAGCCACGTCAAGTCTAAGGCCGTCTATCCCGTAGGTTTCACGCCACTTGGTTATACAATCCTTTATATAATTCTTTACTTCGCCGTTGTACAGATTAAGCTTAACCAATTCGTAGTGACCTTCCCAACCCTCATAGAAAAACGGCTCTCCGTAAGGACTTCCGCCGTCGCGAATGTGGAACCAGTCCTTATAGCGGCTTCCGAAACCGTGCTCGCGAACGTCCTTGAACGCCCAGAAATCTCTTCCAACATGGTTGAACACACCGTCCAGCACAACCTTAATACCGTTTTCGTGAAACGCGTCAAAAACCCTTTTAAAATCCTCTTCGGTGCCTAAACGGCGATCCGGAACAAGGTAATCGGCGGTATCATAGCCATGTCTTGAAGACTCAAACACCGGTCCGAAATAAACGGCGTTAAATCCGCATTCCTTTAAATGAGGGATAATATCAATCACCTTTAAGATACGTGAAACGGGTTCTCCCGAAAAATCATTTTCCTTGGGACAGCCGCAGAAGCCCAAAGGATAGATATGATAAAAAGCGGCTTTATCGTACCATTTCATAATTTTTGCCTCCAAAATTTAAAAAAATTATTTGGGAACAGGCTGCCTTTAACCGAAGGGAACATATGGCGCCTTTTTAAAACTTTGCACTTTATTTTAACATTTTTTATAGCTTTTGTCAAATTATATATTAAAAACTATACCGTTTTTGTAGATATTTGCACATTGTGCACAATTTTTTTAGACTTTTTTTTACGAAGTAAAATAAACAAATTATTCCTTTTTCAGTGGATTTTTGATAAAAACTATGTTATAATTACTTTATTACTCCCTCGATATTGATTTATACTAATCTTTGATAAAGGTATAGACAAACATATGGATGATCAAAGATTAGTATTATTTGCGGCAAAATCCGCCGTATTTTGTTATTTTTTTCACGAAGCGTCGGCTATCTTTCGTATTGACGGGGCTTTGTTGATTTTTGTTTTTTTTAAATGTTTAAAGCTAATTTGCACGCTTACGTAATATATATGAAGGTGCGGATTGTTTTAATATATGCAGATTTTTGGTTCAATGAAAAGTGTCTGCTAAAAAATTCAAGGAGGCTGACTATGGCTTTAAAAAAATGTATCGTTGCCTTCTCCGGTACCGAGGAGCAGGAAAACGAGCTGAAAGCCGTTATAAAGGAGCACGGCGACGATCCCGGCGCTCTTATGCCCGTGCTTCAGAAGGCGCAGGACATTTACGGCTATCTTCCCATCGAAGTGCAGGAAATAATTTCCCGTGAGATGAATATTCCCCTCGAAAAGGTTTACGGAGTTTCCACCTTCTATTCTCAATTTTCCCTTAATCCCAAGGGCAAATACAGGATATCCGTGTGCTTGGGCACCGCCTGCTACGTTAAAGGCTCCGGCGACGTGTTCAATAAGCTTCAGTCTATTTTGGGCGTTACCAGCGGAGGCATCACCGACGACGGCAAATTCTCCTTACAGGACTGCCGCTGCATAGGCGCCTGCGGTCTCGCTCCCGTTATGACGGTTAACGATGATGTTTACGGAAGACTTACCGGAGACGAAAAGGAACTCCGTGAAATTCTGGCTAAATACGAATAAGTCCCGATATGGAATTTGAGGAGCTTTCCCTTAATATTCTCGACGTAGCTCTGAACAGCGTGAGGGCAGGCGCTTTGCTTATTGAAATTTCCGTAACCGCAAGCACCGAATCAAACAGGCTTGTTATCGAAATAAAAGATAACGGCGCCGGATTTGACGTAAACAGGTACGAAAAGGAAACGGCGGAACGATTACGCCGGGACAGTGCCCAAGAAAAAAGCGGAGGAAACGGACTGAGGCTTTTTAAGGAAAGCGCGGAAAAAACGGGAGGAAGCTTTGAGCTTGTTTCCGAAAAGGGTTCGGGCACCTACGTAAAGGCGGAATACATATTAAACAGTCCCATACGCGCCCCGTTAGGAGATATGGCGGAAACCTTTGCCGCGCTGACACTATGCGAAGGGGATAGGGACATCGTTTATACCTGTAACGCCGACGGCAAAGGCTTTAGTCTGAATACGGCGCAGATAAAGGAACTATACGGGGACGCGCCTTGGAAAAATTACGAAATAATAAAATTCATAAAAGAATTTATAAAAGAAAATACCGATAATATCAATAAAAACAGATTTTTTTGAAAGGATAACTGCATATGAAAACCTTAGCTGATCTTCAGGCAATCAAGGAAAATCTGCATAGCCAGATGGATCTGCGCAACGAATCTCACGCAGACACAAAGATCGCGGTTGGTATGGCCACCTGCGGCATCGCGGCAGGTGCGAGACCCGTTGTCACTGCTTTTTCCGATTCGGTTCAGGAACATAAGCTTCACGGCGTATCCGTTACGCTTATGGGCTGCATCGGACTTTGCAGCCAGGAGCCGATAGCGGAGATCACCACCCCCAAGGACGGAAAGGTGATCTACGTTAAAATGACTCCCGAAAAGGCGAAAAGAGTGGTCGAGGAGCACATTATCGGCGGCAATGTGGTAAAAGAATACACCATTGATAACAATAAGTAATCAGGAGGAAGAAATTTTATGTATCGTTCTCAAGTTTTGGTCTGCGGTGGTACAGGCTGTACTTCCTCCGGAAGTCCCGCGATCATCGAGAGACTTCATGAGGAAATAAAGAAAAACGGGCTGGAAGACGAGGTACAGGTCGTAAGAACAGGCTGCTTCGGTCTGTGTGCTCTCGGTCCCATTATGATAGTATATCCCGAAGGCTGCTTCTATTCGGCAGTTAAGGAAGAGGATATCCCCGAAATCGTTTCGGAGCACCTTTTAAAGGGCAGAATTGTTGAGCACCTTCTCTACAAGGAAACCGTAACGGAAAACGGTATCAAACCCCTTAACGACACTAATTTCTATAAAAAACAACACCGTGTGGCTCTTCGCAACTGCGGCGTAATAAATCCCGAAAATATTGACGAATACATAGCTGTAGACGGTTATCAGGCTCTCGGCAAGGTACTGAACGAGATGACCCCCGAACAGGTTATCCAGACTATCTTAGACTCCGGTTTAAGAGGAAGAGGCGGCGCAGGCTTCCCTACCGGAAAGAAGTGGCAGCTTGCGCGCACCATCGTTCAGGACGGCGGTCAGAAATACGTATGCTGCAACGCCGACGAGGGCGACCCCGGCGCGTTTATGGATCGTTCGGTGCTTGAAGGCGACCCTCATGTTGTAATCGAAGCTATGGCTATCGCGGGCTACGCTATCGGCGCCACACAGGGATATATCTACGTCCGCGCGGAATACCCCATTGCAGTTCAGCGTCTCAGAATCGCCATAAATCAGGCGAGAGAATACGGACTTCTGGGCAAAAACATCTTCGGCAAGGGTTTTGATTTTGATCTTGACATTCGTCTCGGCGCGGGCGCATTTGTCTGCGGAGAAGAGACCGCTCTTATGACTTCTATCGAGGGCAAGAGAGGTGAGCCTCGCTGCCGTCCTCCTTTCCCCGCCGAAAAGGGTCTCTTCCAGCGCCCCACCGTTCTTAACAACGTTGAAACCTACGCCAATGTGCCGCAAATCATTTTAAAGGGCGCCGACTGGTTCTCATCTATGGGTACGGAAAAATCCAAGGGCACAAAGGTATTCGCTTTAGGCGGCAAAATCAATAATACCGGACTTGTGGAAATTCCCATGGGTACCACCCTCCGCGAAATCGTATACGAAATCGGAGGCGGCATACCCGGCGGCAAGAAATTCAAGGCGGCTCAGACAGGCGGCCCTTCCGGCGGCTGTATCCCTACCGAGCATCTCGACATAAAAATCGACTACGACAATCTTATCGCTATCGGCTCGATGATGGGCTCCGGCGGACTTATCGTAATGGACGAGGACAACTGTATGGTTGATATTGCCAAGTTCTTCCTCGAGTTTACCGTTGACGAATCCTGCGGAAAGTGCACCCCCTGCCGTATCGGTACAAAGCGCCTTTACGAAATGCTCCATAAGATAACAAGCGGTAACGGCACCCTTGAAGATCTGGATAAGATGGAAAAGCTCTGCTACTACATCAAGAACAACTCTCTCTGCGGACTGGGTCAGACGGCTCCCAACCCCGTACTTTCCACACTCCGCTACTTCAAGGACGAATATATGGCTCACGTAGTGGATAAAAAATGTCCCGCAGGCGTGTGCACCCATCTGCTTCAGTACAAGATCATCGAAGACAAGTGCAAGGGCTGTACCGCCTGCGCAAGAGTTTGTCCCGCGGGCGCAATCAGCGGCAGCGTAAAAGAGCCTCACTCCATCGATCCCGCAAAGTGCATCAAGTGCGGTGCTTGTATGAGCAAGTGCAAATTCGGCGCCATTATCAAGGAATAATAGAAAGGAATTGTTACTATTATGGTTAATATAAAAATTAACGGTATCGAATGTTCCGTTGAAGAGGGTACGACCATACTTGAAGCGGCGCGGGCAAACGGCATACGTATACCCACTCTGTGCTGGCTCAAGGATATAAACGAGATAGGCGCCTGCCGTATCTGCGTGGTTGAAATGACCGGCGCAAGAAGTCTGGTTGCCTCCTGTATGTACCCCATTTCAAAATTTGACGAGGGTAAAAACATACTCACCAATTCCCCTGCCGTTCTGGAAAGCAGAAAGATGACCCTTGAGCTTCTCCTCAGCAATCACAAAAAGGAATGTCTCTACTGCTCCAGAAGCGGAAACTGCGAATTACAGACTCTTTGTCAGGAATTGGGCGTAAAGCATGAGCCCGCTTTTGACGGCGTAAGAAACGAATATGAAATAGACGACAGCGCCGCGCATATGACCCGTGACAACGAAAAGTGCATAAATTGCCGCCGCTGCATTGCAGCCTGTACAAACGTACAGGGAATCGGCGTAATAGGCGCAAACTATCGCGGCTTCAAAACCACTATCGGCAGCCCCTTTGATATGGATCTTGCCGACACTGCCTGCGTATCCTGCGGACAGTGCATAGCGGTTTGCCCTACCGGCGCGTTAAACGAAAAGGACGACACCGATAAGGTATGGGCGGCTCTCAACGATCCCGACAAGGTAGTTGTGGTACAGACCGCCCCCGCCGTTCGCGCCTCTATCGGAGAAGCTTTCGGCTACCCCATGGGCACCAACGTTGAGGGAAAAATGGCTGCCGCTCTGCGCAGACTCGGATTCAACGCCGTTTTTGACACTGACTTCGGCGCCGACCTCACAATTATGGAGGAAGCCACCGAGCTGCTGGACAGAGTACAGAACGGCGGAGTTCTCCCGATGATCACCTCATGTTCTCCCGGCTGGATAAGATACTGTGAAGCTTACTATCCCGAAATGATCCCCAATCTTTCCTCCTGCAAGTCTCCTCAGCAGATGAACGGAGCCATTACAAAGACTTATTGGGCACAGAAAATGGGAATTGATCCCCAAAATATAGTGAGCGTTTCCGTAATGCCTTGTACCGCCAAGAAGTTTGAAATAGGCAGAGAGGATCAAAGCGCTTCGGGCTATCCCGATCTTGATATATCCATTACCACCCGTGAGCTTGTTAAAATGATTAATGCGGCGGGACTCTGCTTCAGAGAGCTTCCCGACGAAACCTTTGACAGCCCTTTGGGCATAGGCACCGGAGCGGCGGTTATCTTCGGCGCAACGGGCGGCGTTATGGAAGCCGCGCTCCGTACTGCCGTATGGAAACTCACCGGAGAGGACGTAAACAGCCCTGTTGAGTTCAAGGAGGTAAGAGGCGTTGAAGGCGTAAAGACCGCCACCTATAACGTAGGCGGAAAGGAAATCACTGTTGCCGTGGCTTCCGGTCTTAAAAACGCAAGCGCGCTTCTTGAAAAGGTTAAGAGCGGAGAGCTTAACGTAACCTTTATCGAAATAATGGCCTGCCCCGGCGGCTGTGTAAACGGAGGAGGACAGGTTATCGTTCCCGCCGATGTTCGCAACTTTACCGATATCCGCGCGGAAAGAGCCAAGGCACTTTACGGCGCAGACGAAAGCAGACCTCTCAGAAAGTCCCATGAAAGCCCCGACATTAAGGAAGTATACGAGAGATTCCTCGGAGAACCGGGCAGCCATAAGGCGCATGAGGTTCTGCATACTTCTTATAAGGCTTCCGATTTGATTAAGTAATAAAGACGAAAAGTTTTCGGCTTAAATAATTATGATAATCTACGGATAATATAAAAATAAACGAAGCGGCATTGCTGATTGCGGTGCCGCTCTTGTTTTTATACTGATATAATTTTCACAACTACAAATTAGAATCTGTGTTTATATAATTTATGCAACATAAATATATTATTTTAGAAGTATAATTGGTTTAGTTGTATTTATTAACGGAAATTTTTATCCGGTTTTTCTTGAAATACGGAAAGCTTTATGATATAATTGTAATCACCATTCAGAGGGTATTGAATACGAAACAGTAAATTTTGACAGAATTAGAGCGTGTTCACATAAAATCAGTATGAATATTTTCGAGCATAATTTTGTTGTCTGTAAGGCAAAATTTTGCGGAAATATTATCATATTTCAAAAAATTTTAACGAAGCAGGCAGCAAAATTTGCCGAAAATATGCGTGCTGAGCTTTATGTGAACACGCTCTAAATATTTTACATAAGGAAAGGATATTAAAATGATATACGCTGTTTACACCGTAACGGTTATATACGCGATTTTATCCTCCATTGCCGCCTTGATCCAGATGAAAACCTCCGGGAAAATAACAGTCTCTCTTATAATGCTTATCGGAGGTGTTATTCTGATTGCGGCAATTTTTCTGCATATTCTGAAAATACCTTACGGCTGGATTGCGGCAACCGTCGGCGGTCTTGCCATATGCGCGGCTGCCTTTATCAACGGAAAGAAAAGCGGGAATTTTCACGCAGTTCACCACATAATTCGCTTTATCATAACCGCTTTATTGGTAACGGGATTTATTATATTTTAAATAAAAGGAAACAAAAAGCTATGAACCACGATCTGACAAAAATTACGGAAAATTATCTCGAAGTCATGAAAAACAATGAAGGAGTAATTGGTGCATGGAGCTTCGGCTCGTCTGCCCGCGATATGTCCGATGAATATTCCGACGCCGATATTGTTTTTTTAATCAATGGAAGTAAATTTAAAAAAACGGAAAATAAACTTGAAACTTTAATTTTACAGATATGCGATGACGTACTTCTTTGTTATGAGGAAGAGTTTAACGGAGATTCAATAATCAATAACGGTTATCTTATAAAAAAGGATGACAACATTTTCCAGCTTGATATTTTTCTTATCAACAATGACAGAAAAGACGACTTTATATGCAAAATTCATTACACCGATCTGTCGGAAAAAGATATCCTGTTTGATCCGTACGGTCAAATCAATGCTCTGTGCGAAAGCTGTCCTCACGGATGCTTCCGCAGCGGAAATCCAAACGAGTTTATAACAATTTATCTCTATCATTTATATATGAGCGCAAAATATATTGCCAGAAATGATTACTTTAAGCTCCACTATGTGATGAGAACGCTCTTTGACGCTCACGCTTCCCTTTTACTTTCTTTTTATGATAATATAAAATGGGGCGGAGAAGCAAATAAGCTTAATTTTATTCCAAAAGAAAAACAGGAGCACTTGAAAAATTATTTTTGCTGCACGGATTTTCAAGTGAATAAATCCAATGTACTTAAAGGAATTGAGTATTTTAAAACGGATATTGAGGATTTAAGTATTGATACTAAAAAACATATCGGTGATCTTAACGAAATAAAAAAATATTGGCTTAGAATACTCACGGTTTAAGAAGGATCGGTATCATTTAAATTTTACAGTTCTAAACTTTAATCTTACAGATAATAGATTGAAAAAGAATTACTCCCAAAGCACTATTTGAAACCCCATATTTTCAATTTCTCTAATATGATTTTCAAATAGTATTAAATAATATGTAAATATTAAAAAAACCCAACCTTTGACAAATCCGTTGATTTGAAGGTCGGGTTTTTTCTGTTTTTTCGGAACATCAATCTGCGGAATTCACTCTCACTCTCCCTCCGTCATAAACCAGTTCCGGTGAACTGAGCACTTTATCTGCTGCGGTAACTCCCGAAACGATTTCCGTCTTGTCCGACAGTTCCACACCCGTCACTATATCGCGTCTTACCGCCGTATTATCCTTTAAAATATACACATATTCCCCCTTATCGTCCTGACATATGGCCGAATAAGGCAGCATATTAAGCATCCTTTCCTCTCCCGTCTTGAGCTGAGCTGTTACCGAATATCCCACCCGAAGCTTTGAGGTATCCCCTTCCTCGATTAAAACAACAACGTCCACCACGGTTTCGGGCGCCGACACAGAGCTTAACGCCGAAGTATACGCCGTATCGGAAATACTGCTTACAGTTCCCGAATAGCTGCCATCGGGGAAGGCCGCGCCGGATAAAATAACGCTCTGTCCTGTTTCCACCCGCGCAATGTCCGCCTCGTTTACCGCTACCACCGCGCAGAATTGTTCTCCTCTTCTGACAATACCTCCCTTGGCAGTAACATACGGCTTATATTCGCAGGCTTCAAGGCCGATGGTTCTCACCACAGGCATAAAGGTTTCCGCCGCTTCTGGAACCGCAAAAGCGATATATCCCGCCGAAAAAATAAGAGCGGCTATTAAAACGGTTTTAAGTATGGAAAAAATTTTCTTGCTTTTTGCCATTTTTCTGTTTTCCTTTCCTTTAGAACCTGCCTTCACATGATATTTAACGTGTCTTTTCGGCAAATTTTGCAAACGACCGCGTTGGAAATCCTTGAAATACGTCAGGTATTCCTTTGGCTTTCCGCCTTGCTCTCGACAACATTTGCTCGAAAACCCACGCACAAATCTTGTGAAGATAGGTTCTTAATTTCTATAACTGCTGCCGGATATTCCCCGCAAAACCTTGGAATCGCTTAGCAATTCCGGCAGCTTGTTTAAACTGCGCTTTAATATTTTACCAAAATGTTACCGTGTTATTCACTAAAAGTTTCCCGAAAAATTTTTCGGATAATTCCGGGACAAACAAGATAATTTTGGTATAAACACAAATTTGAAGTACAGAATATTTTTTGAAATAAACGAAAGGAAGTCAAACACAATGAATCTTATATTGTGCAGCGAAAACTGTAAGCATCAAAAGGACGGATACTGCTGTCTGGACGAATATGGAAGGATAACGGACGTTATTTCCTCACCCTGCGTTTACTTTGACGAAAAAAAGGAGGATAAAGATGATAATAACGGAGAATCTCACTAAGATATATTCAACGGACGGCGGAGTAAAGGTAAAGGCGCTGGACGGAATATCTCTGGAAATAAAGGACGGGGAGTTCATCTCCATTGTGGGTGCTTCCGGATCGGGAAAAACAACGTTGATGAATATTATTGGCTGTCTCGATATCCCCACCGAGGGAAAGTACACCCTTGACGGATCGGATATCTCCCTTCTGGGCTCCGGAGAGCTAAGCCGTATACGCAGCAGAAAAATAAGCTTTGTCTTTCAAGGGTTCAATCTTATTCCTTCGCTTACCGCCGCTGAAAACGTGGAATTACCCCTTATATATCGAAAAACCGAACCGTCCGTACGGAAAAGAACGGTGGCGGAGGCTTTGGAAGCGGTGGGACTTGCCAAAAGAGCAAATCATCTTCCCTCGGAGCTTTCGGGCGGGCAGCAGCAAAGAGTGGCGATAGCCCGCGCCTTTGCCGCCGACGCTCCTCTTATATTGGCAGACGAGCCCTGCGGAAATCTGGACAGCCGTTCGGGAACGGATGTAATGGAAATGCTGCACGGATTGAACCGCATCGGAAAAACGGTGGTACTTATTACCCATGACGAAAAGGCGGCTATGACGGCGGACAGACAGATACGGATATCCGACGGAAAAGTAATTGTATAAAAATAAATCCTGAATCCGCAAAACTCAAACTATTAGAAGCATTAAAAAACCGCGTTATAAAAAGGAAGATTAGCATAAATTTTCTGTAAAATTTCTTCACCAAAGAGGTGCAAAATTTATGATGTTAAAAATCTTATTTTTTTCTATTATGAAAGCTTATAATAGATGTTTTATAATTTGAGTTCTGCGGATTCAGGTAAATATAAAAAAAATTAACGAAGGGAAACATAATATGACAGGAAGCAAAGCGATATCGGCTCTTCGCAGCATTAAAAGAGGCAAAAGCCGTTCATTGCTGACATTGTGCAGTGTGGCGGTGGGAGTATTTGCGGTGGTGGTAATATCCGGAATAGGCTCCGTGGGTACACAGGAAATAAATTCCACCATGCTGACCATGGGGATAAACTCCGCGATGGTAGAGACGGCGGGCACAAGCGGCGGGATTAGTCTTACCGATGACGACGTGACGGCCTTCGGAGAATTGAACGGAGTTAATAAGGCCATGCCTCTTATGGGAGCCATGAGCAAGGCAAAAATTTTGGGCATATTTTTGAATTGCTATGCATGGGGCGTGGATCAGGACGCTAAGGACATTATTTCGATAGAAGCGGTTCACGGAAGGCTTATTGACGATCACGACGTGGAGAATCATGCGTCGGTTTGCGTAATAGACGAGGTTCTGGCAGAAGAAAGCTATGGAAGAAGCAATATTGTGGGTAAAAAAATAAGTCTTCTCTTGGGCGGAAGCTATCGTGAGTTTTTGATTGTTGGGATAGCAAAATCCGGAATAACGGGACTTCAAAGCGTTATGTCGGGAATAATACCAGATTTTGTATATCTGCCTTACAGTACCATGCAGGACATAGTGGGCAAAACCAGCTTTGATAAGATAGCGCTTCTTCTTGAAAAGGACGCGGCTGACGAAGGTTTGGCGCAAACCCTTACGGCAGAGGTAAACAGCCTTAAGGACAGCGCCGACGGTCTGGTAATAAACAATTTTCAGAGCCAGAAGGGGCAACTGACGGACATTTTAAGCATTATCACAACGGTTCTTTCCCTTATAGCCGGAATAAGCCTTGTGGTATCGGGAATAACCGTGATGACCGCCATGCTGGTCAGCGTGGGAGAAAGAACGAGGGAAATAGGCATAAAAAAATCTATCGGCGCGGGGAATATGGATATAATGACAGAGTTTCTTTTGGAAAGCGTGCTGCTTACGGCGTTTGGCAGTATGGCGGGAATCGCGGCGGGATTGGGCGCCTGCCTTGCGGGATGTCTGATTCTGGGTGTGGAATTTGTGCTGCCGGTGGGAAGCGTGATATCAGCGTTTAGCTTTTCGGTTATAATGGGAGCGCTCTTTGGGGTGTATCCGGCGTTGAAGGCGGCAAGACTCAGGCCGATAGAGGCGCTGAGATAAAATTACGCAAAATACCGTTGACTTTTTTGCTTTAACCTAAAATTAGTCAGCACCGCACAATACCGAACCTCGGAATTGCCTCGCAAATCCGGCAGTTATAACAAGCTGTGTTTAATACTAATTTTTGATCAAAGATTAGTATAAAAACGATACGAAACAGCATTGGTCAAACCACAGATGAATTTTTCGGGGAAACCGCTAACGTCCGATTTTTTCATCTGCGGCTTGGCCGATTTTTGTTTATATAGTAAATAATGCAAAAAATTAAAAATTTCACATTCCCCCTTGCAATTGACCAGACAATATAGTATAATATAAATTGGAAATTTTTTCGGGTCGGTCTTTTTTCCTTTGCAGGCAAGACCGCGCCGAATCAGGAATCCGCGTAATACCGACTTTATACCAATCCCATTTAAACCGACGTAATATACTGTTTAAAATGGGTTATTATTAAACGGCAGCTTACGCGGATTTCATAAGGAACAAGAACGGAGGATCATACAAAGTGGATACAAATAAGACTTTGGCGGAGCTAAAGCAGGAAAACGCTTCAAGCGAAGCAAGAAATACTCTTATCTCCATGTTTGACGAAGACAGCTTTACCGAATTATCGCCGTATACGGGAGGAAGCGTGGTAACCGGATACGGTCAGATAGACGGCTGCCCCGCTTACGCGTTTGTACAGGACGTTTCGGTAAAAAGCGGAGCCGTGTGCAAAGCGGCGGCGGGCAAAATTGTAAAGCTCTACTCCTTAGCGGTTAAAAACGGCGCTCCCGTAATTGCGGTTTACGATTCAAAGGGCGGAGATATCTCTGAGGGGCAGGAGCTTCTGACGGCTTACGGCGATATTGCCAACGCTTGTGCTTCCATATCGGGCGTGGCGCCCCAGATTGCGATTATCAGCGGCGTATGCGGCGGTATAAGCGCTTCGCTGGCATGTATGGCTGATTTTGTGATTATGACCGAAAATGCGGAGCTGTTTCTTAACCCGCCCTTTATCACCGGCGGATCGTCGGATGCGGCCAATACGGCTAAGTCAGGCGTTTCTTGTCTTACCGCAAAGGATCTGGACGAAGCGGTAAAGAAAGCTAAGGCTCTCGTTTCCATTCTCCCCCAGAACAATCTTGAAGTTGCTGGTAACGATTATTTTGCGCTTCCCACCGACGCCCCGGACGCTTCTTTAAAAGGCGAAGCAATGATAAAAGCAATTGCCGATAAGGACAGCCTTATCGAACTCTTTAAGGATTTCGGCGCGGCGGCTTATACCGCTTTGGGAAGCGTTAACTGGAAAACCGTGGGCTTTGTGGCTACGGATAAGGCGGAAGGAAAGCTTACCGCCGACGATACCGCCAAAATAGCCCGTTTTGTCAGCATTTGCGACGCCTTCTCAATTCCCGTCGTAACGGTTGTGGACAGCGATGGCTTTGCGGCGGACAAGGACGCCGAGTTTTCCGAAAGCGTGCGCGACGCCGCTAAGCTTACTCAGGTATACTCCTCTTCCACGGCTCCGAAAGTAGCTTTGATAACCGGTAATGCTCTGGGCGGAGTTTTTACGGTATTCTGCGGCTCCAACGCGGACATTACTCTTGCTTTGGAACAAGCGGTAATCGCTCCCACAACTCCTAAAGCGGCCGCCATTTTCTTGTATTCTGATAAGCTTAATACCAAGGAAGAATTAGAAGAAGCAGCCGAAAAGTACGCAAAGGACGAAGCAAGCGCTCTCAGCGCAATGGAAAAGGGAATTATAGACAGAATCATCGAACCGGAAGATATCTGGAAAGAAATAAACGGCGCGCTGGAAATACTCTCCGGAAAGAGAGTAAGCTCGCCCGCTCGCAAGCATATCAACTTTGTATATTAAATTTCGGCAATGCTTTCCGAGTTATGCAAAATGATTAAAAAATTGTATTTTATCGGAGAAAGGAAAAAATCTCATGAAAAGATATAACATTACAGTAAACGGAACCGTATACGACGTTGCGGTAGAAGAAGCGGACAACGACGCTGTTTCCGCTGCTCCCGCTCCCGCCGCCGTACCAAAGGCAGCCGCCAAGCCCGCCGCGTCCAAATCCTCCGCGGCAGCGGGAAGCGTAAAAATTACCGCTCCCATGCCGGGAACCATAGTTGACGTAAAGGCAAAAGTAGGCGACCCCGTTAAGAACGGAACCGTTATTGCCGTTCTCGAAGCCATGAAGATGGAAAACGACGTTGTGGCGGACAGAGACGGAACCATTGCCTCCATAAATGTAAATAAGGGAGACAGCGTTTCCACCGGATCGGTTATCGCCACACTGAATTAACCTTTTAAAGCGCGGCTTACACAAGCTGCCGGAATGGCTTTACAATTCCGGCAGCGATTATATCAATCCTGTTTTAAACTTACGTAATACACACGATTTAAATAGGGATTAATATGAAATATACGAAAGGACTTGATCACATATGGCTAATGTAAAAAGAGTGGGCATCACCGAAACCGTTCTTCGCGACGCTCACCAGTCTCTTATCGCCACTCGCATGACCATGGACGAGATGCGCCCGATTTTGAGAACAATGGACAAGATCGGATACCGTTCCGTAGAATGTTGGGGCGGCGCCACATTTGATAGCTGTCTGCGCTTTCTGGACGAGGATCCTTGGGACAGACTCAGGATACTTCGCCGCGAAATGCCCAATTCAAAGCTCCAGATGTTGTTCAGAGGACAGAATATGTTAGGATACCGTCACTATGCCGACGATGTTCTGGAATACTTCGTACAAAAGTGCGTATATAACGGTATTGATATTATACGTATATTTGACGCGTTAAACGATATACGCAATATGAAAACATCTATCAGGGCGGCAAAGAAAGAAGGGGCGCACTTCCAGGGCTGCATAAGCTACACTCTCAGCCCGGTTCACACTAACGAAAAATTCGTGGAGTTCGCCAAACAGCTTGAGGACGAAGGCGCGGACAGTATTTGTATAAAGGATATGGCGGGTCTGCTTAAGCCTTATACAACATATGAGCTTGTAAAAGCGCTCAAATCGGCGGTAAAGATCCCGATCCAGCTTCATTCGCACTATACTTCGGGTCTTGCCTCCATGTCGCTTCTTAAAGGTATAGAGGCGGGCGCCGACGTTATTGATACGGCCATTTCTCCTTTGGCTATGGGCACGAGCCACCCCTCTACCGAATCCATGGTAGCCGCGCTGCAAGGCACAGAGTTTGACACCGGACTTGATCTCCACGCGCTCAATGAGGTTCGCGATTACTTCCAGACTCTCCGCCAGAAGTACCTTAAGAGCGGACAGCTTGACCCAAAGGTTATGGGCGTGGACGCAAACACACTTTTGTATCAGGTTCCCGGCGGTATGCTTTCCAACCTTGTTTCTCAGCTTAAACAGGCGGGCAAGTCGGAAAAGCTTGACGAAGTGCTTAAGGAAGTGCCGAGAGTAAGAGAGGACGCGGGTTATCCTCCTCTTGTAACTCCCACCAGCCAGATAGTCGGTACTCAGGCGGTGTTTAACGTAATCACAGGCGAGCGCTATAAAACCGTCACCAAGGAATTTAAAGGTCTTGTTCGCGGCGAATACGGAAAGACTCCCGTTGATATCGATCCCGCGTTCAGAAATAAGATAATCGGAGACGAACCGCCCATTGACTGCCGTCCCGCCGACCTTATTGCGCCCGAACTGGATAAGCTTAAAGCGGAAGCTGCCAAGTGGGCGGAACAGGACGAAGATGTTCTCAGCTACGCAATGTTCGGACAGGTGGCCGAAAAGTTCTTTGAAAAGCGCAGAGATAAGGAAAACGGTATCGACAATGCTCACGCAGATAAGGCCAATAAGGTCATGCCCGTTTAAAATGTAAATTTTTGCTAAAATTTTAGTTAAAATAGGAAAAATTAATATTTTAAGTAAATTTAACAAAAACTGCACCGTATTTTTAAACAGTTTCAACCAAAAATAACAATAAAGATTGTAACTATTCACTGTTGCAATCGCTGTGTCTTTGAGATATAATTTTATATGGGTTATTATCCCAGGATATATTTAAAAATATGGAGGAATTTACAATGAACATTAAAAAGATGATTGCGGGTGCCGTTGCTTCTGTAATGGCAGTAAGCTCTTTGGCTATCGCCGCAAGCGCAGCGGATTTCAAAACAGAGTATACTTACAAAAACTCTGCCGCTAACCTGAACCTTGACACGTCCGGCACCGGATTCTACACTCAGGCTCAGCTTGGTCATATTCAAAAGATCGACAGCCTCACAATTTCTTATGAAACTGCCGATGGCGCTACCGGATATGCTCTTATCCAGACCAACTGGGGCGGTGATTCTGCCGTTGAAGCCAATGCTTTCAAGTGGGACGGCGGTTCTTTCGAGACTTGGACCGGTGCAAACGTTATCCTTCCCGATGGCGTAGCCGTTGAGGGTACCACAATGACATTTACCGCTATTACCGACGTTGCTTCCGAGTGGACTCAGTATATAGCTAAGTACCCCGATGCTGCCGAAGCTGCCGCACCCGATATGATCATTCTCACCATTGGTGGTGGTAAGGGTTCTATCATTGCCGAGTATGCAAGCGACGCTGCTCCTGCGGAAACTGACGCAACTCCCGCCGAGACTGACGCTGCCCCTGCTGAGACTGACGAGACAGCTCCCGCTGAAACCACTGCCGCTCCTGCCGGTGAGGATACCGTTACCAACGCTCCTTCTTCCGACAAGGGCAATGCCGATACAGGCGTTGAGGGCGTTGCTGCGGTTGCAGGTCTTGCCATCATCGCGGCAGGCGCTATTGTAATCGCCAAGAAGAGAAAGTAATTCGAGTTTTTACCGGATTAAAAATTTAAAAGGGGGATTCCCCTCAAAAAATCCGAACCACAATGCAAAAGATGTGGTTCGGATTTATTTTATTGAAATTACGATTACAGATTGCACCCTAATACTAATAACCATTGTGACATAGGATAAAATTATAATCAAAATCAAAATGGTTATTACATCCTAAGCACTATCCGTATTATTTGTCTACACCGTGGTCATATAGATTATGGCTTGTATAAAATCGGAAACGCTGTCTTTACGCACTCAAACTGTCATTTTCTGCGCAAAAATCCTTGTCAAACAACGGTTTGACTGCGTTTTTTCCTTGAAACTAACCTTTTGGGGTCAAATATCCGTCATTTCCTCTATTTTCAAACAAGCCTTAGTACCTTAAAAAGTTTGTAAAACTAAAATAAAATGGTATAATATTTACGAGGTAATGAAAATGAACCCACGTAAATATCATGTGGAATTAAGAGAAGACGAACCATAGCATTTGCGTGTTTAGAAGCACCTGAAGGAAACATCAAATGGACACTGCAAATGATTGACAATAAGATATTGTGGAATTTTAAAAGTCATTGATTCTATTTCGGCTACAGCGGTCAGAACTACTTTAAAAAAGCTAACTTAAGCCTTGGCTTGTCAAATAATAGTTGTATACCAAAACCGGGAGCAGAATTCGCAGCGGCTATGAAGGATAGATTAGATGTTTATCGACGTCCTTTTAATCCATTATTTAAAGTGATGTAATTTTTATAAACAATTTCTCCATTTAAAACGTGTTTCCAAAGTCTGTCCGAGATTGAAAAAATTTCCTTACATATTGATTTTATCAGGAGCAATAATATTAGCACAAGGGCAGAAGTTCTTGTGAATATGATTTAAAAGATCACTTTGATATTTTCATTTTTATTAAATGGAGGAAAGCAAAATGTCTAATAATAAGAATAGAAGCGCTTCTCTTGATTCTATTAAGATGCAGGCAGCTAACGAAGTAGGAGTACCTCTTAAGGATCACGGTTACAACGGTGACCTTACCGCTAAGCAGGTAGGTTCCGTAGGAGGTCAGATGGTTAAGAAAATGATCGAATCCTACGAAAACAGCGCTAAGTAACCCATAATTACAGCAGCGCTTCGGTTAAAGCTTACGTTTTAACCGAAGCGCTGGTTTATTTGTATCTTTAAACCGTATTTAATACTAATACTTTGTAAACCTTAAAAATTTATAATAGGATAAAGGTGTTTTATACTGTTAACCAATTAAAAATTGGAAAAATGGTTTTTAATTGGTTAACAGT
>CAJUFF010000027.1 GCA_910585505.1 uncultured Ruminiclostridium sp. | reverse complement strand
GCTCGAACCTGTGACCCTCTGCTTGTAAGGCAGATGCTCTCCCAGCTGAGCTAAGCTCCCGACAACGTTATTTATTATACAGGATAAGAGATGATTTGTCAATATCTTTTTTGATTTTTTTGTTAATTTGTAATAATTTACAAATTTTGTAAAAAAAATTGAAGATTTTGTACAAAGAATATTGTTCACGAGTCTGCAAATAATATGATTAAAACTATTCTTTAATTATAAAGCAGTTAGAATAGCACTTAATATCTATAATAAAAGAATAGTGTAATTTATCTATAAATTCGGATTAAAAAGAAAGGAATGATTAAAATGATGGATAAAATTGCGCTTTGGATCCTTCTCATAGGCGGCCTTAACTGGGGTCTGATGGGAATTTTCCGATTTGACTTGATAGCATGGGCATTTGGTGGAAACGACAGTGTTATAAGCCGTATACTCTATATAGTCGTGGCTTTGGCAGCAGTATGGTGCATTTCGCTGTTTTTCCGCAAAAATGAGCTTATCGGAGACGAACGGGACGTAAGAGAAAACCGTTATTAATCTTTATCAGACAACCTGCCGCATTTATTTGTGGCAGGTTGTTTATTTTTGAAAAATATATTATTAGAAATTCAAACTTTTTGTCAACATTTTGTAGCCGCTGCCCGATGCACATCCTCTTAGGATGAGGAGGGATCTGTTGGATAATTGAAATAAGCGACTTATACTAATTATTGGTCAAGGTAAACAAATAATATGGATAAACGAAGATTAGTTGAATGTCTGTTTCTCTAAAAAATCCGCAACAAATTCATCCACATCATGAAAACGCTTAATTGCTATTCCTGCTGTTTTATATACTGTCTCGTATCTTTGTAAATATGTATCAAACAGACTGACGTTATCCTCTAAACAATCGGGGTTATACTCTTCCATAATATTGTAAGTTCCTATGGCAGCTTCAGATGAAATCTCTGAAAACATATAATGCAAATTGCACATATTCATGAAAGATGCAAAAACATTATTTTGTTTAGCCGCTTCTTCTACCTTGTTTCTCCAGTTTGAATACATTTCTTCATAGGTGCCGGAAAGGCTGTCGGAAGGCTCTTCTTTGTCTTTCTCTTGTTTCAAGTATACTTCCGCATACAAAAGAAGGCTCTTTGATAAGGCTCTTAACTCCAAAACGTCTTTACTTGAAGCTGCGTTCTTTAAGTTATCCGCAAAAGCCTCTTCAATAGGTAATGCCGTTAATTCTTCAAGCATTCTTTTTGTTCCGCGCTTAAAATATTTTCCATGAAAAAGCATGATTGCATCCATAAGGTAACACATTACCCCGAATACATCCAGACGTACCTGCCCTAATTCCTCATGTAAATAAGCATTGGCATAGGATATTTTTGCTTTTTCTACCAATTCATTCACTCTTTGGAAACGTTCCTCAGACGCCAGAAACAGTTTTGTCTGTTCTCTTAATTTACACAGTTCGTCATAAGCTTCCTGATTTTTAATATACACGATTTTGGAATCCATCAATTTGGAAATCTGGGCATTATGGCACGCGGCATCATATCTAAGCCCATTCCAGTTTGTACAATATATGTCATAGCCTACTTTACTGTCATCTAAGATAAAGCCCGTACCAAGCTGCCATCCCCTATCGTCCTGAATAAGTATGAGCAAATCCAAATCTGATTTTTCATACTCATCTCCTGTAACAACAGAACCGTATATTCCTATAAAGGCCAGCGAATCAGGACATACTCTCTCAGCTTTTTCTATAACCGCATTAATTATTTTTTGATTCACATTATTCATAATTACATCTCCATCTTAAAAAGGATAAATATTACTCCAGTTCCAAGTCGAGATCGTCTATTATCTCCTGTCTCATAAGTCTTGAAACGCCCTTTTCCTGCATAAACACTCCGTAAAGCACGTCGCATCCCTCTATTGTTCCGCGCCTATGGGTAATTACCATAAGCTGAGTGCTGCCGGAAAATCTTTTAAGGTAGGTTATGTATTTCACTACGTTGATTTCGTCCAAAGCCGCGTCTACCTCATCAAGCATACAAAACGGCGTGGGACGGTGGAGCAGTATGGCGAAATAAATGGTGATGGCCACCATCGTCTGCTCGCCGCCCGAAAGGGAAATAAGGTTTTTTATGAGCTTTCCCGGAGGCGCGGCGAAAATTTCTATTCCGCTGTTCAACACGTCGTCCGGGTCGGTCAGCTCAAGGTGAGCGCTGCCGCCTCCGAACACCTCCGTGAAAATTCGTCTGAAATGATTGTTAATACTGTTAAAGCCTTCCAGAAAGCGTGCCTTTATTTCCGCCGTAAGGTTTTCTATTAGCTTTTCAAGCTCGCGCTTGGATTTTTCCACGTCGTCAAGCTGACTCTTAAGCTCGCCGTAGCGGGCGGAAACCTCCTCGTATTCCTCTATTGAAGCAAGGTTCACGTTTCCCAGTGCCGATATTCTGCGCCTCAGCTCCGCCAGCTCTCCCCTTGCGAATTTTATATCATCGGGAAGCTCCGCCTGATTTTCCGCCTCGCTGGGAGCCAGCTCGTAACGCTCCCAAAGGGCGGATTTTATTCTGTCGCGCTCCTTTTCCGCGGAACTTTTTCTTTCCTGCGCAACGGCGAGAGCGTTGGAGAACTTTTCCTTGGCCTCTATCTTTTCCCGTATCTCCCTGTTAATTTCTGTGAGCCGTTTATCCAAGGCGTTCATACGGGCAATTAGCTCGGCCGTCCGGTCGTTTCCGCCGTCCGCTTCGGTTTTTAAGCTTTCGGCGTGCTTTGCCTTTTCTTCGATTTCAAGCTGTATGTTCTCTATCTTGATTTCCTGTTCCTCAATTTCCCGCTGAAGACCCGTTCCGCCCTGTTCAAATTGTTTAAGGCTTTCGAGAGCGTCAGCTTTCTGTCCCTCTATCCGTTCAATATCCTTTTTTACAGACAGATTTTCCATGCCCAACTCGGTTATCGTTTCACTTAATTTGTTTCTTTCTTCAAGCCGTGCTTTTATTCCTTCGTCGGCCTTTTCTATTTCATCCGAAATATTTCGGATATTTTTTTCGCAGTCGGAAAGCTGTTTTTGACATTCCTCAATCACCGAGGCATATTTTTTCATATCACTTTCGCTTCTGACCGACGCTTCCTCAGCGCTTTCCTGCTGCTGCTCAAGCTGGGCTATAAGCTCCTTCAATCCGCCTATTTCGGCAATAATTCCCGCTTCTTCGGCTCCGCACAGAGAAAGCTGCTCCTTAAATCCCTCCATTTCAATGGACATCTTGTTTACTTCCTCACGGAGCGTAAAAAGCTCCCCCTCGGAATTTTTCATTTTACCAGACAAGACGGCGGTTTTTTCCTTAAGCTTTTCTATTTCCCTGTTACGGGTGATTATGCCCGCAGAATCGCGGACGGAGCCGCCGGTAAAGGAACCGCCCGCGTTAATAACCTGACCGTCCAATGTTACTATCTTAAATTTATAGCCGTGTTTTTTGGCTATGACGGTGGCTGTGTCTATATCCTCTATTATGGCGCAGCGCCCCAGAACGAAACGGATAATTCCCCTGTACTTTTCGTCGCAGTCCACCAGCTCGCTGGCGATTCCCTCGTAGCCGTATTCGCTGTCGAGACCAGTTATGTTAAGTATGTTTCCGCTTACGGAGGTAAGTGGGAGAAAGGTGGCACGACCGCCCTTTGTTTCTTTAAGGTAGCGCATACACCTTTTGGCGGTTTCCTCGTTGTTTACTATAATGTTTTGCAAGGCGGCGCCCAAGGCGGTTTCCACTGCTACGGCGTATTTTCCGTCCACCTTGATAACGTCCGCCACGGTGCCTTCTATGCCGCTTATCCTGCCTTGTCTTGATGCGGTTATGACTGACTTTACGCTTGTGATATAGCCCGCCATATTTTTTTCCACGTCTGAAAGGGCTTCCAATCTTGTTTTGCTTTGCTCGTACTCGCGGCGAAGCTGTTCAAAGGCGGACTGAGCCTCCTTAAGCTTTCCGTTTTTGGTTTCAAAAAGCTTGTAGTAACCGTTCAGCTTGTTTTCCGCTTCCGACTTTTTTTCGCCGTTTTCTTCCAAGGACTTCTGAAGATCGCGCCTTTTCCGCCTTTGCTCCGAAAGCTTTTCTTCGTTGGCTTTAAAGCGCTCCTCTGCGCCGCTCATGCGGTTTTTTATTTCCTCGGTGTTTTGCCTTGCGGATTCCATGGTAAGGTTCAATTCTGTTTTTTTGGACAATAACCCTGCCTGTCGGCTTTCAAGAAGTTTAAATTCGCTGTCGGAGCGGTCGCTTTCCTCCGTCATTTCGGACAGCTTCGCGCCCAATTCCTTTGACTTTTCCTCGTTTGCCGCAAGAAGAGTTTTCTTTTCGGTTATTTCAGCGGTTAATGTTTCTATGCGCTCTTTAAGCTCGTCCGCGCCTTTTTCGCCGTCCCTTATGCGCTGCTTAAGCTGTTCTATTTTCTCATAACAATGAACAATCTCATTTTCCAAAACCGCTTTTTCTCTGTCCGCCTGAGCCATACTGTCCCTTACTCTGTCGCTTTGACGGCGCAGCTCCTCCTGACGGGCGGTAAGGAGCATCTTTTTTTCTGCAATCTGTTCGTTTTCCTCTTCAAGCTGTTGGGTTTCCCTTTCAAAATGCTCGCACTCGCCCTGGTTTGCCAATATTTTATTGTCGGTTTCTATCAGCTCGGCGTCTATTCTCTTAAGATCCCAGACGCTTATGCCTATATCCAAGGCTTTTTCCTTCTCCATAAGAGCTATGGCCTGCCGCGCCTTTTCCGACTGTCTTTCCAGTACGGGGATACGGGAGGAAAGCTCCGACTCTATGTCCTTAAGGCGGGTTATATTGTCATTGGCACGGTCTAAATCTCTTTCCGCCTCCTGCTTTTTATGTAAAAATCTTGAAACGCCCGCAGCCTCCTCAAAAAGCTCGCGGCGCTGATTCACCTTGCTGTTGATTATTTCGCTTACTCGCCCCTGTCCGATTACGGAATAGCCGTCTCGGCCGAGACCGGTGCCCATAAGAAGCTCGCATATGTCTTTAAGGCGGCATTTCTGCTCGTTTATAAGATATTCGCTGTCGCCCGTGCGATACAGCTTTCGCGTTACGGTAACTTCGTCGCTGTCCACGTCAAGGGTGCGGTCGGTATTGTCTATAACCAACGACACTCTGGCGTAGCCCATGGGCTTTCTCGAAACGGTGCCGTGAAAGATAACGTCCTCCATTTTGTCGCCGCGCAGGGTTTTGGCGCCCTGCTCGCCCATTACCCAGCGAAGGGCGTCGCTTATATTGCTTTTTCCATTTCCGTTGCTGCCCACTATTGCGGTCATTTTTTTATCAAAATTAAGGACTGTCTTGTCCGCAAAGGACTTGAAGCCCTGAATTTCCATGGTTTTAAAAAACATTGATTACCTCTGTTAAGAGCATATATTCATAGGATATTGCACGTGTCTTTTCGGCGTATTTTGCCTTGTCAACAACAAAACCCGCTGGAAAATCCACACAAAAATTCTATGAATACAAGCTTTGAAATTACTGATTTTTCATCATAAAACGGTTTTTATTTCCAGATACACTCCCGTTTTTTCCTTTATTTTAAAAGTAATCCCTTCTTCCGAAAGCAGCGCTTTATTTTGCCCGCCATGTCCAACAACCTTTCCGATATTTTTCCTGTCGGTGTAAACAATAAAACGTTTCCCGTCCAGCTTGATCATTTGCTCCCGCATTCTCATAAGCATAATACGGCTTCTTACTATCTCGCCCAACGCCTGATGATAAACACCCCCGGTCATTTGCTCCTCCACCCCCTCGGAGGCGTGAAGTCCCAGACGTATTACGGGAATGTTTTTTTCCTCAAAAAACAAAAGCAGCTCGGCGCAAAGGTCGATGGTTTCCTCAAAGGAAAAACTTTCATAAAGACCTTGTTTTCTCAGATCGTCAAGCATGGTGCCTTTAAGTATCACGGTGGGGTATATCCTTACGGTATCCGCTTTAAGCCCCGCGAATTCGCGGGCGGTTTCGATACAATAGGAGGGCTTGTCCTTATAAAGACCGGTCATCATCTGAAGCCCCAATTCTATGCCAAAGGATTTTATAAGGCGGCTCGCCCTTCGCACGTCCTCGGCAGTATGTCCTCTTAAATTTGCTACGAGAACCTCATCGTTCATACTCTGGGCTCCCAATTCAACCGCCGTAACACCGTAAAGCATAAGCTCGTCCAGTATATTTTCGTCTATACAGTCGGGGCGTGTGGAGCAGCGTATTCCCGCGTACTGTTCGGGAAACTCCTTAACATACTCCGAAGCGGCGTAAAGAAGAGCGCGGCGGTAATCCTTGTCCACTGCCGTAAAGCTTCCGCCGAAAAAGGCGATTTCGGCTTTTAAGCCGCTTTGGGAAAGGGTATTTACCTGTCCCGCCAATATTGCTCTCACCTCATCGGGGGAGGGGGCTCTTCCGCTTCCGCTTATAAAGCGCTGGTTGCAGAAGGAGCAGGTGTTGGGGCATCCCTTGTGCGGGATAAATATTGAAAGATTAGTTTGTTTCATAGCCCATCAGCTTTATCGCTTCCTTGGCGGCGTTTTGTTCGGCTTCTTTTTTACTTCCGCCTACTCCGGTGCCTATGATCTGTCCGTTTAACAGTACATTTGAAGTAAACACCCGATTGTGCGCCGCGCCGCTTTCATCCGCAAGCTCGTAAATCACTTTTTCTTCGGGATTCTGCTGTATTATCTCCTGTAAAATGGTTTTATAATCGCCTATAAGGAGCCTTCCGCTTTTCAGCACCTCCAAGGAAGGGATAAATGGGAGGATAAAGGCTCTTGCCGCTTCAAGTCCTCCATCCAGATAGATGGCGGCTATCAGCGCTTCAAAGGCGTCGGCAAGTATGGAGCGGCGATGTCTGCCTCCCGTGTTTTCCTCCCCCTTACCCATAAATATTTCCTCGCCTAACTTTATTTTTTCGGCGAAAGGGAAAAGCGAGTGCTCGCATACTATGCTGGCTCTCAGCTTGGTAAGCTGCCCTTCGGGCATTTCAAGGTTTTCAAAAAGATATTTGGATACAACCACGGATAAAACGCTGTCGCCTAAAAATTCAAGGCGCTCGTTGCTGTGATGGTTTTTTCCGTTAACAAAGGATGAGTGTGTAAGCGCTTCTTTTAAAAGCGCGGGATTTTTAAATTCGTAGCCTATTCGTTCTTCTAAAGCGGTCATTGATCTTCCTTTCCGCTTTTGCTTCTCAACCAACGTGAGCAAAAGTTTTTCATCTGTTATTTGTTAATCCGCCGTTTTTATAAATTAAAGTAATATGTGTTTATAAGTTGTTATTGTGAAAAAGCGGCGAGAGTAGAGGTTATTTCTTCTATAACGTTGTTTTCTATAAATTCCTTGGCTTGTCTCACCGCGTTTTTAAACGCCCTCGCGTCGCTGCTGCCGTGCGCTTTGATTACGGGCTTTGCGGTGCCCAAAAGGGGTGAGCCGCCCGTTTCTCGGTAATCCATTTTAGCGGACAGCGCTTTTATGCCCTTCATGGTAAAAGCCGCGCCTATTTTGGTGCCTATATTCTTAAAAAATAGCTGCTTTAAGGAAATTTTCATAAACTTTCCCATGCCCTCGACCGTCTTAAGATAAATATTTCCGGTAAATCCGTCGGTCACCAGTACGTCGCAGCCGCCTAACGCGGCTTCTCTTCCCTCTATATTTCCGGTAAAATTCACGGGACCTTCGGAAAGAAGCTTATGGGCTTCAAGCTCCAGCTCTCTTCCCTTCTCATCCTCTGTCCCCACGTTCAGCAGGCCTACTCTCGGACTCTGGACATTCATTATTTTATCCATATAAACGCTTCCCATTACCGCGAACTGGGCAAGCATCTCGGGGCGGCATTCAACATTGGCGCCGCCGTCCAAAAGTATGTAGCTTTGGTTTACCGAGGGAATTATCGGAGCTAAGGAGGGGCGCTTTACGCCCTTTATTCTTCCGATAAGGGTGGTTCCGCCCACTACCAGCGCCGCAGTGCTGCCCGCGCTTATAAAGGCGTCGGCTTCTCCGTTTTTCACCAACTGAAATGCTGTTCCCATGGAGGAATTAAGCTTTGACTTTCTTATATCGGTGGGGTTATCCTCTATTTTTATTACTCCATCGGCGTTTCTCACCGTGATATTGTTTTCGGAAATGCCCAAGGCTTTCATTCTTTCCTTTATCTTGTTTTCATCTCCGCAGAGTATTATTCCGACGCCGTAGGCCTTTACCGCCTGCTCCGCCCCCTTTATCACTTCGTCCGGGGCGTTGTCGCCGCCAAAAGCGTCCATTGCTACTGTTATATCCGACATATTTGATCGCTCCTTTTATTCTCTTGTTTCCATAGCCTTTTTCATATCGTCTATTCCCCGCTCCGCTATCCTCATATATCTGACCTGCTTGTCCTTAATATGCTCCTCCAGCGGCGGAAGCATTCCCATATTTGCTCCCATAGGCTGAAAATCCGCGTTTTCAGCCGCCACATAAGAACAAAGCGCCCCGCACATGGTTGTTTTGGGCAGATTCAATCTTTCCTGCCCCTTAAGCCTTCTCGCAAGGCTCTGACCTGCAACTATACCGCTCATGGCGCTTTCAATATACCCTTCCACGCCGGTCATCTGACCGGCAAAATAAACTCCGTCGCTTTCCTTAAGCATAAATCTGTTATTAAGCAGTTCCGGACTGTTAAGAAAAGTATTTCTGTGCATTACCCCGTAACGCAGAAACTCCGCGTTTTCAAGACCCGGAATCATTCGGAAAACTCTTTTCTGTTCGGGAAATTTAAGGTTTGTCTGAAAACCCACAAGATTATAAGCGCTGCCCTCGGTGTTTTCCTTTCTAAGCTGTACCGCCGCCCACGGTCTGCGTCCCGTATTGGGGTCGGTAAGTCCCACCGGCTTCATACAGCCGTAGCACAGGCTTTTGGCTCCTCTTTTGGCCAATACCTCAACAGGCATACAGCCCTCGTAAACATTAAGCCTTTCAAACTCCTTCAATGGCACAGTTTCTGCGTTTACCAGCTCTTCGTAAAAGCGCTCGTACTCTTCTTTGTTCATGGGGCAATTGATATAATCGGCTTCGCCTTTGTCGTAGCGGGTAGCGTAAAAGGCTTTGGTCATATCAAGAGAATCCGCCGACACTATCGGAGCCGCCGCGTCGTAAAAGCTGAGTGGGCTTCCGCAGCGTTCCTGTATCGCCTCAGCCATAGCGTCGGAGGTCAATGGGCCGGTGGCTATTACGGTATTCCTTTTTGGGAATTTCGTTATTTCCTCCGACAGCAGGGTTATATTTTCATGGGATCGTATTTTATTTGTAATATAATCGGAAAAGGCCTCGCGGTTTACCGCCAGCGCCCCGCCCGCGGGAACGGAGGAATTATCCGCCGCTTCCAGAATAATGGATCCCAACATACGCATTTCAGCCTTAAGCATTCCGCAGGCACTGTTTATACGCGACGCTTTTAGCGAATTGGAGCAGACCAATTCCGCAAGACCGTCATAGTGATGAGCGGGGGAAAATTTTTTCGGCTTCATTTCGTAAAGCTTAACCCCGAAGCCTCTTTCCGCAAGCGCCCAGGCTGCTTCACAGCCCGCCAGGCCGCCGCCGATTACCGTTACTTCCGTCATTTTTTCCGCCTTTCCTTTTCAACCCCTCGTTACTTGTTATTCCTTATCATTCGGGATCCTTTTCAAAATCGCAGCCCTCAGCGGCGCAATAGATTTTTCCCTTTTTGCCCGCTTTTTTAAACAGAGTCTTTCCGCATTTTGGGCAGGCGTCGGGAATAGGGGTATCCCATGTCATATAGTTGCAGTCCTTATAGTTTTCACAGCCGAAAAACGGCTTTCCTTTTTTGGACTTTTTGGCTAACATTTTACCGCCGCACTTGGGGCACAGTCCGCCCGTTTCGGTGACTATCCGCCTGGTGTTTTTACAGTCGGGAAAACCCGAACAGCCCAAAAACTTTCCGTAAGGGCCTATTTTTATAACCATGGGTTTTCCGCACTGTTCACAGACTATATCGGTAGGTTCGTCGGGAACCTTTACCCTTTTTCCGTCCAGATCCTTTTCAGCCTGTGTAAGCGTTTTTGAAAAGTCGGCGTAAAATTCCTTCAGAACATCCACCCATTCCTCTTTCCCCTCTTCTATTTTGTCAAGGTCATCCTCCATTTTAGCGGTAAATTTTACATCCACTATATGCTTGAAATGATCCTCAAGGAGAATGGTTATGGTATCACCTAAAGGTGTGGGCTTAAGCTGCTTCTGATCGAATTCCACATAGTGTCTGTCAAGTATAGTGGAAATAGTGGGGGCGTAAGTGGAGGGTCGTCCGATGCCGTTTTCCTCCAGCGCCTTGATAAGGCTGGCCTCGTTAAATCTGGGGGGCGGCTGTGTAAAATGCTGATTTCCGCCCAGTTCGCTTATATTAAGTACTTCTCCCACCGTAAGCTTGGGCAGCGCTCCCCCGTTTTCTTCGTCATTCTCGGCGGTATCGGTATACAGCTTCGTAAAGCCGTCAAACTTAACGGTATATCCGTTGGCTTTGAAGATACAATTTCCCGCTTTGACGGAAACCGCCACGGTGTTAAGCTGAGCGTTGGCCATCTGGCTGGCTATAAAGCGCTCCCATATAAGCTTATAAAGCCTGTATTGATCGGAGGAAAGGCTTGACTTTACACTTTGGGGAGTAAGGTCTATTGTTGAGGGTCTTATCGCCTCGTGAGCGTCCTGAGCGTTGCTTTTGGATTTAAATACCCTTGGCTTTTCGGGAAGATATTCCTCGCCGAAGGTACTCTTTATCAGCTCCGCCGCCGCTGCCTTTGCCTCGTCGGAAATACGGAGGCTGTCGGTTCTCATATAGGTTATGAGACCCACCGCGCCCTGTCCTTCTATTTCTATTCCTTCGTAAAGCTCCTGCGCCGCCTTCATGGTGCGGCGGGAATTGAAGCTTAAGCGGTGGTTGGCCTCCTGCTGGAGCGTGGAAGTGGTGAAGGGGGGAGCGGGCTGTTTTTTTCGGGTGGACTTCTTGATATTGTCCACCGTAAATTCCTTATCTTTTAGATAAGCCAATATTTTGTCCGCTTCTTCCTTACAGCCTATTTCCGCCTTTTTTCCGTCCGCTTCGGAAAGCTTTATGGGGAAGGTCTTTTTATTTGAGGCGGTGTTCGCTTTTCCGTCTATGCTCCAATATTCCTTTGGGTCAAAGGCTTTTATTTCGTTTTCACGATCCACTATAAGCTTTACCGCAACCGACTGAACCCTTCCCGCCGAAAGACCGCGCCTAACTTTTTTCCACAGAAACGGGCTTAATTTATAGCCCACGATTCTGTCTAAGATTCTCCTTGCCTGCTGGGCGTTTATCAGGTCGCCGTCAAGGCTTCTGGGGTTTTCCATGCCCGTTTTTACTCCGCTTTTGGTGATTTCGGAGAAAGTAACTCTGATAGGCTTGCTGCCGTCCAGCCCCAACACCTCGGCCAAATGCCACGATATGGCCTCGCCCTCTCTATCCGGGTCGGTGGCAAGGTATACGGTGTCGGATTTTTTTACGCAGCTTTTCAAATCTTTTATAAGCGCCGCTTTATCCTTTTTATTTTCGTAAACGGGAGCAAAATCGTTATCCACGTCCACGCCCAGCTTGGATTTAGGCAGGTCGCGTATATGACCGGCGCAGGCCACTACGTGATATTTGCTTCCCAAGTATTTTTGTACGGTTTTCGCCTTGGATGGCGACTCTAAGATTACTAAATCGGACAAAGTTGGTTCCTCCTACGGTAAATCTTTTGTTTTTTTTAGGTTATGGCTCATCTCATAGCAGAATACCGCCGCAGCAGCAGCGGCGTTCAGCGATTCCGCGGTCTGTATGGGAATATAAAGCTTTTCACACTGCTCCGCCGCCGATTGGCTTATGCCGTGCCCCTCGTTTCCTATAATCAGCGCCGTTTTTTTCGGAAAAGAAAATTCTCCCAATTTCTTCGCGGTTTTGTCAAGCATCGCCGCATACAAGGCAAACCCCGCTTTTTTAAGCTTGGTCAATGCCCCTGAAAGTGTATCCTCCGCACAAAAGGGCGTAAGCCGAAGGGCGCTGCCCATAGAAGCGCGAAGAGCCTTAGGCGAATATGGATCGGCACAGTCTCCGCTTAATATCATCCCGCCGATACCGAAAGCTTCGGCGGTTCTTATTATTGTGCCTAAATTACCCGGATCCTGTATGCCGTCCAAAAGAATTATTTTTTCTTTCTCTATTATTCTATCAAGATTTTCCGATTTGTCAAGAAGTTTTGCGGCGAGAAAAATGCCCTGAGGCGTTTTTTGTCCGCTTATATAAGAATAAACCTCGTCCGTGACAATATAAGTCGGACAAACCTCCGACAGCGTTTTTACCGTTTGGGGAAATTTTTTCTCCGCTTCCTCCGAAAACAGTGCGTATTCCGCTTTTAAACCCGCTCTTAACGCTTCGACGCAAAGCTTTTCGCCCTCGAGCGCTATAAGGGATTCCTTTTCCCTAAGCTTTTTTTCGTTAATAAGCCCTCGGCTTCTTGCGACCGTTTGATTTTTTCGTGACGAGATTATCATTGACATTACTCCGTTGTTATGGTATTCTATGATTACAGTAAAATATTCATTGTTTTTAAACGAGGTAAAAATATATGAGCTTTTCCGAATTAAAAGCCTTAGCCCCGGTTCTGGGGCTTCAATGGGACGAGGGTGGCCTTTTCCTGAACGGTACGATAAGGGATTATTCCGTTTACATAGCCGATCTGACCGAGAGCCGCGAATACCTTCTGACGTTGTTTTGCAGGGCGGGCGATGCGGGGGACAAATTTACCGCAAAAATAAACCTTCTTCTGGAAAATATGCCGAAAAACTGCGTGAACGGACGAAAAAACGAACTTAACTTCCAACAGATCAAGTTTAACGCGGATTTTCTGTATCAGGAAAACATCGGACTGCTTCGGGATTTTGCTTTGAATATATGCAACGCCGCAGACAGTCTCGAACTTCTGCGCACGCCGGCGGATACGGTATTGGCCGCGCCGGAGACTGATCCGGTGCTCAAAAAAAAGAAAAACGGCAGCAGAGAAAGCAAGCTCCAAAAGTCGGGAAAACCTAAAAACGCCGTTTCCAAAGGCTTCGACAAATACAGCCTAAGAGGATTTTTCGGAGCGCTTATCGGCGGAGCGGCCATGGCGATCATCTCCTCCACCATGGCGGACAACGATCCCGCCAACATCGGCGCGCTTTTAAGCAGCTGGGCGGCGGGGGCGCTTATCGCTTTGGTCACATTGGCGGATTACAGTTTTCTGGCGAAAAAAATCGACATTTTCGGCACGATCGCCTGCTCGCTTATAACGCTTATTTCCGGTTTTTTCTGCTCTGTTTTCGGTATTGTCAGGATAATGACAAATACCGCGAAAACTCTCGATCCTTCCGTGAGCTTTATGGATTCCGCGCTTAACTGGCAGTCCTATGCTCAGCTTTTTCCCGACGTACCGGGGTATTTTGTCTCGCTTATCACCAAAAACCTGTTTATGGCTTTGGCGGCTTCGATAATCTTTTATACTTTTTATTACCGCCGTCATCAGGATATAATGTATTCCGACGGCGTAGATATTTTACCCGACGAAGGTGAAAAGAAAAAGAATAAAAAGGGGAAAATTGTCTGAAAAGACAATTTTACTAAAAACGCCGCGATTATTATAAAACGGCTTCATAAAAATACGAATATCACGCCCTTATTGATAAGGCGTGATATTTCAAGTAAATTAAAGTGCAGCCTTAGCTTTCTCGCAGAGAGAAGTAAAAGCGGTAGGGTCGCTTATTGCGATCTCGGAAAGCATTTTCCTGTTAAGGGTAATATCAGCCTTTTTAAGGCCGTTTATAAATGTGGAATAGTTCATATCGTTGAGCTTGCAGGCGGCGCTTATTCGGGTGATCCAAAGTCTGCGGAAATCTCTTTTCTTTAAGCGTCTGCTGATATAAGCATATTGGCCGGATTTCCAAACCGCTTCCTTGGCGGTTTTAAAGAGCCTGCTTTTACCGCCCCAGTAGCCTTTTGCTAATTTAAGTGTCTTGTTTCTTCTCTTGCGTGTCGCAAGTGCGCCTTTTACACGAGCCATTGTCGTTTCCTCCTTTTAATCTGATCTACTCTTATTTGGCGTAAGGCATAAGTGCCTTGATTTCCTTCATATCCGCGTCGCTCGCATAGGAATTGGAACGATTGTTGCGCTTGCGGTTGGTGGCCTTCTGCACCAATCTGTGGCGGCGGTTGGTGGACTGGTACTTAACCTTGCCGTTGGCGGTAAATCTGAAACGCTTTTTGGCGCCGCTGTGGGTCTTGATTTTGTTTTTCATTTATGTTGCCTCCATTCTTATTTTTTGCTTTATACATACGCCGTGCCGCTTTATCGGATTTTAGCTTCACAGCGTATTATCAACGCCTTAATGACGATTGATTTTTATTTTTTTGGAACACTTTTGCGGAGGGTCATTCCGCCTTTTCCGCTTTATCCCTATTTTCCTCGGTCTTAGGCTTGGGCTTTTTTGCCGAAGGGGCTGACTTGGGCACAAGCACGGCGGTAAAGTTTTTTCCTTCAAGCACCGACGGCTTATCCGCTGCGCCAAATTCGGCGGCCGCTTCCATAAAGCGCTTCATAAGATCCTCGCCCAGATTCATATGGGACAGCTCTCTCGCCCTTTTAAAGCGGATCTTCACCTTTACCTTGTCGCCGTTCTGCAAAAACTTCACGGCCTGAGATACCTTGCGGTTAAAGTCGTTGGTGTCGATATTGAGGAACATACTTACTTCCTTCAATTCCGACTGCTTCTGATTTTTCTTGGCTTCCTTCTCTTTTTTCGCCTGTTCAAAGCGATATTTGCCGTAATCCATAATACGGCACACGGGAGGATTTCCTTGGGGTGCGATAAGCACAAGGTCGAGATCGGCGTCTACAGCCTTTTGAAATGCGTCATCCGAGGACATAATTCCCATCTGTTCATTGTCGGGTCCGATAACGCGAACCTGCTTTTCGTGGATTTCCTCGTTGATGAGGGGTTGTTTTGCGGCTATTGCTAACACTTCCTTTCAAAAATATGTTATAAAATATATAATCACGGCAAAAAATGCCGCAAAAAAGACGTAAAGGCTTTTTTGCCCTCACGCCGTGAAATTCCGTAAATATAAGTAAATAATCAATACAAACATACGAATTTCCGAAGTAAACGACCCTTTCACTTACGCTTGGGGTGAGAGCAAGTCTGCTTGTGTTTATACATCGCTTAAACATTATAGCTTATTTTTTCCTATATGTCAATAGTTTTTTAAAATTTTTTATCCGGGGTTTAAATAAGGACGAAAATATGGTAAAATATAATAAAAAATAAAAACAACAGGAAAGGTCGTTATTATGCTTAAAGAAATTTTATCAGGAGAGTCCTGCGCCGCCTGCCGGGTATGCTGCGTATTCGACAGGGAGGACTGCTGGGAAATGCCGCTTATTACGCCCGCGCTCGCTAAGGAAATAGAAAAAGAAATGCCCGATGTTAAAATCAGAAAAACCGGTCAATGCGGAGTTTTTGAGGCGGAATACGGAGCGGACGGTCTGGCAAAATGCCCCATGCTCACCGAAAACGGGTGCGCTCTCGGTGAAAAAAAGCCCTTTGACTGCCAAATCTGGCCTTTCAGGGTAATGAGAAAGAGAAACCTGCTTCTGCTGACTTTATCGCCTGTCTGCGAGACGGTATCGGAACTTTCCGTGTCGAAAATTTCCGGATTTGCAGTAAAAATCGCGGACAAAATATTTGAGGAAGCAAGAGAAAATCCCGAAACGGTGAAGGATTATATTGACGGTTATCCCGTTTTCGCGGTGAGGGAGAGCTGATGGAGAATATTTATTCAAGAACGGTTCCGATTCTGAGCGAGGAAGGGGTTGAAAGGCTTCGCAAAAGCCGTGTGGCAATATTCGGGCTGGGAGGAGTAGGCTCCTACGCGGCGGAAAGCATTGTCAGAGCGGGAGTGGGGAGCGTTATACTTACGGACTGCGACATTGTGTCGGAGTCAAATATTAACAGGCAGCTTTACGCTTTAAAAAGCACTGTTGGGAGAGATAAGACGGAGGTCGCGCGGGAAAGATGTCTGGATATAAACCCCGAATGCGAGGTGATTGCCTTTAAAAAGGCGGTCACTCCTGACAATGTTTCGGATTTTCCGCTTGAAACCTGTTCTTACGTGGTTGACGCGATAGACGATGTAAGGGCAAAGAAAGCGCTTATCGTAAGGTGCGGGGAACTGAACGTACCCATAATCTCGTCAATGGGGACAGGGAACAAGCTGTATCCGGAGCGGCTTCGGATCGCGGATATTTATGAAACTTCCGTATGTCCTCTGGCGCGGGTGATGAGGCACGATCTTAAGAAACTGGGAGTTGAGAGACTTAAGGTGGTTTTTTCCGACGAGGAGCCTAAAGTGAAGGGCTTTCCTCCCGCAAGCGTAAGCTTTGTTCCAAGCACGGCGGGACTGATTATAGGGGGGGAGGTTGTCAGGGCAATATCACGCTTTGAATAATTCCATAGCCCGGATCGCACAGCTGTATTTTTTGCTTGTGTACCGACTTTCGCGATCCGAATAAATTATTGCACCGTGAATTTCCGTGTAACTTTTATACTGATTCTCAATTATCTTGTAAACAAAATTTCACAGGGTCTACAAGATAATTGAGAATTACAGCCTAAGCACTTGGCCTTTTTTGAAAAATCGGAAACGCCGTCTTTTTGCCCCCAAACGGTCATCTTCTGCGTCAAAAAGCCTCGTCAAACCGGCATATTTCAAGGGGAATTTGTGCAAGATGACGGAAAATATGCAAGCAAACCGCACGCAAAGCCGTCAGGCGGTCGTTGCGGGGAGTTGCCTTAACTGCCGCCTCAATTCTTCGTTTTCGGCGACAAGCGTCAGCGCGGTTTCGGTTCTTTGTTCACCGAACCTCAAATCCATATGCCTGCTTTTCGCCTTGTGAACCCACCCGCCAAGCGTTCTCTCAGGTATCCCAGGTTCCGCTGCCGCTGCTTTCGTTCTCCTTGTTTTCGACAACTTTACCGCCTGTACCTTGTACTCCTTGTCATAACTTTTGTTTGTCTCATTTTTTGGCTCCGTCCTTTTACATATATTATATTTATTTGAAAATTTGGTGTAAAGTTTTATTGTACAGAATTCTTTGTATGAAATGTCAAAACATGCAGACAAACAATCGCATTATTTATGCAGCATTTACAAAACAAAATTTTTTAAAGCATTTTTCAAAAACCCCCTTGTTTTTTTGTTTTTAACGTGCTATAATACAAAAAGATGGGGCTTGTAAACGATTACATTGCGTTTTTTTGAAAAGGCAAGATAAGCAGGGTACAAGCTAAAAACTAATCAATAAAGTATAAAATTTGCTGAAAAGCAAAAAAGAAAGGATAAAACGCAATGAAATACTCTGACGGATTCTGGCTTAACAAGCCCGGCTATGACGTAAGTTACGCAACCCAGATGTACGAGATCACCGCCGACGAAAAATCGGTCACCGTTTTGGCGGCGGCTCAGTGGATAGGCAATAGAGGACAGACCTTGGGCGGTCCTCTTCTTACCGTTAACTTCACCTCTACCCTCGAAAATTCCATTAAGGTAACGGTTGAACATTTTAAGGGCGCCAAAAAAGCATCCCCCGATTTTCAGCTTTATGAAAAACCCGATTTTAAGCCCGACGTTGAAAAGAATGCACAGGGCGGCTATACCCTCACTTCCGGCAAAACAAGCGTGGTTATCGGCGCTCAGGGCGGAGCATGGGACATACAGTATATGTACGACGGAAAGCTCCTCACCAAGAGCGGCTGGCGCACCACATCCTATATCAAGGAAGCGGACTGGCGCACCAACAACCGTACACTCATGGGTCAAGGCGAAAACTTTTACGCGGGAAGCTCCACAAGCTGCCCTGCCGTAATGCGTGAAATGCTCAATATTTCCGTAGGCGAAAACATTTACGGATTTGGTGAAAAATTCTCCACCTTCGTAAAGAACGGTCAGACCGTAGACGTATGGAACAACGACGGCGGAACCTGCTCCGAGCAGACATATAAGTCCATTCCCTTTTATGTGTCCAGCAGAAATTACGGCGTATTCGTAAATCACCCCGAAAACGTAAACTTTGAAGTAGCCAGCGAAACGGTTTCAAAGGTTTCCTTTACCGTTCAAGGTGAAAGACTCCAGTATTTCGTGTTCGGCGGCGAAACCGTGGCGGACGTTATATCCCACTATACCGATTTGACAGGCAAACCTGCCCTTCCTCCCGCCTACACATTCGGTCTCTGGCTTACCACCTCCTTTACCACCGACTACGATGAAAAAACCTGTTCCTACTTTATCGACGAGATGGAGAGAAGAGACATTCCCCTTGAGGTGTTCCACTTCGACTGCTTCTGGATGAGGGAATTCAGATGGTGCGATTTCACTTGGGACAGCAGAATGTTCCCCGACCCCAAGGCCATGCTTGAAAGGCTCAAGAAAAAGAATATAGAAATATGTGTCTGGATAAATCCTTACATCGCCCAGCTTTCCTCCTTGTTTGACGAGGGAGCGGAAAACGGCTATTTCATAAAGAACAAGGACGGTTCGGTATTCCAGTGTGATATGTGGCAGCCCGGAATGGCTTTGGTGGACTTTACCAACCCCGCTGCTTGTGAATGGTACAAGAGCAAGCTGAAAGTGCTCTGTGAAATGGGCGTTGACGCGTTCAAGACCGACTTCGGCGAGAGAATCCCCACCGACGTATGCTATTTTGACGGCTCCGATCCTTATAAAATGCACAACTACTACACGTATCTCTACAATAAAACCACCTTTGAGGTACTGGAAGAGTTCTACGGAAAGAACAAAGCCTGCCTCTTCGCCAGAAGCGCCACCGCCGGCGGACAGCAGTTCCCCGTTCACTGGGGCGGAGACTGCTTCAGTAACTATGAATCCATGTGGGAGACGATACGCGGCGGACTTTCTCTCTGTTTGTCCGGTTTCGGCTTCTTCAGTCATGACATAAGCGGCTTCGAGGCTACGGGAACACCTGACCTTTATAAGCGCTGGTGCGCCTTCGGCCTTATGTCCACTCACTCGAGACTCCACGGCAACAGCTCTTACCGTGTGCCCTGGAACTTCGACGAGGAGAGCTGCGACGTGCTTAGACATTTCACCAAGCTTAAAGGCAGGCTTATGCCTTACCTTTACTCCAACGCGGTAAAGACTCACGAAACCGGCGTTCCCATGATGAGAGCCATGGTTGTGGACTTCGGCTCCGACCCCGGCACCCTTAGCCTTGACAGACAGTATATGCTGGGCGATACCCTTATGGTCGCTCCCGTATTCTGCGAAGACGGCGCCGCGAGCTTCTATCTCCCAGACACGGGAAGATGGACAGACATTCAAACCGGTGAGGTACTTGAAGGCGGACGTTGGTACGAAAAGAAATACGATTATTTCGGAATGCCTTTGTACGCTAAGCCCAACAGCATTATCGCCTTCGGCGACTTCAAGCGTAATTTCACTTACGATTATACAGAAAACGCGGAGTTGGTGGTTTACGGTCTTGAAGATGGAAAAACGGCCGAGTGTGTGATCTGCGACGCGGATGGAAATAAGACTCTTACCGTTACCGCCGAGAGAAAGGGTGATAAGATCTACATTAAGTCCGAAGGCAATGGCAGCTTTACCGTAAAGAGCGCGGACGGACTCGAAACTGTAATGTAAAAATGCAGAAATTTATAAAATTCAAATCACAAAAGCAAATCCGCCGCTTCGGGAAAACGGGAGATTAAACGAGCCTGCACCGAACACGAAATATGCTGCCGCACCGAGAATGATATTTTTCTCATATTGTGCAGCGAAAATCGAAGTTGCATTGCGGTGCGGTTACGCCAATGAAAAATATTTTGCGCAGTAGTTCGGACAAAGCATGGGTTGTTCACTGACACAGTATCGGAAACGGTTTTGTCTGCCTGCCAATGATATTAAAAAATAAACAAAGGAGAAACACAATGAATAATTTACCTCTCGCAAAAACACCGCCCATGGGCTGGAACAGCTGGAATTCTTTCGGCTCCAACATCAGTGAAGAACTTATCAGAAACATTGCGGACAAGCTTGTGGAACTCGGATTAAAGGACGCGGGCTACGAATATGTGGTCATTGACGACTTCTGGAGTGAATTGGAACGCGACAAACAAGGGCGGCTGGTTGCCGATAAAAAGAAATTTCCCGCCGGTATAAAGCCGCTTGCGGATTATGTGCATTCAAAAGGCTTAAAGTTTGGAATTTACTCCTGTGCCGGCACTCATACCTGCGACGGTTATCCCGGAAGCTTTGAACATGAGTATGTTGACGCGGCTACCTTTGCGGAGTGGGGCGTTGACTATCTGAAATATGACTATTGCTATAAACCAGTTCATTCGGTGGGGGAAAATCTATACAAACGTATGGGCATGGCGCTTCGCAGCTGCGGAAGAGATATAGTTTTCTCCGTATGCAACTGGGACTGCGATGACGTTTGGCGCTGGATAAGAGAAAGCGGCGCTCATCTTTACCGTTCCACCGGCGATATACAGGACAACTGGCAGTCCATTAAATCAATTGCTGAAAGTCAGCTTGACAGGGAGTGTTACGGCGGCACATATTGCTGGAACGATATGGATATGCTCGTTGTGGGCATGAACGGAAAAGGTGACAATGACTTTGTTTCAAATGTCGCTGGCAGACTGGCAGGCTGCACCGATGTACAGTATAAAACCCACTTTGCGCTGTGGGCGATGATGAACAGTCCTCTTATTATAGGCTGCGATTTAAGAAAAATCAGCGCTGAAGCCCTTAATCTGCTGAGCAACAGGGAGGTTATTGCCATAAATCAGGATCCCGAGGGCAGAGGACCTTACCATATCAGGCATTGGTGCAATCCCGATCATGTGTTTGCGCTTATAAAGCCCTTATGCGGCGGCGATTACGCTATCGGAATGTTTAATTTAAGCGACGGTGCTTCGGAAATGTCGCTTCAGTTTTTTGACATAGGTCTTCCCTACTTCAGCGGTTACGGGCTTTCCTTCCACGAGTGTTTCAGCGGTGAAGATGAAGGCGTTTTTACCGAAAGGAGAGCTATAAAGCTCGAACCGCATGACTGCCGCATTTATCGCTGCAAGTTGGTCAGGGTGTAATTCGGTTTTATTCAATTTGTACAATAACGGAGGAATTATGTCGGATTGCTTTAAATGCGGAAAAAAAGATCTAAGCGGCGATGAGATTGCCATTTATTTAAAATTGGTAAACAGGGGTGCCAAAGAGTTTTTATGTATAGACTGCCTTGCAGAATTTTTCCAGTGCGATAAAATCGAAATTGAAAAAAGGATAAAGTATTACAGAGACAGTGGGGAGTGTACACTATTTGTATAATATACTCGCCGCTCTTGCAGTGCGGTTATGCCAATGAAAAATATTTTGCGCGGCAGTTCGGACAAAGCGTGGGCTGTTCACCGATACAGTAGCGGAAACGGTTTTGTCAGACTTACGGCGATATACAAAAATAAAGTATATACGGATTTCCTTTTGTATGAATTTATTGCCTCAAAGCTCATCGCTTAACGGATCGGACTGATGAGTACCGGCGTACAGGGTAAAGCGGCTGTCGAATCGCTTTCCGGTCACGTTTTCATCAACGGCGGCAAACGCTTTTTCAAGAACGGGTATTTTTACGGAAAGGTTTTTCCGGCAATGAGCTTTATCTGCTTAAAACCGCACAGACTGACATTCGGAACGGCATTTTCGCTGTTTTCCGCCTTAACCTCGGCTATTCCGCTGCTGTATTCGATCTCCGTACAAATAACCTCCGAATAGTTCAATCCGAATGGAAACAGCACGTTATTTTCCGCGTAACGGTAAGTTCGGTTTTTCATTAGACCTCCTCGGAAACTGGAGAAGTATCGTATGACGAATCAAAAGGGCAAGTCAGACGGTGCTTCGTAAGTTTCCGAGGAGGTCTATTGAATAGTCGGTAAAATCCGACAGCGGCTTCCGTTTCGGCATATCGGTGCCCGCTGCGGCAAGCATGGAGCTTCTGTCCTTGTAAAGATGACATCCATAGTGTTTTGTTATATCTAAATATTGCATAAATTGAAAAGATGTGCTATAATAAACTCAAAGAAAACAAGGGGATAATTATATGCCATCAATCAAATACAAAATCGAACTTAGCAACGAAGACAGAGCAGAACTTATAGACATTGTGACAAAGGGGAGAAGTCCTGCGCGAACAATACTGCGCGCAAATATTCTTCTTGCTTCCGACAGACAAAGCGAAAATTATATGACTGTATCAGAGATTGCAAGGACGTATCACACCTCGCACACAACCATACAAACAGTAAAATCTTCGTATTGCACAAAAGGGTTTGAGGCTACGCTCAACAGAAAGAAACGCGAAACGCCGCCGGTTCCGGCGAAAGTGACCGGAGAGGTTGAAGCGCATATAATTGCGCTTGCTTGCGGAGAACCGCCAAAAGGGTATTCCAAATGGACGCTTAGGTTGCTTGCTGAAAAGACGGTTGAACTGGGTTATATTGAATCCGTTTCTCATTCTACCGTTTCATCCGTACTTAAAAAAATGAATGTAAGCCTGATTTGAAAGAGTGTTGGTGCATTCCTCCGGAGCAAAATGCTGTGTTTGTGGCTGCAATGGAAGGATGTTCTTGCCGCGTATACAGCCGTCCGTATAACGAGGAATATCCGGTTGTTTGTATGGACGAAAAACCGGTACAATTTTTCGCGGACTTCCGCAAAGGCTTTCACTCCAAAAAGAATGGTGTTCAATATGAGGATTACGAATATATCCGTAATGGCACAGCGTGTATTTTCCTGTTTATCACCCGCTTTCATACCCCTCAGTTCCACCCAGCGGAAATTTGCCAAAGATTTTGAAAGGTTTTGGGAAAAATTTTTGAAAATATAAAATGCGCCTGTCCGCAAAAAACGGGCAAGCGCAAATGTATTGTAAGCAGTATTTATATGATTAGACAGGCCATATTTGTGGGCGCGATTTTCCCCGGCGGTGGTCGGGCTTTTTTTGATATGTCAATGACCGTCGGATTTTGTCGATACGATATGTGCTTCATGGCGGCTACCTCCTTTTAGCCGCCGTATCTGTTGGTGTTTGTGGCATCATTACTTTTCAAAGGATAGAAAGAAACAGCAGCCTTGATTTATTCAAGGCCGCCGCTGATAGACAGGGTAAAGAGTTTATATTTTTAGACATAAAGAGAGCCGACAAACTGTGATTTCTCACAAGTCTGTCGGCTCTGCGTCTATGCGTCTGGCTCTTTGATGATATATTTGTTCTCTACTACAAATATTAATTTAACTACTTATTAATTAGTCGTTTAATTTTTGGAAGTATGAAACTCCCTAATAAATATAAAATACACAGATATACGAATAGATTTCCAATATACGAATAAAGAGTAAATCGCCCTTTCGTGATAACCTGTGCAGATAATGTCTTTGTATCAGAATGAAAGTAATCGGTCTGTGCCAGCACACTACCTCTAAAATCTGAAACAATCGACATTCCGTTATTTGTATGTCTGATTATATTACTTCCATTTTCAACCCCACGCACAATCGCTGTCTTTGCAGCTAATAATGTCATTTCTTTCCAATCCGAAGCCGGAACAATTAGTATATCTACATTATTTCTACCTGCCTGCTGTATTTTAGACAAAAATGCCATATCAGAACATATAAACGGCGCAATTCTACCATATTCTGTATCAAAACTTTTTAGCATTCCATCTCCTTTTTGGCACAATTCTCCGATTGAACGTCCATACTTAAAATATTCGGATATTAGTTCTCCTTGTGGATTAAATGCTACCGTTTTATTTTCCTTTAAGTCCATATAAGGTGTTTTCACCAGTAACGAAACAATCAAATATATTTCTTCCTGTTTTGCCATATCCGACGCTCGTTGCAGCAGCATATCTTCATCTTGTTTTAAAACCGCTCCATTCAGTTCCGACCAAAAAACAATCTTTGCACCTGCTTGTGCTTCCAACTCGGTTTTTAGGAAAAGTTCATCAGCTACTGATGATAGTTTACTCATTGCATTTGTAATATTTTCATCAGTAAATGTATTGGTATAAAATGTAGAATATACATCTTCATCATTATTTAACAGCTCTGAAATCGGAACAGTTACTCCGGCGATCCTAATACTTTTATCTGAATTTCCTGTAAAATGAAACATAACAACTCCATAAACAAATACCAAGCCAGATCGGAAGAGCGTCGTGTAGGGAAAGAGT
>CAJUFF010000026.1 GCA_910585505.1 uncultured Ruminiclostridium sp. | reverse complement strand
ATCTACACGGCTCTGAACACTCTTTCCCTACACGACGCTCTTCCGATCTCCTTTCCAAAAATGCGTTTTTATGTTGAAAAATATTTTAAACAGTAGTATAATAAAAAAGTCGGAATTTGAAAAAAATACAGAATAAAAGGAATAAAATCAGGAGTAACCCCAAAAGGAAGGAATAAACAGAAAATGAATATTGACGTAAAAAGTTTTTTAAAAAGAGCGTTACACCCGAAAGAATGGAAAAGCCTGTACAGGGAAAACAAGGAAATAGTAAGCTACGTTTTTTTCGGAGTATTAACCACAATCGTTTCCTTCGGCACCTATTATTTGTTCCGTTTTATCTTTCCCGACGAGAAAAGCGTACCCGCATTTCTCAGCTGGACATTTAACCTGACCGCTGTTTTCAGCACGGAAAGCGCCACGGTTCTGCCCGTAATTCTTTCATGGATATGCGCGGTTATTTTCGCTTATGTCACAAACCGTATCTGGGTTTTTGAAAGCAAAGCCGCAGGGGCGGGAATCTTAAGCGAGTTCGTAAAATTCTGCGGAGCAAGGCTGCTTACCCTGTTTGTGGATCTGCTTATAATGTTTCTTTTAGTGGATATGACAGGTATGGACGGAACTTTATGGGAATTTTTTGCCAAGGTGGTTTCAAACATATTTGTGCTGGTGCTGAATTATATTTTAAGTAAGCTTATAGTATTCAGAAAAAAGAAAAAAAGCGCTTGATTAAATATTCAGAAAATGAAGCCCCAACGACTCGTCGCCCAAACGACAGGCAAATCTGGCGGGAATGTCGGTAAATACGATTTTATCAAAGCGCCCGTATTTGTTTATCTCACGCTTATACCTTTCTATGGCTTTTCCGAAGGGCTTTGGGCAGCTTACCACAATTATGCTTTTATCGACGTTTTTATTTCCCTTAAGCATTTTTCTTATATAGCTTTCAAAATATTCGCGGCCGTTTTTAAATACCGCCCCTGAAATAACCGAGCCGTTTCTCACTGTGATGGTGGGAGATAGCTCCAAAAAGTCAATCGCCGAAGAAAGCACTTTTGGAGCAAGATTAAGATAACCCAACAGAAAAGCGCTTTTTGAAGCGTAGCTGCTGTTGATATGTCGGTCAAGCTCATCTATGCTTCTGATTATAAATTCCGGAGAAAAGCCCTCGGCGGCGAGCCTTACCGCCTGCGCTATCTGAAACAGCATACCGCCGCCCACCTGTTTTGAATCCGCCACAAAAACGTTTTTCATTTTTTCCGCCGCTTTTACGGCGTTGAAATAAGAGTCGCGAATATTGGCGGAACAGCATAAATGACATATGCAGGGCGATTTTTTCAAGTGCTTTAAAAAAAATTTCTCATAATCCTCCGTTGAGGGGCAGACCAATTCCGGAGCTTTTCGTTCTCGTCTGGCATATTCAAGAATATTCTCGGAGGTTATTTCATAACTTTCCCGAAAGCTGCCGCTTTTGGTTTTTACCTCCGCCTGAATGAGGGGAACCTCTCCCGAAACGAATTCGGTGGGGATATAGCAGGTAGAATCGGCTGTTATAAGGGTTTTGTTCATTGTATATTCCTTTCAGAAGGGTTGCGAAAAAAGAGAAAGCCGTGAATGCGAACGGCATATTATTGAAAATAAAAACCTATCATCGTCTCGGATCGTCATAATGAATATCCCTGCGGGGATCAAAATCGGGATCGGAGCTGTCCTTTATAACCGTATCCAGAACTGTTTCATTCATAATACGGGATACGGCGGCCATATTGACGGGTTTACTCAGCCGGCGGACATTTTGGGGCATAATTTCACTTCCCTCTCCCGAATCGCACAGCACCACAATAATTAGCCGTCTTGACAATATTCTAAACACGGGGCTGTCAAAATTATACAGCGAATAATCGGTAAATATATGAGTAAGCTCCGGAGCGTCCTTTTTTACACTGAACTCGGTTCGGGTAAGACAAACATTGCTCTTAACACCCATTTTTTCAAGCTGACCGCAGATTCTCTCGGCAGAGGACTTTTCCTTAACGTAAATAAGCGCGCTTATCTTCTCGCTGTCCCTTATCTCCGCGAACGGAACGGGATCCTTTACCCCCTGCGGAAGGGTGATTACGAATCCGGTGCCGCAGGTCGGCAGACGGCGCGCATAAACAAATCCGCCCATTAACGTAACAAGCTCCTTGACAATGGCAAGCCCCACATGAGACACAAGCTGATGCCCGCGCTTATCGGCGTAAACGGTGAACATTCTGCGCGCCGCGCTGTCGGTGAAGCCGACGCCCGTGTCGGTTACCCTGATCTGCAAATTTACGCCGTCTTCGGTTTTCCGCGAAGAAAAAGCAATGGAAACGCTTCCGTTTTCGGTATATTTGGCCGCGTTTTCAAAAAGGTTCATTATAACCTGAATTATCCTGTCCATATCCCCGATAAGAACGGCGGGAATATCGGGCTGACAGTCTATGGAGTAGCTTATCCCGCTTCCTGCCGTCACAGTTATCAGCATCGAACAGGAATCGGCAATCTCGTTTACCAGTTCGCCGAAGCTGTAAGGAGCGCTTGAGGTTTTAAGCCTCTTGTTTTCAATCATCGCGTAATCCTCGGCGTCGTTGAGAACGGTAATAAGATGCTTTGTATCGCTTTTTATGGTACTTATCTTTTCCCGCACCAGATCGGGAAGATCGTCGTCCTCAAGACGGCTTGCGCAGTAAACGTTGAGCTTGTCCGAAGCCAAACGCATCTGGGAAGCGGCAGCGGCCCAAAAAGCGTTCTTTCTGTTGTCGGAAACGGAAAGCTCTTTGTTCCTTCGTCTGAGCTTTATTAAATTCCGCCTTACTGCATAAACAAAAAGAGTCATGGCAAACGCGGAAAAATTGTAACAAACGCACATGGTAAAATAAAGCAGCATAAAATGATCCCATTTCTCGTCAAGAAAGAACACCACGCTCCATATAAGAACCAGATCTGTAATTATAATATGCCATATGCAAAGTTTCACCGATAAAAAGAAGCCGCAGCAAACTACGGCGCAGGCAAACAAAAGCGGCAGATAAAGCTCGCTCTTATTTATAACGGACATAACGAAGCAGGATACCGCATAAAAACTGACAAAAATATAAGGCATTACTCGTCTGAGCTTTCCGCTTATAAATACCGCCAAGGGCGCCATAAACAGTACACAATCGCACAGCAGCGCCGTATTTCTCATATTCGGCTCCAGAGTAAGACAGGAATATATAAAATGTACCGAAGTGGAAAAAAAGAATAGAGCAAATAAGGCGATCATTACATTTTTATATTTAAACATGGGTAAAACCGTTTCCTCCGCAGGTTTTGGGAAAAATTTCTCTTATCGGGAAAAAATGATAAGAAATTACGGGTATATCAGAAAATATTTTACCACAAAACAGAAGATTTTGCAATATTCGGAAGTATATTTTTAATGATTTTTTTATTTTTATCTGAAAGGATATCTGACATGAGCAATGTAACCTATAAGTATATCAAGCAGAATAACGACGTACAGACCTATATTAACCATGCAGACGCGGCTTTAAGCTCAATAGGCTATACCGAACATTCAAACGCGCATGTGGAGCGGGCAGCCTTTACCGCAAATATGATACTGTCGGAACTGGGCTATACCGAAAGGGACTGTGAACTGGCGCAAATAGCCGCTTATATGCACGATATAGGAAATGTGGTAAACAGAGTCGATCACGCTCAGAGCGGAGCGATAATGGCGTTTCATATTCTGGAAGGAATGGGCATGCCCGCCGAGGAAATATGCACAATCGTATCCGCAATAGGAAATCACGACGAACATACCGCCGCCCCCGTAAATCATATAGCAGCCGCTGTGATTATAAGTGACAAAACGGACGTACGCCGTTCAAGAGTACGAGGAGCGAAAAACTACGACGGAGCCGATATAAGCGATGTCCATGACCGCGTGAATTACGCATGTGAACAGTCGAAGGTGTATTTTTCCGACGATAAGACCTCATTGATACTTGACCTGATCATTGACCTCAGAATAAGCTCAATTATGGAGTATTTTGAAATATTTATGGACAGAATGATACTTTGCAGAAAAGCTGCAAAAACGTTGGGTGTGGAATTTCAGCTTGTAATAAACAATCAGAAAGTGCTTTGAATTTTTTTGGGAGCAATATACGGAGTGCTATTCGTGTTGTTACTTAAGGCAACACCGCGCAAAGACCGCGCTGCACATACGCTTGCATTTTTTCCGTCATTTTTGCCCAAAACTTCTTGAAATACGCCGTTATTCCTGCGTCGTTTTGGACAATCTGACGAAAAAGCCGACTGCGCGTCTGCACTACAATCTTTGTGCGGTATTGCCTTAAAAAATTTTAAACCTCCAATAGCGATTTTTTAAAAAGTCTTGACTTTTGTATGAAATCGTACTATAATATTATAGTACGATTTCATACTTTTTAATTTTTTCTTTAAAAAAGAAAGGAGTGCCTAATGCCAGCAAAAAACCCGAAAATCAATCTTATAAACAAACGCTACAACTACCTCACAATGGAAACCGAAGCCGCGTATCACAATGCCTCTGTTAAATTAGGGCTTTCCGACAGCGTATCCCTTATTTTGTACACCATATGCAACAATGACGGCGTATGCCTGTTAGGCGACATATGCCGACTGGCAGGTATGAGGAAGCAGACCTTAAATTCTGCGGTACGAAAGCTCGAAGCAGAGGAAGTAGTTTATCTTAAAGCGGCGGACGGAAAGAAAAAATACGTCTGCCTTACCGAAAAGGGTAAAATACTGAGCGAAAAAACCGTCTTAAAGATTATCGAAATAGAAAACGAAATACTTGAAAGCTGGACGGAAGAGGAACGGGAAATTTATGTTATGTTGGCGGAAAAGTATCTTAAAAGCTTTAGGGAAAAGATAAAAAAACTGTAAATCTATAATATTATTGTACGGAAGGAGAACGAAAAATGAATATATCCCTTTCGGAGCACTTCGGATACGGAAAGCTGCTCCGCTTTACTTTACCCTCTGTTGGAATGATGATTATGACCTCCGTTTACGGAGTGGTTGACGGATATTTTGTGTCAAATTATGTGGGTCTTACGCCGTTCGCTGCGGTTAATCTGATTATGCCTTTTCTTATGATATTGGGAGGAACGGGCTTTATGTTCGGTTCGGGAGGAAGCGCGCTTATTGCAAAAACGCTGGGGGAAGGGAAAAAGGAGCTTGCAAACAAAACATTTTCCCTTTTGGTGTACTCTGCCGCCGCATTGGGCGTAATCTTCTCCGTTTTAGGGATAGCGGTTTTAAGACCCGTTTCAGCGCTTCTGGGAGCGGAGGGCGAACTGCTGGAAAACTGCGTAAGATACGGAAGAATATATCTTGCTTCGATGCCCTTTTATCTGCTTCAATATACCTTTCAGAGCTTTTTTATATCTGCCGAAAAGCCGCGTATGGGTCTTTTGGTAACAATTGCGGCGGGTGTGACAAATATGGCGCTGGACGCTCTGTTTGTGGCGGTATTTGAATGGGGACTGGAGGGGGCGGCCTCCGCTACGGCCATCAGTATCACTGTGGGCGGAGTAATACCTCTGATTTACTTTTTCCGCAAAAACACAAGCCTTTTCAGACTCGGGAAAACCCGCTTTGACGGAAAAGCGCTGCTTAAAACCTGTACCAACGGATCCTCGGAGCTTATGAGCAACATATCAATGTCGATAGTAAATATGCTTTATAATTTTCAGCTTAACAAGTACGCCGGAGAAAACGGCATTGCGGCATACGGAGTAATGATGTATGTAAATCTTGTTTTTCTGGCGATATTTATAGGTTATTCAGTCGGAACCGCACCCATTATAAGCTATCATTACGGAGCCGAAAACAAAGACGAATTGAAAAGTCTGCTGAAAAAAAGCGCAGTGATAATATGGATAAGCTCCGTTGCCATGATAATAACGGCTCAGATTCTGGCTTATCCTCTGGCAAAAATATTCGTCGGGTATGACGAAGCGCTTATGAAGCTTACTCTGGACGGCTTCCGCATTTTTTCCGTTTCGTTTCTTTTCGCGGGAACGGCTATCTTCGGTTCCTCTTTCTTTACCGCGCTGAACGACGGGCTTACCTCGGCGCTTATATCTTTTTTGCGTACTCTTGTGTTTCAAACGGCGGCGGTGCTGATACTCCCTGTTTTCTTTGATGTTGACGGCGTATGGTTTTCTGTGGCCGCGGCGGAATTTACGGCGGCGGCAGTGACCATGGCGTTTATTTTCGGAAAAAAGAAAAAATACGGTTATTTATAAAATATAATTTTCTATTGCCAAAATTACAGATTTATAGTATAATTATAAAGACATCATCGCGCAAAGACCGCGCTGCGCGCTTTGCCGCGCATAGGCTTGCATCTTTTCCGTCATTTTTGCCAAAACTCCTTGAAATACGCCGGTATTCCCGCGTCGTTTTGGACAATCCGACGAAAAAGCCGACTGCGCGTCTGCACGACAATCTTTGTGCGGTATTGTCTAAAGAGAAAAAATAGGAAAAATTTTTTCCCGGGCTCCGACAAAAACGAAGAGTTGATCGTTATACATATGAAAGGAGAAAATCTCGTATGTCAGACTCTTATATCCGACCCGACGAGGATTTTGAAGCCTTTTATTTAAAATATTACAAATTTGTTTATCGTGTTTGTTTTATATATATGAAAAACAGCTTTGATTCCGAAGACTGCACCGAAGACGTATTCGCCAAGGTTCTCTGCGGAAAATACAGCTTTAACGGAGAGGAGCACGAGAAAAAGTGGCTCTCGGTCACCGCTATGAATTTATGTAAGGATAAGCTTAAAAGCAAATGGCATAAAAGCACGGTCTCACTTGACCAATGCGAGGAATTGAGCACGGAGGTAAGCTTCGAGATAGACGAAACCTTAAAAGAAGTAATGGCTCTCCCCCAAAAGTATAAGGACGTAATTTATCTATACTATTACATGGGATACAAGACAGATGAAATAGCCAAAATGCTGCATAAACCCTCCTCTACGGTAAGAAACCATATGCGGGAAGCGAGGGAGCTTTTGAAAATAAAGATAGGAGGTGAACAAAAGTGACAGAGGAAAAAATTTTCAGCGCCATTGACAAGATTGAACCCTACAAGGACGCGGAAAAAAGAATGTATGACAATATTTTGAAAAAGGCCAAAGGCGCCGGCTCCGAATTAAAAATTCTGAGAATAATTAAACCGGCCGTTTCCGTTGCCGCTTGTGTTTGCCTTGTTGCTGCCGCCGCCGTTTTGCTACGTATGGAGGTTAATAATTCCGAGGGCTTTTCCGGCGGAGCCGATGACAATACTGAAAGCTTATACTTTGACACGGCGGAGAATGAAGCGGCCATCATACTTACAACCACTTTGTCCGGTTTTATTTATAACGAAGGTGAAAACGTAAATGAAGTCTGCGAAGCGGCGCCCGCAGGAAACGCAATTAAACACAGTGAAGAGCAAATTGCGGATGTTATGGAGGACGGAGAAGACATTGCCGACGAAGCGTATGTTATTGAAAGCACCCGACATTTTACAAATACGGCGGCTCCGGAAAAAAAGACGGATATAGCGCTGACGGAAATTACCGCGGAAGAGGCGGAGCTTTGGTTTAACATACCGGAAAAAGCAAAAAGCGTAACATACGGCGAAAACAAAGATGCGGATTTTCAAACGGGAAGTTTTATTTTAGGCGATCATATTTACTCCTTCGTTGTTTATGAACTCGGAGAAAATTTGGATTCATCCGCTCAAGAGGAAGAGCTTCTGACAGCGGAGGTGATCATGAATTATCCAGAAGCCAACGCGGTGCTGTACAGCTTTAAAAACGGAGAAACGGTAGGATTTAAAACCTGCTGGGAAAATGAAACCCGTAGGTTTTACCTGACCAACAGTGACGGAGCGGACAAAAAAGAGGTTATTGATGTTCTGGTGGAAGTTGTTGAAATAAATTAGAGACAATTGACAAATGGTACATTGCTGCATAAAAAATTCGGCGAAGCTGCGGCTTCGCCGAATTTTTTATTTTTTCCGTCAACTCTGCGTTTTTTTGATTCCAAAAAACAGTCTTAAAAATCCCGCCAGAAATTTTGGACTCTTTACCACAACGATTTTCATATGTACCTCACTTTCTTATGCCAATCCTTTTTATACCAATATTCAATCAAGTTACAAACTTAATTGAATATTGCACCCTAAACACTAATCTTTGGTCATCCATATTATTTTCCTATAAATTGATCAAAGATTAGAATAAGAGACTGGGACATCCGGCAACGGTTATATGCCGCATTTCAACAGCCATATTCCCGCCGCTATAAGCGACAATGCCAGAACCACAAGCATAATTTTCACGGAAAGAAAGCAAAAACATATAAGAGCCAGAGCAAAGGCTATCAGAGCCAGTTTACCTTTACCGCGCCTACATTTACCGTCTCTCATAAAATTCACTCCTTCCCCGTGCTGTTGTGCGTTTTTACGCATTTACCACAGTTTATTCGGAAGGAGTGATTTTTGTTACATTAGGGCTTGTTTGAAAAATCGGAAACATCGTCTTTTCGGCATATTTTACCGATAACTTTGTTAAAATTTCTTGACTTGCTACAGAAGCCTACGAAAATTTGCCTTGTTCTCAGCAAAATCTGCTCGAAAAACCACGCACTATTTATATGTGGACAGGTTCTATAAACGAATCAATATTCTTTTTCTTTTTTTAAAGCATCTTCATATATTTTGCAATAGCTTTCGTGTCTTGACGCAGCGATATATCCGGATTTCACCGCCTCTCTGACCGCACAGTTGTCTTCTTTTATATGTGCGCAGTCCTTAAAGCGGCATTTATCGGTATATTCCCTGAACTCGCGGAAGCAGTCCGCCACCTCTTCAGCGGGGATTGCCCCATATCTGCCCACCTCCACAGTGGAAAAACCGGGAGTATCGGCTATATAAGTGTCATCATTAAGCCGATAAAGCTTTACCTCTCTGGTGGTATGTTTCCCTCTGCCTAATTTTTTGCTTATTTCCGAGGTTTTATGCTCGGCAATGGGAGCGATATATTTCATAAGGCTGGATTTTCCAACTCCCGTATTTCCTATCAGAGCGGAGGTTTTTCCCTTCAGATAATCGCTCAGCTTTTCGGAGCCGAAACCCCATGTATTATCCACCATAAAGGTTTTATAGCCTATATCGGAGTATATCTTGGCATACGCCTCCGCCTGAGCCAGATCTATCTTTGTAAAGACAAATACCGTTTCTATCCCCTTACTCTCAAAAACAGCCGTGAGCTTATCCAGAATAAAGAGATTTGGCGTAGGCTCACAGGAAGAAACCACAAGAACCGTTATGTCAATATTGGCAAGGGGAGGGCGTATAATCTCGTTCTTCCTTTCAAGAACATCGGTTATAACCGTTTCCGCGTTATTCTCAAAATGAAGCTTCACATAATCCCCTGTAACGGGCTTTATTCCGTTTAGGCGAAATATGCCTCTTGATTTGGCCTGTACCGTGGAGTAGGGAGTTTCCACCGTATAAAGCCCGCCGCTGACGCCTACGATCCTGTTTTCCTTTGTCAAGCGTTTTCTCCTTTAATTTACTGCATTCGCTTTTACAGCGCACCTATATCTTGCCCCGATTCGGTTTCCGGCATTGTCAGCGTCACAGCGGATGTCTCGGTGGTGGTATCGGGGTCAAAGTCAAAAGGATCGGGAGCAGATGTTGAATCGCCGCCCTGTGCCGTGGTTTGCGAGGACTCAGTCTGAAGCTCTTTAAAGACATTTTCGTTAAAGGTCTTGGGCTGTTTATCCACAGGCTCCGTATCAAAGTTCACTTCAAGCTCTATAAGCGTTTTGCTCTGTCCGGTAGCGGTATTTTCCACCACGATGGCGTAGCTGTGAATGCCGGTTCCCGAAATTTGCCAGTTTATCTGCTTACTTAAAGAAATATCCCTTGTTTCGGTGAGTTCCTCCTGCAATACTCCGTCGATATAATATTTGAATACATATTCGCCGATAGCGCTTTCGTTGATGCTGAGATCAATACTGCTGGATTTCTGAGGCGTTTCGCCGTTGCACACATAAATGGTAACAACAGTGTTTTTCTCTACCTTTTCGTTTGGTTCAATGCTCTGGCTTATAACCCTGCCTTTTTCAACGCTTCCATCTTCGCTGGGAATATACTCAAAGAGGGGCACAAGATCATTGCGCTCCGCATTCTGTTTGGCGGTGGCCTCGGTCAGGTTCTTAAAGTTCGGTACTACGGTAAGGGTGGGAGAAGGTCCCTGGCTTACAAAAATCACCACTTTCGTGCCTACCTCCGCCCTTGTTCTTGCGGGTGGTTCGGTTCTGATAACGCAGTCGCGGGCAATATCATCGTTTACAACCGAAACTATCTCCGTCTTGAAGCCGCGCACTTCAAGCTGGGTTTTTGCCTCGTTTTTGGGGCGGGAGGTGAAGTCGTCTATTTCCTCCATTTTGGGGCCCAGACTTATGGTGACGGTTATCTGATGAGTTATTTTTATGGTAGAACCCGCACCCACACTCTGATATATGATTTCCCCTTCGGGTGCGCTGTCGTTTTCTCTTGTAAGCTGGAAGCGGTAGATATCACCGTACTCCCTTCTCAGCTCATCTTCGGTAAGTCCCACAAAAAGCGGAACCGTAACTTCCTCTATATTGGTGTTGTCATGTGTGGGAACGGTGTCCACCACAACTTTATACACCACAAACGCCGCCACTATTACAAAAACGGCGGTAACTGCGAACAACACCGACAGCAAAGGCGAACGCCTCGGCGCTACCTCGTCGTCGTAATCGTCCTCATACTCCTCCCGCTCTTCCTCCTCTTCAACATCCGGCTTAAGGGCGTAACCCCTTCTCGCCGCCGGAGTTCCCGACGAAGCGGCGGCAGGCGCGGATTTGCGGCCACTGTTTTTCCCGGAATTTCCGGAAGAGTTTTTTGAGCTTTTTTTAGCCGGCTCCGTTACCTTGTCAAAATATTTAGTGGTACCGTCTGTGGAAAAATACTTATATTCAAATACAATACTCGGATTCTGTTTAAACTCCTCTATATCCTTCATCATCTCTCCGGCCGTCTGATAGCGTTTAGAGGGTTCCTTCTGCATCGCCTTTTCGGTAATTTCCTCCAACCCCTCCGGAATGGAATTATTAATATCGGACATTTTTTTCGCGTTGGACTGCATATGCATAAGGGCAATGGCCACGGGGCTGTCTCCGTCAAAGGGCTTTTTTCCAGTCAGCATTTCATACATCATTATGCCTATGGAATAAATATCGCTTCTCTCGTCCGTAACATCTCCCCTTGCCTGTTCCGGACTGATATAATGAACGGAGCCTATCGCCTTTTCGGACATTGTCTTGTCAGTCTCTCGGTTAAAGCGGGCAATGCCGAAATCCATGACCTTTATTGTGCCGTCCGCTAAAAGCATTACATTCTGAGGCTTTATATCGCGGTGGACTATGCCTCTGTCATGAGCATGCTGCAAAGCTTTCAGTATCTGCATGGTAAAGTGTACCACGTCCTTCCACTTAAGAACGCCCTGCTTTGATATATACTCGGAAAGGTTGATTCCGTCGATATACTCCATCACAATAAACTGAAGCTTCTCGGTAAAGCCCACATCGTAAATTTTAACTATATTGGGATGGGACAGAAGGGCAATTGCTTTGGATTCGTTTCTGAATCTTCGCATAAAGTCCTCGCTGGCCGCAAACTCGGTTTTAAGTATTTTGACGGCGACAACTCTGTCCTCGGTTATATCTCTGGCTTTGTATATGTCCGCCATTCCGCCGACGCCGATAAGCTCAAGCAGCTCGTATCTGCCGTCAAGCTTTTTTCCGATATTACTATCCATAATATATCCGCCATTTCTCCACGCGAATTTTTCCTTTGCAATTTATTTTTCCCTGCGCGGACGGGAAAAAAATTTATATTATTTATGTATCTTAATGTTTTTTAATATTTTAATAAAGCCACCGTAGCGTTGTCTCTTCCCCCGTTGGCAAGAGCGTAATCTATCAGCATATCACAGCATTTGCTTATGGGGTTGCCGACGATTATTCCAGCTATCTCCGAATCATCGCCATAGGAATGCAGCCCGTCGGAGCACAGCAAAAGTACGTTTCCCTCTTCAAGATCTATCTCAAAATAATCCGGCGTTATGTCTCTTGTTGCTCCCACCGCTCGCGTAAGGCGGCTTCTGTATGGGTGAGTACGGCTTTCCTCCTCGGTTATCCTGCCTAACTCAAGAAGGCGGCGCACTTCGGTGTGATCCTTGGTCACCTGCTGCATACTTTCGCCGAATATTCTGTAACAGCGGCTGTCTCCTACATTTATTATATAAGCTCTTTCCGCGTAGACTATCGCGGCGACGCATGTAGTGCCCATTCCTCTTTTATCCGGTTCGCTTCTGGCGCGGTCAAAAACAAGACTGTTGGCGGCGGTGACGGAGGTTATAAGCAGGTTTCTGATAAAATTGCGATTGCTGCTGGTGCGAAAGCCTTCGGATATTCTGTCGCGCATGGTGTTAAGAGTCATCTGACTTGCGCAGCTTCCCGCGTTTTCTCCGCCCATTCCGTCGCAGACTATAAGTACGGCGGCTTCCTCGTTTTCGCCCAAATAGCTCGCCCATACCCGATCCTGATTTTCATTTCTGATAAGTCCTATATCGGTTTTTGAATAAAATTTCATTTTATATTTAAACTCCTTAGTGAGATATTGACTTAATAATGTATGCTCATCTGAGCGTGATCACATAAAATCAGTACGAAAATTTGCCGAAAATATGCGTGCCGAGCTTTATGTGAACACGCTCTAAATATTGTCTCTTCTGAGCTGTCCGCAGGCGGCTTCTATATCCGCTCCCAAAGTTCTTCTCACCGTAGCGTTAAGCCCACCTTTAACCAAAGCCTGTTGAAAAGCAGATACGAAGCTGCTTTTTTTGTAGCCGCCCTCTCTTATTTCATTGATGGGAATAAGGTTGACATGGCACACGCCCAAGGGCTTAAGCAAAGCTATAAGCTCCCTCGCGGTCTCTGCATCGTCATTCACGTCCTTTATCAGGCTGAACTCGAAGCTAATCCTTCTACCGGTGACCTTAAAATAATCGTCGCATGCCCTAATAAGCTCTTTTATGGGATATTTAAGATTTATCGGCATTATCGCGGAGCGTTTTTCATCGGTGGGAGCGTGAAGAGATACCGACAAGGTCAGTGGAAGCTTAAGCTCCGCAAGAGCATGGATTTTATCAACCAATCCGCAGGTAGACAGGGAAACATGCCTCAAGCTCATATTCCTTCCGTCCTTATGGGAAAGAATATTCAGAAATTTTACTGTATTGTCAAAGTTATCCAACGGCTCACCAATACCCATAAGTACCACGGAATCTATTTTTTGTCCGCTGTCCCGTTCGGTTTCATATATCTGGAGCAGAATTTCCGAGGGCGCAAGATTTCTCACAAATCCCGCCTTAGTGGAAGCGCAGAATTTGCAGCCCATTTTGCAGCCCGCCTGAGTGGATAAACAAACGCTGTTTCCGTGGTGATATTCCATCAGCACCGTTTCCACCTTGTTGCCGTCGGGCAGCATATATAAGTATTTTACAGTATTATCTATGGAAGATACAAGCCTTTTTTGAATTTTCATTGAATTTATATAAAATTTTTCAACAAGCAGCGCTTTCGTTTGTGCGGAAATATTGGTCATTTCCTCAAAGCTTGATGCTTTTTTACAATGGAGCCACTGAAATACCTGCAATGCCCGATACTTTTTTTCACCGTTTTGTAATAATTTCTCTTGAAGCTCCTCTAAAGTCAAAGATAAAATATCAATTTTTTCCAATTTTACTTTACTCTCCTGAGAGTGGCGGCAAAAAACCCGTCTCCCCCCGTTACCGTAGGCAGAAACGTTCTCATACATACATCCTCAACCCCCGCAATATTTATGGGCACAACCACGGGAGAAAATCCGGGATTCCTGCTGAGAAATCCTTCAACGACCTTTTCGTTCTCGTCGGTGTTCAATGTACAGGTGGAATAAATAAGAGTGCCTCCTACTTTAACGTATTTTGAAGCGGTTTCCATTATGTGCTGCTGCAAAATCGGCAGATCCACCAGATTTTTCATTTCCTTATATTTTATTTCCGGCTTTCTTCTTATAACGCCTAACCCCGAACACACGGTATCGCAAAGTACCTTGTCCGCCATCGGTATGTTTTCGTTATAACTGGTGGCGTCGTTTACGGCGGCGGTAACGATAGACAGTCCGAGCCGCCTCGCGCCCTCGTTTATCATGGATACCTTGCCGTCGTACAAATCAAAACTGTATATCTTTCCCCGATTGGACATCATTTCGCCCATAGTGAAGGTTTTCCCCCCGGGAGCGGCGCATACGTCTATAACGGTTTCGTTAAACACCGGTCTGGCCACCTTGCAGCAAAGCTGAGAGGAAATATCCTGAACATGAAACAAGCCTTTACGGTAAGCGTTGGTGGCTTCCACCCCGTGTATCCTGCCTACTTCAAGACAATCATCCAAAAGCGGATTTTTCTTCGCCTCTATCTTTTCCTTGGCAAACTCCGCAATAAGCTCGTCGGAGGTGCATTTCAGCGTGTTCACCTTAACGAACAGCGGCGGCCTGCCGAAGCTGTCCTTCAACAGCTCTGCGGTCTTTTCCTCCCCGAACATTCCCGTCCATTTTTTAACCAGCCATTTTGGACATGAATATTCTATCGAAAGCTTAGCCGCGCCCTCCAGATCTTTATAATCTATCTTCTTTCCATCGCGGATAAAGTTTCTTAAAATTCCGTTAACAAAGCCCTTGCGGCTTTCCTTGGCCAACTCCGTGCATTCGTTCACCGCCGCGCTTTCGGGGACGGCGGTGTACAAAAGCTGATAAAGCCCCATTCTCAGAAGCTGCAATACATCAGTATCTATTTTATCAAATTCGGTGGAGGAATAAAGCCTTATTATGTAATCGAGAGTCATTCTCCTTTCAATGACGCCGTAAAAAAGCATTGCGGCAAATGCCTTGTCCCGATTTGAGAGCTTTTCGGCATGAAAGGTGTTATCCAATACTATGTTTGAATAAGCGCCGTTTTGTTCCATTTTAATAAGCAGCTCTAAAACTACCTGTCTCGATGTTTTCATAAAGTTTTTTCCTTTCCCTTTTGTGTGGGTAAATAAATTCAGTATAATTTTACCTCATAAGCGCCGCGAAAAATGCCGCAATCTGTAATATTCCGCTGATATAAAAAGCCGTAATCGGCATCAATCGCCGCGCCTTCTTCCATTCACAAGTACCAGAAGCCTTAAAAGCTGCGTTACGGCCACCATAAGACCCGCAATATAAGTCATCGCCGCAGCGGAAAGGGTTTTTCTCGCTCCCGCCATTTCATCCCGTTCCAGAAGGAACTGTGCTTCTATGGTTTTTAAAGCCCGCCTGCTGGCGTTGAACTCAACTGGTAATGTAAGAAGCTGAAAAAGCACAACAAAGCCGAACAGAATAACGCCTATTTCCAAAAGAAACGGAAGACTGAAAAACATTCCCAAAAAGAAAAACACTATCCATGATTTTGATCCGAACTGCGCTATGGGAACAAAAATCGAACGTATTTTTATCGGGATATACCCGGTATTATGCTGTACCGCGTGTCCTACCTCGTGGGCGGCTACACCAATGGCGGCAACGGAAGTGCTGAAAAATGTGGAGTCCGAAAGGGCAACAACGTTTTTTCGAGGATCGTAGTGATCGCTGAGCATTCCGTTCACATGAACCACGGTCACTCCGTACAGTCCGTAGCTGTCCAGTATCTGCCTTGCTATAACGTTGGCGGGAACGCCGCTTCGGCTGTTTACACCACTGTATCTTTTAAAAGTGGAATTTACCAGCGCCTGCATGGCGTAAGAAAAGACTACCGCCGCTATCATAAGAAAATAAGCCATTCCCGGATTACGGTAAAAGAAATCAAGCATATATTGTCCCTCCTATCTTACGTTAACAAATAATATTTTTATCCCAGCACCGTTCCGATTTCAATCTTTCTTCCTCTCATCAAATCCATATCCCTCATTCTCTTTCCGCCTTCCATCTGCACATCAACCAGTCTGAGCGCTCCCTCGCCGCAAGCGACACACAGCCCTTCTCCCTCAATAACGGTACCCGCCTTCATATCAATTTTTACATCAAGCTTTTCCGCAAAATAAACCTTAAGCCTTTTCCCGTCAATAAACGTAAAAGCACATGGCGAAGGCGAAAGTCCTCTTATCCGGTTATAAAGCGCGTCGGCCGTATTCGTAAAATCTATCAGGCAGTCATCTTTGAGTATTCTTTCCGCATAACAGGTATTTATATCCGTCTGAGGCGTTCTGGGAGCAATTCCCTTTTCTATACGATCCAAGGTTTCCGAAATAAGCCTTGCTCCAGTCTCCGCCAAACAGTCATGCAGTTCACCCGCCGTCATTTTCGGGGTAATATCAACCGCTTCCTTCAATATCATGTCTCCGGTATCCAGACCCTCCGCCATATACATGGTGGTAATACCCGTTTCTCTTTCCCCGTCCATTATGACCCTCTGTATAGGAGCAGCCCCTCTGTATTTCGGGAGCAGGGAGGCGTGAACGTTGACACAGCCGTATTTTGGAAGCTCTAAAATATTCTTGGGTAAAATCTGCCCGTATGCTACTACGACAATACATTCCGGGGCAACGGACTTCAGCGTTTCAAAGGCCTTCTCCCCCTCTTCTCCCTTTCTCAGCGATAAAGGCTGGTACACGTCTATCCCTTTTTCAATGGCATATTCCTTTACGGGCGACGCTTGAAGCTTGTGCCCCCTGTTTTTCGGCTTGTCTGGCTGCGTAAAAACCGCCTTTATGTTATGTCCCGCTTCAAAAAGCGCCTTAAGACAGGAAACCGCAATTTCCGGAGTGCCCATAAAAACAATATCCATATAAAAATATTCCTTTCGATTCACATACTATTTGTCTGAAAAAAGTCAATCATCACTGCCTTCAACCATCTCGTCCGCGATATCGGTAAAAATAATTCCGTTAAGGTGATCTATTTCGTGACAAAACGCCCGCGCTAACAATTCGGTACCATCCAGCTTTATTTCTTTTCCGTAGCGATTTCTTGCCACAACCTTCACCTTAGCGGGTCTTTCCACATAACCCCACAAATCCGGAGAGGAAAGACATCCCTCTTTTTCCCTCTGCTTCCCCTTTGCCATAGTGATAACGGGATTTATAAGCTCGATTTTTCCGTCGCCGACGTCTATCACAACGACCCTTTTTAGAATCCCAACCTGAGGAGCGGCAAGCCCCACTCCGTTGGCGGCGGTCATGGTTTCATACATATCGTCCAGCAATACCCAAAGACGGTCGTCGAAATCGGTGACCTCCCTGCACTTCTTTCTGAGAATATCGTCTCCGAATTTTACTATATTCCTTTTTGCCATATGTCTCTCTTCCTTTCATATCTTTTGGTTAAAATATATCTCCCTTTTCGGAAAAGTGTTCCGCTAATCCTCTCGTCTCTGTCTGCAATCCCGATATAAGGCTTTCTTCGTAATTTTCTATTGTATGGATTATATACTTCACATTACTTCCCCGTTTATATCCGCGTAAAAGCTCACAAACGCAAAAGCCGGATCCTTATACGCCGCCTTGAGGGCGTCCGAGATTATCCTCCTGAACTGCCCGTTGAAGCGGCATTTTATGACAAGCTTATGTCTGTACCTTCCCGCCATCATTCCGGTACCCATTTTGGTGGGGCCTAAAGCGCGTATAGGTATCGTTCCGCTTTCCTGTGCCAGTCTTTCCCTAAAAATCACCAGAAAACGCTTTGCTGCGATTTCCGAATAGTCGTCTCTTACGGCGCTGAAGCCTATAAGACAGATATCACAGAACGGGGGAAACAAAAGCGCCTTTCTTATTTCTGTCTCCTGAGCGTAAAACCCGTCGTAATCCTGCCTTGCGGCAAGCTGTAAGACATAGTGATCGGGGGAATAGGTCTGCAAATAAGCCCGGCCTTTTTTTCTGCCCCGCCCCGAACGGCCGACAACTTGAGTTATCAGCGAAAAGGTGCGCTCATATCCCAAATAGTCTCCCGCGTATAAAGACTTGTCTATCTGAAGCACTCCCACTAAGGTAACGTTTTCAAAATCAAGTCCTTTGGCTATCATCTGAGTACCCACCATAATGTCGTATTCGCCACGCCCAAACTCTGCAAAACGATCGGCAAATGCGTTTTTGCTCAATGTGGTATCGGCGTCCATACGCAGCACCCGCGCCTTGGGAAAATACTGGCGTATCTCATCCTCTATTCTCTGTGTACCGGTACCTCTCTGGGAAATGTAGCTGCTCCCGCATTTCGGGCAAATATCGGGAATTTTCACCGTATAGCCGCAGTAGTGACAGCACAGCGAGTCGTTTATCTTATGATAAGTAAGAGGAATGTCACAGTTCGGGCATCTCATTGTTTCCCCGCATTTTATACAGCTTAAATTTGTGTAATAACCCCTTCTGTTAAGAAGCAGCAGGCTTTGTTCTCTGTTATTTAAATTAAGTTCTATTTCATGGAGCAGTGCCATGCTGAAATTTCCGCGGTTTCCGTTTTCATATTCCGCTTTCATATCTATGGTATAGACCTCAGGAAGATCGGAGCGGTTAAACCTTTCATCCAATCTTACCAAGGTGTACTTTCCGTTTCTCGCGTTATAGCTGCTGTCAAGAGAAGGTGTTGCGGAAGCCAAAAGCAAAAGGGCATTATGAGTAAAAGCTCTTTGCTTTGCCACGCTTCTGGCGTGATACCGCGGGGAGCGGTCGGATTTATAGGTATGTTCCCCCTCCTCGTCAATAACTATTATCCCTATATTTTTCAAGGGAGCAAATACCCCGCTGCGCGTTCCTATAACTATTTTTGCGTCGCCGCTCTCTATTCTCCTGTATTCGTCGGCTCTCTGCCCCATGGAAAGGCTGCTGTGTATTATTGCCACGGTGCTCCCGAAAAGCGAGCGGAAGCTTCCCACCATCTGCGGAGTCAGCGATATTTCCGGCACAAGCATCAGCGCCGTTCTGCCTTTTTTTATAGCTTCGTCAATAAGCTTGATAAAAACCGAAGTTTTGCCGCTTCCCGTAACCCCGTGAAGCAGAGCGCAGTTAGGCTTGTTTTCGTTCATAAGCTCGGATAGCGTGTCAAACGCTTCCTGCTGCTTTTCCGAAAGAATTATTTCGGAAGGACTTTTTTCCGCCGCGTATTTTGCGGTCTCCGCTCTTGACAGCATGTAGTCGTATTCCTCAAAAATACCGTTTTTTACAAGATTCTTTATTACAACGGAGGTGACGGAACATATATAGCAAAGCTCCTTTACCGAAGCCGCCTCGTATTGCTCCACCGTTTCCGTGACCTTTCTCTGTTTTGGCGTGAGGTTTTTATACTTTGGATTGTCCTCGTAGCCCTCCGCAAAGCGTACCATACGCTCGGTTTCGTCTCCCACCCTGCGCTTCATTACGTCAACTGTTTTTATAACGCCTATATTTTTAAGCGCGGTATAATCCGATTCGCCCCCACAGCGGGCCGCCGCTTCTTTCACCGCCGCGGAAAGTCGTCCTGCGCTTTCTGCCGTCTTAAGCTTTTCATAAAGCTTTTTTTCGGATTCGGAAAGAGACGCATACCTGCTCTCGGATATTTTTTCAAACTCGTATTCTTCTCTGACGCTGAAATTAAGTCCGGGCGGAAGCATGGTTCTTATGGCGTCAAAGTAAGTACAAAAGGTGTTTTCTTTAAGCCAGACCGTTAACCGAAGCTGTTCCGGAGTCATTGAAACGCCGTTCTCGGAAATTCCCGCCAACGGCTTTAGCTTTGAAGGATCACACGGCTTTTCCTCCAATCCGAAGATCATCGCCACCCTTTTTCTGTTTCCTTTTCCGAAAGGCACCAGTACAGACTGACCCACACATACTTTTCCTTCAAGGTCGGGCGGCACAAGGTAATCGTAAACAAAGTCAAAAGGGTACAGACACTTGTCCACCGCAACAGAAGCCACTAAATTAACGCTTTCCGTTTTTTGCGCCCCCTTTTTAATAAATTTTTCCCAGTCGGATTTTATACTAATCTTTGATTAAGGTATAGACAAATATATTGGATTATCAAAGTTTAGTATTATTTATTCAGTCCTGATATCAGCTCGGAATTTCTTTCGGTTCTGAAACCCTCTGCCTTGACAATAGAGACAAAGTCGTTCACCGCCGAGTCAAGATCACCGTTTACTATAACATAATCGTAGCTGTGGGCACATGATATTTCGGTTTCCGCCTGTTTAAGGCGTTTTTGTATGGTTTCCTCGTCCTCGGTTCCTCTTTTGTGAAGGCGGCGGGAAAGTTCTTCCATAGAGGGAGGCAGAATAAAAATAAGTACGGCCTCCGGAAGCATTTTCTTTACGTTGCCCGCTCCCTCGATTTCAATTTTAAGCACTACGTTTTTTCCGTCCGAAAGTATTTCTTCCACCGTCTGTTTCGGTGTGCCGTAATAATTGCCGCAGTATTCGGTATGCTCAAGAAGCTCTCCGTCTTTTATCATATTTTCAAAATCCACACGGCTTTTGAAATAATAACTTATCCCCTCGGTCTCTCCCGCCCTCATGGATCTTGTTGTGGCGGATACGGAATATGTAAGGTTAATGTCCTTGGACAAAGCCTTTTCGAGTATCGAATCCTTTCCGCACCCGGCGGGAGCGGATACCACAAATAATATTCCCCTGCTCATTTTTATTTTTCTGTGTCCTTTCTAAGTTTTACGCCTCGGATTCCGTAAAAGTTTCGTCCTCCTTGTTTTCGGAGCCGATTCTTCCGAGCCTGTCCGGCGTTTTGGCGGACAGCACCACATGACCGCTGTCCATTATAAACACCGATTTGGTTTTTTTGCCGCAGGTAGCGTCCACGGCAAGATTTTTTTCTCTGGCGGCGGAAATAATTCTCTTGGTGGGCGCCGCATCCGCGCTGACCAGAGCAATCACTCTGTCGGAATTTATCATATTTCCGAAGCCTATGTCCAAAAGCCGCATTTTCCCCTCCGTTAGCCTGCCCGCATTTGCGGCGGTGGTACCCGCGCAAAATATTACATATTATTATAGCACTTTTTTGTTAAAAAATCAACTTTTATGTGATTTTTATTACTGTAAAAACATATGCTCAATAAACACCTTAACCCCTATTCCCACTAAAATAAGCCCGCCGAAAACCTCCGCCTTGCTTCCCAGAAGCTGTCCGAATTTCTTTCCGGAAAAAACGCCCGCAAGGCTTATAACGAAAGTTATTGCCCCTATCAGCAGCACCGCCGTCCATATATTTACGTCGGGAAGCGCCGCAAAGCTCACCCCCACTATCAGCGCATCTATACTGGTAGCCACAGACTGTACCATTAGCGCTCCGAAGGACAGCCTGAAGGGCTTTTCTTCCTTTTCCGAACCCTTTGTTTTTTTGCTTTCCCTAAGCTCTTTTATACCGTCGAATATCATTTTTCCGCCGATAAATCCGAGAAATATCAGTGCGATATAATGATCGAACTCGCTTATGACGGATTCAAAGGCACTCCCCAAAAAATAACCGGCAGTAGGCATGAGCGCCTGAAACAGTCCGAAAGAAAACGCAATTGCCAAAGCCGCCTTGGGGCTGCTTTTTTTCATCGACAAACCGTTGCCTATGGATACCGCAAAAGCGTCCATGGCAAGTCCCACCGAAAGCAAAATCAATTCGATAAGTCCCATTTTTACCTCTTTTTGTAATATTTTATTAAGATACGCATTAAAACCACCAGTACTCCCCGCCAAACGTAAATCTATTGCTAAGTAACGTTAATAAAATATAAAACTACTAACCTCTTTCCATTCATTAAAAAACTCAGAAAACATCAAATATCGTTCGCTCTCTAAGCTTTTTGCGCAAGCCTTTCGGAATACTCTCTTCTGAACTCCTCGAAGGTACCGGAATCGAGATTTTCTCTGATTTTTTCAAGAAGCGTATTGTAAAAATAAAGATTGTGCTGTACCGCAAGCCTTCCGGCAAGCTGTTCGCCGCACTTGAACAGGTGTCTTATATACGACCGCGAGAAATTGCGGCAGGTGGGGCAGTCGCAATGCTCGTCAAGCGGCTTGTCGTCAAGGGTATAGCAGCTGTTATTCATATGGGTTATGCCGTCCCATGTGAAAACCGTGGCGTGTCTCGCGTTGCGGCTGGGCATTACGCAGTCGAACATATCTATTCCCCTTGCCACCGCTTCGATTATGTTTGAGGGAGTGCCCACACCCATAAGGTATCGGGGCTTGTTTACGGGCATATGCTCGGTAAGTATATCCAGAATATGGTACATAACCTCCGTAGGCTCGCCCACCGCCAGCCCGCCTACCGCGTAGCCGTCCATATCAAGCTCGGATATATCCTTCATATGCTGTATTCTCAAATCGTCATAAGTGCCGCCCTGATTTATTCCGAAAAGCAGCTGCTCCCTGTTAATGGTTTCCTCCAGCGAATTAAGCCTTTCCATTTCAACCTTGCATCTTTGGAGCCAGCGGGTTGTGCGGTTTATGGAATTTATCACATATTCGCGGGGAGAGGGATTTTCTATACACTCATCAAAGGCCATTGCTATGGTGGAAGCCAGATGAGACTGTATCCTCATACTTTCCTCCGGTCCCATAAATATCTTGCGTCCGTCTATATGGCTGTTGAAGTATACGCCCTCTTCTTTGATTTTACGCAGCTTGGACAGGGAAAATACCTGAAATCCTCCGCTGTCGGTGAGAATGGGTCTGTGCCAGTTCATAAATTTGTGCAGACCGCCCATTTTGTATATAACCTCATCGGTTGGTCTGAGATGGAGATGATAGGTATTGCAAAGCTCCACCTGACATTTCAGCTCCACCAGTTCGGGAGAGGAAATTCCCCCTTTTATTGCGGCGGATGTGCCCACGTTCATAAAAAACGGACTTTGTATTACCCCGTGTGTCGTTGTAAACTCGCCCCTGCGAGCTTTATTTTCGGTTTTTATTAGCTTAAACATTTTAAGACCATTCCTTTTAATTATTTTATACGGTATCGTCAAAGCGGCTTTTTGGCACAAATCATACTTGTTTGTTTTCGGTTATCCCGAAAAAGTAATCATCGGTCTCTCCGAATACCGCGAAACTTTCACCATCGTTCACCGACAAAAACGCGTTTAACCAGAGCCTTCTTGCCATTCTCCGCAGATTTTCCCCCGGTAAGGCCTTTTTCTACAGTCTGATCAATCATCACATATAAAAAATGTATCTTCAGTATTCTGCCAATCGGGACGGTTTTCTATGTTCGCGTGTATAAATATGTAATCTTCTAATTTCACTTAAAAGAGTACAACTCCATTGTTTCTCTGTTTCTGTACTCATGCTTTTCGTAATATCCTATAAGCTCTCCATTTTCGCTGCGTAAAGCAACCATATAAACGTCCTTGTTTTCCTTTTGGTTATGAAAAGTGTATATTATGTTATTATCCTTGCTTTCCTTAAACCAATTCACGACTTTTTCTATTGTTTGAACGGATTTTTCGCCGTGGCATTCCAACAGGCTTTTACCCGTAAGTTCTATTCCTCCGCGATTTGCATACCTTTCCGAAGCGGCTTTGTTCATATACACTATAATATGATTCAGATCGCAGATAACGACCGCGCTTCTGTCCATGTCTATTATGCTTTTAAAAAACTGCAAAAGTTCCATATCGTTAAAGGTTCCCTTCTTTTTAAAATTGTCCTCTATACTCACAATATGAGTTATCCCGGTCGGAATACATAACGCCTTTTCGCGCAGCCAAACAGGATATATCTCCTTACCGTCGCACCATTTCTTATCCGCAAGATCGATCCAACACAATTCGTTATCGTCTCCATCGCACTTTACGGAGGAAAAATCTATTTCTTTAAAATCGAAAGGCTTTACAAGCCAGTAAAAGGCAAGCTCGTGAAAATCGGTACCGTCCGCATTAAAAAATCCCTCCTGCACGAACGCCAACCGATCAAGCTCCGCTTTTATACCCGTTTCCTCAAAAATCTCTCTGAGCATTGTCTGCTCTGAGGTTTCACCGAAATGAGCTCTGCCGCCGACGGTGTAATATTGATCTCTGCGATTATCGTGTGCCATAAGAGCTTTTGTCCCGTTGAGTATTATTGCGCCGACACGGTAGTTGAATACGCCTTCCGAGGTTTTAAAAGTGGTATCCATTTTTCTCCTCCTAAAGTAAAATTGCTCCGCGATTGTAACTCGGCATTTCAGGTGCAATCTTTAATCAAGTCTACGACTTGATTAAAGATTGGTATAAAACGGATTTCAAAAACCGTATACAATAAAATTATACCATAATACCGACACATTGTCTACCGCTTTTGCAAAAAATATCAGGGCAACAGCATTTACTTTTTTAGAAAGAAGCAGTATAATAAGGGACATGG
>CAJUFF010000025.1 GCA_910585505.1 uncultured Ruminiclostridium sp. | reverse complement strand
CACTGTTAACCAATTAAAAACCATTTTTCCAATTTTTAATTGGTTAACAGTATAAGTAATGGTAACCTCAATGCACTTAAAAGTATTTCAATGTGAAAATTTAGAGGTTGAAAAAGCCTTATTTTAAGCCATTTTTATAGCATAAAACTGATGGGTAAGGTGTTTGTACCTTACCCATCGATTTTGCATTGTAGCGTTACAGACTAATTTTACCAACTTTATCATAACCTCGTCAACTGTAACAGATGTCCTTGCCCTTGAATTTGCCCTTATGATTGTGCACAACAAGGATAACATTGTGTGAAATCATATAAAGAGATAAGGTGTACTGATTGCGATAAATCCTTTATTTTCAAGGCTTTCTGAGGATTTTATTAAAACCCTATGAGGTGTGATAAACACCTGTAAAATTATGAGTTTCTAATTGGAATTAGTATAAAAACCTGTCTTAACAAAATTTATTTGTAAAAACAGGTTTTTATTAATTTGAAAGTTTTATTTTATGCGTTAAAATCTACAAGTCTGGCGGAATTTGTGCTTTGACCGAAGTTAAAATCGTATCCGATAAGCGTAATATCGGTAAGAGTAACTTCCGCGAGTATTGCGGATTCATCGTCGGGAATTGCCGAAAGATCAAGATCATAATCATCGGCTATTCCCAAGTAAAAGCTTGGAGCATTCATTGCGACGGAAAACTTGTCGTTTCCCCAATGTCCTCCCCAACCGTTCCAGATAAACGGCATACCCTCCCACTCGCCGTCAGCGGGAAAGAAATCAATTTCACCCACTTCCTTGTAACCGCTTTGGCTGTTGCTCTTGGTTATGTAACCCTTCAGCGTTACCGTTCCATCGAAGAAAGCGGAAGTTTTGGATATGTTATATACATTCTTCCGGCTGTCGGAAGCGTCTTTTTCATCTGCGCCGATAACCGATGAAGGCCGTGGATAAAATTCGGTTGACGCGTCCGACAGTGTTAAATCTTTAAATACCGTTCCCTCTTTAACATATGAATACTCAGACAGTTCCGGTTTACCCGGCAGAAGACTTTCCTTGCCGTCCTCAAACATTTCGGGATTTTCCAACGTGCTGTAAGCTTTTCCATCGCAAACGGCTATATAAGCGCAGCCGTCCACCACGTACAGCTTTTCGTCGGAAAAAACAGGGTTCTGTTCAACACTTGCCGAGGACAAATCAATAATGTTTCCGTATTCGTCAACTGTATCGGCAGAGCTTGAGCAGGCGGATAAAACTGCTATGGGAATCATACAAATCAAAAATTTTTTAATAATCAATCAGAGTACCTCCTGATGTATATGTCCAGTTAATTTTATATGCTTAAGAAATTGACTGTAAGTTAATTCGGCATCTTTAAATAATACTACAACATATAATTAGTTAATTTGCCTACAATTTATGCTATATAACCTTAATTATTTCTTAGATTGATATAAGAAACTGTCATCATAGGATAAGCGACGTTATCCCGGCAAATTTTCCAAAAAAGCACGTCTACATGAAAAGTTCTTTACTTCTTCACCTTAATCATACTTTTTTTGCCCTTTTTAACAATCACAAACTCGTCTATTCCGATCATCTCAGCCGGGTCGGAAATCTTTATGTCGTCAACGCTTGCTCCCCCCTGCTGGATAACCGTTCTGGCGTCCCGCTTTGAAGGACAAAGTCCGGTCTTTACCAAGAGATCCGCAATACATATCTTCCCCTCGGAAAGATCCTCCGGCGCGAGAACAAACTCCGGCATATTATCGCTTACGCCCTTGCCGCCAAACAGCGCCCTTGCCGCTTCAAGCGCCTTTTCCCCTTCTTCCTTTCCGTGTACAAGAGAGGTAAGCTCATAGGCCAGTATCTCCTTGGCTTTATTAAGCTGACTGCCTTCCCATTTCTCCATCTCCTCTATTTCCTCCACGGGAAGGAAGGTAAGCATTTTCAGGCACTTTATAACGTCCTCGTCCGCCACGTTTCTCCAATATTGGAAAAACTCGAAGGGTGTTGTCTTTTCCGGGTCAAGCCACACCGCGCCCTTTTCCGTTTTTCCCATCTTTTTTCCCTCGCTGTTAAGAAGAAGGGTTATTGTCATGGCGTGAGCGTCCTTGCCCAATTTTTTCCTGATAAGCTCGGTTCCGCCCAACATATTCGCCCACTGGTCGTCACCGCCAAACTGCATATTACAGCCGTATTTTTGGAACAGCATGTAGAAATCGTAGCTCTGCATTATCATGTAGTTGAACTCAAGGAAGGTCAGACCTCTCTCCATTCTCTGCTTGTAGCACTCGAAGGTGAGCATTTTATTTACCGAGAAGCAAGCCCCCACCTCTCTCAATACGTCAACGTAGTTAAGGTCGAGAAGCCAGTCCGCGTTGTTGACCATTACGGCCTTGTCCTCGGAAAAATCAATAAAACGGCTCATCTGTTTTTTAAAGCAGGCGATGTTGTGGTCGATATCCTCCTTTGTGAGCATTTTTCTCATGTCGGTTTTTCCCGAAGGGTCTCCTATCATTCCCGTACCGCCGCCCAAGAGCACAATGGGTTTGTTGCCCGCCATCTGTAAGCGCTTCATAAGGCAAAGCGCCATAAAATGACCTACGTGAAGGCTGTCGGCTGTGGGGTCGAAGCCGATGTAAAAGGTGGCTTTCCCCTCGTTTATCATCCTGCTTATTTCGTTTTCGTCGGTTACCTGAGCGATTAAACCGCGCCTTTGCAATTCCTCGAATACTGTCATAATTTTGTTTCCTTTCCTATTACGTAATTATTTAAGCTTTTCCGTCATAACGACAGCATGGGCGATAAAGCCCACTTTTTCGTAAAATTCCACCGCTTCTGTGTTTGAGACGTTTGCCTTAAGCTGAACTTTGGAACAGCCCAGTTCCTTCGCCCTTTCCTTTACGGCAGCCATAAGTGCGGTTCCGATTCCCGACCGCCTTAGTCCTTTTTTTACTCCGAAGCAGTCTATATGGCACAATTTATAAGGATACCTGTCGGGATAATCCACATCGATAATTTTTAACACGGCATAAGCGTTTATTCCGCCATTGTCGTTTACCCATATTTCCTCATTTTCGTCTGAAAGCGCCTTGGAGATCTCTTCTTCAAAAAATCCACGTTCGGGCAATTTAAAAAAGTCGGGTTCCTTTTCCACATGGTGAGCCACAAGCTCCGAAAAAAGCTCCACAATAGCGTTTTTGTCATTTATTTCGGCTTTTCTTATCATAAATATTTTCCTTTCCGTTTTGAACAGTTATTTTATAGGGAAAATATTCGCCGTAATCCGCGGAATTATTTGTAAATTCCACTGTTACCACCTTCTTTCAGAACTTGTATTCATAGGATTTGTGCGCGGATGATTTTCGAGCGTATTTTGTCGCTGATAATTCAAATTTTCGCAGGTTTGTTTGTCGCAAGTCAGAAATTTTAACGTAATCAGCGGCAAAATCTGCCGAACAGACATGTGCAATATCATATGAATACACGCTATAAGTGCGAAAAATATGAAAACGCCCTCAATGAGCTAACGAACTTACTCACAGAGGGCGATGTTAATCACGGTACCACCTCAATTTACGGCAAAAAGCCGCCTTAACAAAGCGCGTAATCACTGCAATTAAAAATAATTATTACATAATGAAAACAGGCTTTTGAGCTGTAACGGGCTCGCCCGTATCCCGCTGATTCCGCAATTGATTCCTAAAACGAATTGCGTTTTTTCACAGGATCGCTCGGAAATGTATTTCACCTGCCGCCGCCGACCCTCTCGCACCAACCGAGGGCTCTCTGACAACTTATCGGCAAGCTACTTTTTTTCCTCAACGCTTTATAACTTTTTAATCAGTGTACCACAAAAATCATTTTATGTCAATAGCTTAATAAACTTTTTTGTTATAATTTATACTAATCTCTGTATTGACTGCAGACAAAATATAACAAAGTCTACAGTCAAAACAGAGTTACACCCTAAACACTAATATCGGTTTAAAAAGCCATTTTATCCGCTTTTTAAAACAATATTAGTATTACGCATTATTAAAGCAATAGTAACCAAAAATATAACCGTTAACGAGCCTACCTTTACCAAATATTACATTGAAAAAAGTTTTGTTATATGCTAAAATGAATGTATATGTAAAAAAGAAAGGAGAAGCGTACAGGAAAGTATGTCTATTTTCGATATATTCAAAGCGCTTGAAAAGGACAAAAAAGAAAAAACGGGGCTAACCCCTCCGGAGTTTATAATAGCGGGTCTGGGCAATCCCGGAACACAATATGAGAACACACGGCACAACTGCGGCTTTATGGCGGCGGAAACGCTGGCGGATATATACAAAACCCCGCTTAAAAGACTAAGATTCAAATCACTGACCGGCGAAATCAGCATCGGAGGTAAACGCTGTCTGGTTATGAAGCCTACCACCTTTATGAACAACAGTGGGGACGCGGTGGAGGAAGCGGCAGTATTTTATAAAATCCCTCCCGAAAGGATTCTGGTGATTTACGACGATATTTCTCTTGACGTGGGAAGACTGAGGATAAGAGGGAAGGGAAGCGACGGTGGTCATAACGGAATGAAGAGCATTATATTAAGGCTGAACAGCGATAATTTTCCGAGAATCAGGATCGGAGTGGGAAAGAAGCCCAATAAAGATTATGATTTAGCGGACTGGGTGCTGTCAAGGTTTACAAAGGAAGAGGGAGAGAAGCTTGAAACGGCGCTGAGCAACTCGGCTAAAGCGGCGGAGCTGATAGTGGAAGGGAAGATAAACGAGGCTATGAATATATACAACAGAGCTTAGAACCTGTCCGCATAGAAAAGGTTTTTAACAAACAAAGCAGGTATATTAACACGGTTTAACCCACACAAATATCTTTCCCGCGCCTCATCCGGTAAAACCGTTCCTACACCCACAATTGCCCCGCCGAAGGGGGCGCAGCCGAAATTTTCCTATCGGAAAATTTCATGACGCTTCGCGTCAGCTCGTTTCGCTCCGCTCCACTCGCGGCTGCGCCGTAGCTCGCGTTCCGGCTTCCGCCGTCAACAATCCCTTGTAAATACGTTTTTTTCGGATTTTTCCCGTAGCGAAACTGTTGCCGCTATAAAACCCCAAAAAAACATATCGAATATACCAGCCTTATTTCCAAAAATTATACTTTATAAAAAGGACGCTTCTCAAATGCTCCCAATTGCACACATACAAAACGATTTTAACGAAAAATTCGGAATTCCCCGCCAGAGCGGTCTCGCCGAGCTTCCCTCGGTAATAGTGTTTAATCCAAAATACCGCGTAAAAGAAGCCTTCCGAGGCCTTGAGCTTTACTCACATATCTGGCTGATATGGCAGTTTTCCGAAATCCCGGATAAAAAATGGTCCCCCACTGTCCGCCCTCCAAAGCTCGGAGGAAACAAAAGAATGGGAGTTTTTGCCACAAGGTCGCCATTCCGCCCCAACCCCATAGGACTTTCGGCGGTAAAATTGCTGAAAATCGATTACGAGGCCGAAAACGCTCCCCTCATTCACGTGTCGGGAGCGGATCTGATGAACAATACCCCCATTTACGACATAAAACCCTACCTCCCCTACGCCGATTCCTTTCCCGAAGCAAGCGGAGGCTTTGCGCAGCAAAATAAAAGCGGCTTTCTTACCGTGGACTTTCCCAAAACGCTTCTGAATATGATACCGAAGGACAGACAAAACGGACTTATATCCGCCCTTTCTCAGGATCCCCGCCCATCTTATCAGAATGCTCCGCATCGAATATATACCTTTGGCTTCGGCGGATTTCAAATAAGCTTCACGGTCGCCGATAATATACTTACGGTCGTAAACGTGAAACCCGATCTCGGATAAAAACGGTATCGTTTATAAAATATAACCGCTGCCGGATGTACCGAACCTCGGAATTGCTCAGCAATTCCGACGGCTTGTTTAAGTTGAACTTAAAAACAATATTTAGGTTACAAATCAGATTGACATCAGCGGAAAATTATGTTAAAATGTTTTTATAAAAACAAAAAATGTAACCGGACAAATTAACGGTTCGGTTCATCGCGCTTTTATTATATCATAAAAAGAGCAGCCGCGGGGAGCGATAGCCCTTAAATGATAAAATGTTCTCAAACATTAAAAATTCCTCCTCTTTTTGCAGTCTGGAATTATTATTTTTTAAAAATTTATGAAGGGTTGTGGTTTTTTGGACGCTATCAATACCTCAAGAAAATATAACGTGCTTATCAACGGAAGGAATATGTCCATCGTCATGGACTTTATTACCCACTCGGAATCGTATTTTAAGTGCTTAAGCACCTCTGACTGCTGGCAGGATGTGTTAGGACACTTTGAGCTGTTTAAGCCCGATATTTACCTTTGCTTTGTAGATTCCATTTACAGCAAAATCCTAACTCAAACCAATGCCTTAAAGGGTGACGATCTCTATAACGACGCGCCTATTTTCGTTGTTGCCGACGAGGAAACCTATGAAGAGCTGGAACAAAACCCGCGCTCGGCCATAAGCGTAGTCATAAAACGCCCCATCTCTACCGACAATCTGATTTTAAGAATGACCATGCACTTGGAGCAAAGGGAAAGAGCCGCCAAACTGGAAGCGGATAAGGAAGCCGAACGGCTCGCTAAGCTTGAGGCCAGAAGAGCGCAAGCTATCGCCGAGGAAAAATCGGCCAGGAACGCATCCTCCGCACCGCAGGTCAGAAAGGCGGAGGAAAAAAAGAAAAACAGCATTTGGGAAAACTGGGAAGAGCCTATTTTTAAAGATCATAAAAAGCCCGTAAAATTCAAGCCCCTTCAGCCTAAAACCGAAAACAAACCCGCATCCAACTTGCCGACCCCCGAAGCCGTCAATCCGGAAAACGCGTCAACCGAACAGCCGCCCGCCAATACCGCAGTTTCGCAGGAGCCGAATACGGCTGCAACGCCTGAAACCGCCCTGCCTGCTAAGAAGAAAAAATCTGGAGGCAAAAAGCATATTCTTATCGTGGATGACGACCGTACGGTGCTTAAAATGCTTAAAACCGCCTTAGAGGAGGAATACGACATAACAACCATGGTAAACGGCGTTATGGTGGAAAAATTCCTTATGGCGAAGGACGTGGATATGGTCATATTGGACTATGAAATGCCCGGACTCACAGGCGCGGATATTTTCCGTAAGCTTAAAGTCAATGAAAAGACGGTAAAAATACCCGTATGCTTCCTGACGGGTATTTCCGACCGTGAAAAAATAATGGAGGTAATGTCGCTGAGACCTCACAGCTACCTTTTAAAGCCCATTGATATGGATATGCTGAAGGCGGCTATTACCAATCTTACCAATTAAACCCTTTTTAACCTTTTAATTTTTTAAGAAAGGGACGGTCACAGGTTATGGATAAGAGCAATGAGGAAAAAAACGAATTATATTTAACCAACCTTATAGACATTGAAATGCTCCAGAGAATACAGGACGCCTTTGGAGATATGACCGGCATGGCAGTGGTCACCGTGGACGATAAGGGCGAGCCGGTAACCAGCCCCACCAATTTCACCGACTTTTGCCGCAAATACACAAGATGCTCCGAGGAGGGACGGCGCCGCTGCGAAAAATGCGATATAAAAGGCGCCGAGCTGAGTCTGCAAACGGGTGAAAATTACTCCCACTACCACTGTCACGCCGGTCTTGTGGACTTTGCCGCCCCCATAATGGCGGGCGATAAAATGATAGGCGGATACATAGGGGGACAAATCCTCACTTCTCCCCCCGATTTGGATAAATTCAGGAAAATTGCCGCCGAAATCGGAGTCAATCCAGACGAATATGTTGAAGCGGTAAAAAAAGTGCAGATAGTCAGCGAGGAAAAAGCCGCAGCAGCGTCAAACTTTCTATTCGTCATTGCTTCTGTGCTGTCGGATATGGTGTACAAGGGGTATGTTATACAAAAAAACGCGGTGGAAATAAAAAAAGCCGCCCGTATGAAATCTGACTTTCTCGCCAACATGAGCCACGAAATACGCACTCCCATGAACGCTATCATAGGCATGGCCGACCTTGCCCTAAGAGAGGAAATGTCCCCCGCAGCCAGGGATTTCATACATCAGGTGAAGGCTTCCGGCAAAAATCTGCTGGTAATTATCAACGATATTCTGGACTTCTCAAAAATCGAATCCGGTAAAATGGATATAGTAGAGGTTGAATACGTTCCCCTTTCTATGGTTAATGACCTTACTTGTATCATTAACAGCCGCATAGGGAACAAGGATATAGAGTTCACCATGGATATTCCCCCCGATCTTCCCAAAAGCCTTTACGGCGATAATATAAGAATACACCAGGTGCTGCTGAACATTCTGACCAATGCCGTCAAATTCACCAAACAGGGCGAAATAAACCTTAAAATGGAAATAGAGCGCATGGACGACAATATACTGAATATGCGCATAGCCATAAAGGATACCGGAGTAGGCATTAAGGAAAACGACCTTGCAAAATTATTTACCTCATTTCAGCAAGTGGACAGCAAGCGCAACCGCAATATAGAGGGAACGGGACTTGGACTCGCCATTTCAAAACAGCTTTTACAGCTTATGAACGGAAAAATATCAGTGACCAGCGAATACGGAAAAGGCTCCACCTTTACCATAGAACTGCCGCAGAAAATACTTGACGACGCTCCCGCGCTGACATTGCCCGAAGAACCCGTCACCTCGGCAATACTAATCAGCAACCCGTATGTGAAAAAACAGCTTATGAGAGACCTTAATCGCATAGGCTCCCAATGTATAGACCTTTCGGAGGGCACCGAGCTTTCCGAGCTGAACACGGATTTTATGTTTGTTGAAAAGATGTTTTTTTCTCAAAGCGTGCAAAAGCTTCTTTTGGATAACTCCAAAATACACGGTATCGTGCTGTCTGATTACGATAATATTGAATTGGTGGATATACCCGGCGTAAAAGTCATCAGCAAGCCCGCCTATTCCTTAAGCATATACAATGCTATGGGAATTACCGACATATGCACGGAAACGGAAGAGTCCGACACGGCGGGCGGCTTTACATTTATCGCGCCGGATGCACATATATTGGTGGTAGACGATAATCCCGTAAACCTTACCGTGGCAAAGGGACTTCTGGAGCCGCTGCGTATGCACACCGACACGGCTCCCGGCGCCGCCGAGGCCATAGAAGCCATACATAAAGTAAAATATGACCTTATATTCATGGATCATATGATGCCGGAGGTAGACGGAATAGAAGCGACCCACATTATACGCAGGCTTGTACCCAGCTATAACGACATACCTATAATAGCCCTTACCGCCAACGCCATAGGCGGAGCGAAGCAGATGTTTATAAAAGAGGGAATGAACGACTTTTGTGCCAAACCCATTGAAATGAAAGATATTCTCTCAATACTGAAAAAATGGCTGCCCAAAGAGAAAATACTTCCTTTCACCGACATTTCGGGCGGTTCGGTACAGGATATACCGGAAATACACAGTCCCTCCGGTGACGATACCAATATATCGAATATAAAAGAATTGGACGTAAGCCGCGCAATATCCCTTTTGGGAAGCGAAAAGCTGTACCGCACGGTGCTTAAGGAATACTACTCCGCCATAGATAAAAAGCGTAATTCCATTCTGGGTCATAAAAACAATCAAAGATGGCGCGACTATACCATAGAAGTACACTCCCTCAAAAGCACTTCAAAACAGATCGGCGCAGATCACCTTTCATCTTTGGCTGCGGAACTTGAAAAAGCGGGAAATGAAAACAATATTGATTTTATAATGTTCCATACGGAGGAAATGCTTACGGAATATCTGAAGCTAAAAGACATACTTAAGCCGTATTTCCCCGAATGCGCCGAAAACGAAGCGGAAAAACCGCCCCAGACGGCGGACGTGTTTGAGCTGCTTTCAAAAATGCAGGAAGCGTTGGATAACTTCGATACGCTGCAAATAGACGAGGTTACGGAACAGATGTCGGCTTATACCTTTGCGGGAAAACAAAACGAGCTGTTCCTGAAGCTGAAGTGCGCTGCGGAAAAAAGCGATATCGACGTATGCACGGAAATCGTCACCGAATGGGGAAAGCTCATCGTAGGCTCCGACAGCAACGCCGTTAAGGGTCAGACGCTTATTGAAATGCTATGCAGAATACAAAACGCCCTTGACAACTTCGATACTTTGGAAATAGACGACGTAATAGAAAAAATGAGCAAGTTAAACTTTACCGAAAAAGGAAAGGAATATTTCGGAAAGCTTAAAACCGCTTCCGACATCTACGATCTGGATAGCTGCAACCAAATTGTCGAAGAATGGAGAAACGCCGCCGAAAAGGCGATGCGGTAAAAATCGGCTTGTAATACTAATCCTCAATCATCTTATAGACAAAATTTCACAGGGTCCACAAGATGATTGAGAATTACACCCTAAGCACTAATTCCCGATCGACAACAAAATTTGTCTGTACTTTGATCGGGAATTAGTATAACATATACCCCTTAAGAGGAAGGAATAGTAATAAATATGAGAAATTCGCTTTTGATCGCGGACGACGTTGAGATAAACAGATGTATCTTGGCGGAAGCCTTTAAGGCAGAATACAATATAATTGAAGCGGAAAACGGCGTAGAAGCCATAAAAGCGCTGAGAAACAACGACGGCATAGCTGCCGTACTGCTGGATCTTATAATGCCCGAAATGGGCGGCATGGATGTGCTGAAGGAGATGAATAAAACCGGAGATATTTTTCGTATCCCCGTTTTTATAATCACTTCATCCGATAACGAGGAAACCTTTATCGACGCTTATCATTTAGGCGCGGTGGACGTTATAGTAAAGCCTTTTATAACTCACTTTCTTAAGTGCCGCGTCGCCAATATAATCGAGCTTTACCGACACAGAAACAATCTGGAATCCATCGTTACGGAACAGCTTACAAGGCTCAACAGCATGAACCGCTCAATGGTGGAAACTCTCGCATCGGTAATCGAGTTCAGAAGCTGTGAATCGGGGGAGCACGTAAGGCGGATAAGTTATATAACAAGTGTTCTTATGACGGCTATCAGCGAAATGTATACCGAATATTATCATTCCAAGAACGACATTGACCATATTGCCATGGCCGCAGTGCTCCATGATGTGGGAAAAATATCCATACCCGACCTTATACTTAATAAACCGGCAAAGCTTACGAAACCCGAATTTGAAATAATGAAAGGGCACACTATAAAAGGCTGCGAAATACTGTCCAGCATACCCTCCGAGATGATGGACAAGGAGGTGTATCAGCTAAGCTACGATATCTGCCGCCATCACCATGAGAGATGGGACGGAGGCGGATATCCGGACGGTCTTAAAGGTGACGAAATCTCGATTCACGCACAGGCGGTGGCGATAGCGGACGTATATGATGCGCTGACCTCGCCGAGAGTTTATAAGGCGGCTTATTCCCATGAAAAAGCGTTGGAAATGATATTCAACGGGGAATGCGGGTGTTTTAATCCGAAAGTGATAGAAGCGTTTAAGCTGATTGCGGAAAAAATACGCAAATAATGTTAATCCCTTTTTTATACTAATTGCAATTCAATCTATAGACAAATTTTGTTGTGGATCGGGAATTATACTGTTAACCAATTAAAAATTGGAAAAATGGTTTTTAATTGGTTAACAGTGTTTCGGGTGTAATAACCATTTTGACTATGATTTTATCCTGTGTCAAAATGGTTATTAGTATTAGTATTATACTGCGGGCATTATGTCCGCTTAAAAAGGGATTGGTATAAAACGCATAAAAACGGCGAAACCGCCGCTTTGGGCATGGAATACCGGTAAAAACCGGATTTTCGTTGCCAAAGCGGCGGCGTTTTTTTATACTAATTTCTAAAAGTTTATATCAAAAAACAGACTTGATAAAAAGTCGCACACAAAGAATCGATCTTCGATTCTCCATAATATTTGTAATACCTAATACTAATCAAAGATTAGTATTACTTACCCCTATGCATCCTTTTGGTAAAATGTCTCCTTAAAGACCCGTGTTTCATCTGCTTCTGAAGCTCCTCCTGTTCTTTTCTGATATTCTGCTTTTCGTTATACTCATAGAGAGTAATAAGCTCTCCCGTGTTTTCGTCCACATACGCCACTTTACGGTAAACGTTTGAATCGGACGGCAGCCCCTTGGATTCAAGCTTGCTGCCTACCCTTGCGCGGAAAATAGAATAAATCACCGCAAACAGGGGAATTCCGATAATAAGCCCCAAAAAACCGAAAATACTCTGACCGAGAAGCAAAGAAAAAATTATCCAGAAGCTGGAAAGTCCGGTGGAACCGCCCAAAACCATCGGGCCTATAACGTTTCCGTCAAGCTGCTGCACGATTATAACCACCGCCACAAAGTACAGGAAGTACCACGGATCCTCCAGAAGCACCAGAAGCGCGCAGGGAATAGCTCCTATAAACGGACCGAACACGGGAATTATGTTGAATAGTCCCATTACCACGCTGCATAAAACCGCATAAGGAAACCGGAACACCGAAAGGATAATCATAAAGATCATCATAATAATAAGACTGTCTATAATCTTCCCTGACAGGAATCCCCCGAAGGTGCGGTGAATTTCACGCATATTGCGGATCACGGCGTTACCGTATCTGGGGGAAGCTATACTGTATACCACCTTCTTAAGCTGCGCCGCGAAAAGCTCCTTGCTGAAAAGAAAATATATGGCTATTACTATTCCGAAAAAGATGTTGGTGAACACCTGTATAACCGCAAACACCCCGCTGGAAAAGGCCGTGACAATATTTGACACCTGAGGCATCAGCGTATCGCTCAGCCACTGGGTGAAATAGCTCATTGCCTGATTAAGGTTGGTATTCAGCCAGCTCTGAATTTCCGGATAATTCACAAGCTGCTTGTTTATCCAATCGGTGGCGTCATTGACATAGCCGGGAATGTTGTTAACCAGACCCTGAATGGTAGAAATAAGCTGAGGAAGTATAATCAATATAACGCCGGTGATTATTATAAAAAATGTCGCCATGGCGCATACCACACCGAAAACGCGGGCGTGTTTTTTTGTCTTTATCATAATTTCGTTGCCGTAATTATGATCGGGATCAAGCTTTGCCCTTTTTTTTGCCGACAGCTTCATAAACACGCTTTTTTCAAAGAAATTTTCCACCGGATTCAGGAGATAAGCGAAAGCGAAGCCGTAAAACACAGGAGACAACGCACCCAAAAGCTTTGAAATAAAGCTTCCGAACACGGTGGTGCCCGAAATAAAGATAGCGTCCAGAAGCCGCGCCGCAATAATTACGGCAAGGGCGGTTATGCCCCAGTACAGGTATTTTTTATCCCATTTGTATTTCATCTTTATGTCCGTTCCCTTTCGGTTGTTATTGCTCCCCCATTTACTCCCGAAGATTTTATGCGCCGAACGACTGTCGAAAGACGAGGAAGAAAGCCGAGGGAATATGCGCATATTTCAAGGATTTCCGACGAAGTATTTCGACAGTCGGGCAAGCAAAAAAGTTCAAAAAATGGGGGAGAAATAATCTTTACTCCTCACTCTTAACTCCGTTAAAGCCCGGCTTGGTTCTTACCTTGATGTGAACCTCCCTGAGCTGCTGCTCCGTAACCTCGGTGGGTGCGCCCAACAGCAGATCCTGAGCATTGGAATTAAGCGGAAATGCAATAACCTCCCTTATGCTCTCCTCGTCGAGAAGCATCATTATCATTCTGTCAATACCGAACGCCATTCCCGCGTGAGGCGGCGCACCGTATTTAAACGCGTTGTACAGCGATCCGAATTTGTTTATAATATCCGCTTCCGTATATCCCGCTATCTCAAAGGATTTAACCATAACGTCGGTTCTGTGGTTCCTTACCGCTCCCGAAACCAACTCAAGACCGTTGCATACAAGGTCGTACTGATACGCCAAAACATCCTCCGGCGCTTTTGTCTCCAAAGCCTCAAGCTCGCCCTGCGGCATTGAAAAAGGATTATGGGTAAACACGGGCTTTCCGGTTTCCTCATCCTCCTCATACATGGGAAAGTCTACTATCCAGCAAACCTCAAAGCGGTTTTTGTCCACCATTTCCATTCTTTCCGCCACTTCACTCCTGATAAGCCCCGCGAATTTCTCTGCGTTCTTCTTATCGTCGGCGATAAAGTACAGAACGTCTCCCACATTAAGCCGCGCACGCTCCTTAAGCTCCTTTCTGTCTCCGTCGGAAAGAAATTTGTCAATGGGTCCGAGATAGTTGAAGTTTTCATCAACCTTTACATAGCCAAGTCCCTTCATGCCAATGGACAAAGCGTATTCCTCCATCTTCTGGAAGAACGTCTTGCTCTTTGAAGCCATGCCGGGAACGTTTATCGCCCTTACTGTTTTTCCGCGGAAGGGCTTGAAATCGGTAGACACGAAAATGTCGGAAATATCGATTATTTCAAGGGGATTGCGAAGATCGGGCTTGTCGGTGCCGTATTTCAGCATGGCGTCGGCGTATGTGATGCGCCTGAAGGGAGCCGAAGAAAACTCCTTTCCGCCGCCGAATTTTTGAAGAATGGCGGGGAACACTCTTTCCGCCACCGCGAAAACGTCCTCTTGGTCGGAGAAAGCCATTTCAAAGTCAAGCTGATAAAACTCTCCCGCCGTTCTGTCCGCTCTCGCGTCCTCGTCACGGAAACAGGGAGCAAGCTGAAAATACCTGTCAAAGCCGCTCACCATATAAAGCTGCTTGAATATCTGAGGCGCCTGTGGAAGCGCGTAGAATTTGCCATGGTGTTTTCTGCTGGGAATAAGGAAGTCTCTCGCCCCTTCGGGGGAGGAAGTGGACAAAATAGGAGTCTGAAGCTCCAGAAATCCCTCCTCCAACATCTTTTCACGCATAAACTGCATAATCCTCGAGCGAAAAACAATATTGTCGTGCATTCTTTTATTTCTTAAATCGAGAAAACGGTATTTTAAGCGTATATCCTCGCTGCTGTTCTTTGAGGAATCCACCTCAAAAGGCAGATTTTCGTTAACCTCGCCCAGAACCGTAAGGCTTTCCGCAACTATTTCAACCCTTCCCGTTATGATTTTATCATTATAAGTGGAAGGGTCGCGGTTTATCACCTTTCCCTCAACGGATACGGTAAATTCCCTGTGTATGCCTTCGAGAAGGCCTTCGTTCTGCTGCATGGTAATCTGTACAACACCGTAGTGATCGCGAAGGTCAATGAACTTTATTCCTCCGTGATCGCGGATATTCTCCACCCACCCCGCCACGCGGACTTTTTTGTCGAGACATTCTTCCGTAATCATTTCGGTGGTGTGTGTGCGGTACTTGTTTTCTCTGATCATTTTTATGCTGTTTCCTTTCGTGAAAAAAATTGCAAAATATTACATAACCGCTGCCGGACGTCCCTCGCCTCTTAGACGGCGTGTTCTGTCTTCGGCTTGTTTAAGCTGCGTCTTAAAAAATATATTGATAATTTATTCTATAAAAAAATGTTCTAATTGTCACAGACCTTTCTTATCCAGCCCGTGACTCCCTCTGGAAACCTTTCGTCAGCCGCCCTTCCGTCGTCAAACATAAGATTCGACTGCACCCAGTTTATCATACAATGCTGCCCCATCTCGAAGCCGTAATATACCGAAGCGATCCCCCCGTCTCCGTTATAGACCCACTCCGGAAAAAACAGATCACAGTTTCCCGTTTTCTCAAGCGCATTTATAAAAGGCTTTACGCATTCGTCAAAATCCGCCATTTCGTCATGCTTTCCGTGAGCGACAAGTATCCTTGTCTTTGTCTTTCCTATTTTTTCAAGAGATTGCTCATCGGGAACGTATCCCGAAGCAATAGGCATCGCCCCGTCAAAATAATCGGGATATTTTTCAAGCAAGCGCCATGTAAATCCGCCTCCCGAAGACGCCCCCAAAATAAACTTCTTTCCGATATTTTTCCGATTCGAGTCCGCCACCTTATCGCATATCCCTTTAACGGGTATATGATAAGGTATCCGTTCCTCCGACCATGTCCCCTCTATCCGTCCGTTCTCCAACCGCTTTTCGTTGGCAATGGGGACTATTATATAAGCCCCGCCCATTTGCTCCTGATATTTCGGCGAAGCGTACTGCTCACCGCCGCAGCACATTATACAGTCTTTCCCCATAAGGGAATTACTGGCGCCGTGAAGAAACGTCAGAACGGGATATTTTTTGTCGGGAGCCGCCCCGTGTTTTACGGGGTCATAAACGTAATACTTTATATCCCCAGTTTCCCCGCACGTATAAACATATTCGTCGAACAGCTCAAGATACTCCCTGCATTTATAAGTGACGGAATAGCTTATAAATTCATCTTCTTTTAAATATTCTGCCCATTCGGGAACGGCGGCTTTGTTCTGAGCCGTTTTTTTAAAATCAGGAAGAGCCATATACACCTCAATATAAATAATTTTACTGTTTTACGGTAAAAAGAGATCAATTTTGAAGCTTCCCTTCCAGAATTTCCTTTATGGCATTTGGCGAAGCCGCTCCCTTAAGCTGCTTATTCGCCTGACCCATAAGAAACCCGAACACCTTCTGCTCTCCGTTTCTGTACTGCTCCACCGCTTTGGGATTATCCGCAAGTATTTTATCGATAACTTCCTCCGCCTGACCCAGATCCTCCTTTATCCAGAGACCCTCTTCGTCGCACACCTCATCGGCCTTTTTCCCGCTCTCAAGCATTGAACGGAGCACGTTTTTCCCATGGCTTCTGTTTATCTTATTCCCGTCCATTATCTCCACAAGACGGGCAAAATCCTTAGCTTCAAAAGGCAGGTTATTCATATCCGCTTCGCCTAAATTTATTCTTCTCATAAGCTCCACAAGTATGAACGCGGCCATGCTTTTCGGGCTGTTATATGCCTTTATCGCTTCCTCAAAGAAGAAGCAGACAAGCTTATTGTTTATTATGGAATCCGCGTCCTTTTCCGCAATCCCGTATTCTTTAACATAGCGTGTCTTTCGGGATTCGGGCATTTCCGGAACGGAGCTTTTTATTCCCCGGATTTCCTCCTCTGTAAAAATAATGGGAGGGATATCGGGGTCGGGGAAGTAGCGGTAGTCCTGCGCATCCTCCTTGGAGCGCATGGTCACGGTCTCGCCGCTTCCGTCAACAAAACGCCTTGTTTCCTGTATAACCTTAGCTCCGCTTTCGATTAACTCGCTCTGGCGGTAAATTTCATACTCTATCGCTCTTCCTATCGCCCTTACGGAGTTCAGATTCTTTATCTCCGCTCTTGTACCCAGTTCCTTGGCGCCCTTTTCGGCAAGAGAAATGTTTACGTCGCATCGAAGGCTGCCCTGTTCCATTCTTCCGTCGCATACTCCCGCGTATTGGAGCAAAAGACGAATCTTTTCCACAAAGGCGGTCACGTCGGCGGCGGAGTGAAAATCCGGCTCGGTCACTATCTCGATAAGCGGAATGCCGCACCGATTATAGTCCGCGAGAGTCTGCTTTGTACGCTCATCGTGAATAAGCTTTCCTGCGTCCTCTTCCAAGTGTATGCGGTTTATCCTGATCCTTTTTTCCTCCCCGTCGGACACTATGTCCACATATCCGTTAAGACATACGGGGCGGGGCATTTGACTGATCTGATAGGCTTTGGGCAGATCGGGATAAAAGTAGTTCTTTCTGTCCCACTTTGTAAAGCGGCTTATATCGCAGTTCATTACATATCCCGCTTTAATTATATATTCCACCGCCTTTTGATTCAGTACGGGAAGAGTGCCCGGCAGTCCGCTGCACACGGGACAGCAGCGGGAGTTGGGATCTCCTCCGAATTCTGCGGAGCAAGTGCAGAAAACCTTTGACTCGGTCAAAAGCTCCGCATGTATTTCAAGGCCTATTGTTGGGTACAGTTTCATATTTTACCTTCCTTAGAAAGAAATGCTGTTTAATACCATTTGCAATTCAATCTATAAACAAATAGATTGAATTGCAATTATTAAAATATTATTGCTGTCCGAAAAGTCGCAGCTTGCACAATTCCCACTGCCTGCGGGCGTTTTTCGCTTCAAAGAACGCCAATAATTATCCCTTTGGTATAATTATGAAATATTACCGTATTTCACTGCTTTTTTCCTTGAAATCGCCACGCATTTTTCGGCAAATTTTATAAATAAGGATTCTAATTGTGCTCTTTTTCATAAGCGTCCGCCATCTGAATCAAAGTGCTTTCATCAAACCGTCTCCCCACAATGCTCATACCAATAGGCATATTATCCCCGTTTCTTCCGCAGGGAACCGAGATCGCGGGAAGTCCCGCTATATTAACGGGAACAGTCAGCATATCCGCAGTATACATCTTAACGGGATCGTTATCGTCGGAGCCTATCTTAAACGCCACGGTGGGTGCGGTAGGCGTCAGTATAACGTCCGCCAGTTCAAATATCGCTTCATACTCCGCCTTTATCCTCTGTCTCAAAGCGCAGGCCTTTCTGTAATAAGCGTCGAAATACCCGCTGGAAAGCGCGTAATTTCCTAAAAGTATACGTCTTTTTACCTCTTCTCCGAAGCCCCGGTTTCTGCTGTCGAGAATCATTTCACCATAGCTCTTTCCTTCTCCGCGAAGACCGTACTTTATTCCGTCAAACCGCGACAGATTGGACGCCGCCTCCGCGCAGGCTATAAGATAATAAGCGGGCATACCGTACTTTAAAGAAGGCATTTCACAGCTAACCAAAACCGCTCCCAGAGCCTCAAGCTCTTTAGCGGCTTTCATAACGGCTTCCTTTACCTCCGCGTCTGTGGCTTCGCCGTAAAATTCCTTGGGAAGAGCAATTTTCATGCCGTTTATCAACTGCCCTATTTTTCCTGTAAAATCCTCTTTGGGCAGCTTCGCCGAAGTCGCGTCCCTTTCGTCGCCCCCCGCTATAACGTTCAGCAGCGCACCGCAGTCCGCCGCAGTATTGGCTAAAGGCCCTATCTGATCGAGAGAGCTTCCGAAAGCGACAAGCCCGTAGCGGCTCACCCGTCCGTAGGTGGGCTTAAGACCTGCTACGCCGCAAAAGCTCGCGGGCTGTCTTATGGAGCCTCCAGTATCGGAACCTAAAGACGCGGGAACAAAGCCCGCCGCCACTGCCGCCGCAGAGCCTCCCGAAGAACCCCCGGGAACCCGGCTCGTATCAACGGGATTATGACTGCGCTTAAAATAAGAGGTCTGCGTTGCGCCTCCCATTGCAAACTCATCCATATTGGTCTTTCCGATTAAAACATAGTCCTGTCCCTTAAGCTTTTCTATAACCGTGGCGTCGTAAGGGGGGATGAAATTCTCCAACATCTTTGAAGCGCAGGTCGTCTTTATTCCGTCGGTACAGATATTATCCTTTATTGCCAAGGGAATACCGGTCAGAAAATCCGATTCGCCGCTGTCAATTCGGGTCTGCGCCTTCTCCGCCGCTTTCTCCGCCTCTTCTTTCGTAAGTGTGATAAAGGCTCCTATGCTTTCCTCGCCGCTTTCTATTGCCCTGTAACATTCCCCGCAAAGCTCTTGCGCACTTATCTGTTTTTCGTCCAGAGACTTTCGCAGCGCGGAAAGAGTGGTTTTTTTCATATCCATAAAAGCTTGTTCCTCTCTGATAAAGATTTTTCGTTATTACTCCATCATTTTTGGCAGTACATAACAGTCGCCGTCCCCGCCCGTATGAGCGTTTTGCAGCAGCTTTTCTGTGGGAAACGACTCTCCTGCCTTATCCTCTCTGAGCCGGGCATAGGAAATCTGGTTGTTATCCTTGGCGTCGTCGTACTGTATATCTATTTCTCTTATGGTATCCATAAAGGTTATTATATTGCTCATCTGATCGATCATTTTTTCCGTTTCTTCATCGGTAAAAGAAAGCTTTGAAAGCTCCGCGATATGATCAAGTGCAGCTTTGTCTATCTTTGCCATTTAAGACCTCCTTAGAACCTGTCTTCACAAGATGCAGCACGCGTCTTTTCGGCAAATTTCGCCGATGACCGCTTTGACAAGCCTTGTCCTCGTCAAAATTTGCTCGAAAATCCACGCGCAAATCTTGTGAAGACAGGTTCTTAAAACAATCAATACCGCCGAAATATACGACGTGCCTAATATATACGGTTTATTGTACCATAAAAACAATGGTTTTGCAATAGGTTTTGATTTTTCTTTCGGGTTTTTGGCATTTTTTTGTTACTTTTTTCGTCTCGGCGTATTAAATCACGGTCTCAGGATAAAATAAGCAAAAGAAAAACCGAAAGGATTTTTGAAATGGAGCTGAAACAACAAAACATAACCCCATCTCTTGATGAAAATATAATAAATCTCCGAACCGTTATGTCCAACAGCAGCGACCTGACGATAAAATACGCCAAAATCGGCGGTCACAGAATTTGTATTGTGTTCTGCGAGGGCATGACCAGTACCGACACAATGGCGGAGCTGATTTTTCAGCCTTTGAATACACTTACCGCCGAAATGCCCTTTGAAAGCTTTGTCCGTACCATTGAGGACGGACTTATCATAGCGGGAGAACAAAAACAGGCGGATACCTACTCCGACATATGCGAAAACATTATGTCCGGATTCGTGGCGATTTTGGTTGACGGACTGGATCACGCAATAACCGTCGGCGTGCAGGGCTACGCCTCACGCTCAGTGGAGCCTCCATCCACCCACAGCAACGTGAGAAGCAGCCGGGACGGCTTTGTGGAGGTTGTAAGAACAAATGTTTCCCTTGTGCGAAGGAGAATGAAAAACACCGATCTGGTGTTTAAAATGATGACCTTGGGAGATATGTCCAATACCGACGTATGCCTTTGCTATATTAAAAACGTAGCGGACAAAAAATTAGTTAAGGAAGTGGAAAAAAGGCTTAAACAGATTCCTTTGAACACAATCCTTGAAGGCGGATTTGTTCAGCCGTTTCTGGAAAACCCCGGAAGTCAGCTTTTCTCAGAGGTAGGCGCTACCGAACGTCCCGATGTGCTCACCGCAAAGCTTCACGAGGGCAAGGTGGGAGTGCTTATTGACGGCACGCCCTTCGCCCTCTTCGTGCCGAAGCTGTTTATGGAAAATTTTTCGGTGATAGATGACTATACGGGAAGACCCATATTCGCCGCCTTTATCCGTATTATAAGATATATGGCGATAATATTTGCAACGGTGGTATCGGGCTTTTACGTGGCGCTGGCTAACTTTAACCCGGAGCTTTTTCCCGAAGCGCTGCTGCTTAATCTGGCCACAAGTATTCAGGACACGCCGTACCCACTGCTGCCCGAATGCCTTCTGATTCACGTCTTTTATGAGATAATGAGAGAAGCGGGACTTCGTATACCGACAAATATAGGCCACGCCGTTTCTATAGTGGGAGGCCTTGTAATAGGCGATATCGTGGTATCCGCAGGATTGGTGGGAGCGCCCATGGTGCTTATGGTGGCTATGTCGGCCATAACGAGCTTTGTGGTGCCCGACCTGTACGACAGCATAGCGGTGCTTCGCTTCGCTTATATAATAGTGGGAGGAATCTGGGGACTTTTCGGAATAACGATATTGTCGGCCATGATCGCCATAAAGCTTTGCTCACAGGAAAACTACGGAGTGCCTCACACCGCTCCTCTTTCTCCGTTCTCTCCCAAAGCGCTCCGCGACTTTATTATAAGAAGAGGCTGGCGTAAAATGTCGGAAAAGGATTATCGGGTTCAGGATCTTGCGGGAGTAAACGTGGGAGAAATGAACGAAGAAAACCGTATGAGCTGACCCGAAATAATAGCTTGTATTCATGGGATATAGCACGCGTCTTTTCGGCAAATATTGCCAATGACCGCGTTGTAAAGCCTTGAAATACGTCAAGTATTCCTTCGGCTTTCCGTTGTCCTCGTCAAAATTTGCTCGAAAATCCACGCGCAAATCCTATGAATACAAGCCCTAACACAATATTAAAACAGGAGACCAACAGGTGCAGTTAACATCAATAAAAAAAATAAGCTATTTACAGCTTGCGGTACTGTTCGCGGCTTCGAGACTTTTTTCCGAGGCTATGAACTTTCCCCTGACCACCGTCCAATACGGTATGCAAAGATTTACCGTTATCCTTACCGCCTACGCCATACTGTTCGTACAGTATATTCCCCTTATTTGCCTTTCGGCGAAATATCCGGGAAAAAGCGCCGTAGGTATAATTATAGATAAAAACAAAGTCTTGGGCTGGGTCTATGCCATACTGCTTACGGTTTCGGTACTGATCGCTTCCATATCCTCCATGTGCCGAATGAAATTTTATGCGTCCAGCACCATATTCGGGCAGGCGCCCGAATATCTGCTTATAATCCTGCCTCTTATCGCATGCGCCTTTGCGGTATGGAAGGGAATACAGGCAACGGCAAGAAGCGGAGTAATCTTTGCCGCCGTGTTCGTGGGGTTTTTGATACTGGTTGCAATAAGCACATGGGATATGTTCAACACAAAATGGCTTTACCCCAACCTGATAGATCGTAAAGACACCTTTTGGGGAGAAGTGGCGGAACAGATAGGAAGCAACTCGGAAATAATCTATTTTTCCGTTCTTGCGGAGCATATTTCGGAAAAATCACAGCGCACGGTATACTGGTATGTACCCGCCGTAATGCTTATTTTGGAGCTTATGTATCTGCTTGAAATATTGCTGCTGGGGCCATTTGTGGGAAGCGCCAATTTTCCTTTTTTCACCGTTTCCGCACTTTCCAATATAGTACTGTTTCAAAGGCTTGACGGTATCGACGTGGCGGTGTGGACGCTGATGTGTATAGTAAAAATTTCACTGGCTATGCTATGCGTACGAACGACCTTCGATCGTCTGATAGGAAAAAAAGCGGGAATTATAGCCGCCCTCGCGTGTATAGTGATAACGGCGGCTGCGTCCGTAGCCTTCGGCGGAAGCTCGGACTTTGTTATAGCCGTGACCGCAATTCTCACCTGCGGCATACCCATGATTACCTGCGGAGCGCTTTTCCCTCTGATTGCGCTGATAATGGCAAAAATCGGCTCAAATAAAAAGAATAAAGGAGCTAAGGCGAATGTTTAAGAAAGTTTCCCGAAAAATATCGGCGCTTCTGCTGTTTTCACTTTTTTCTCTGAGCGCACTGTCAGGCTGCGTACCGCACACCGAGCTCAACGAAAAGGCGATAATACTTGCCATAGGCGTAGATTACGAAGATGAAAAATACAAGGTGATGTTCCAGTACTACAATCCTACCGGAATTGGCGGAAGAACCCTTGTCGACAACTCACAGCCCAATGTTTTGACCTCAAAAGGCGAGGGGGATAACGTATATGCCGCGCTGGAGGACGCAACCTTCCGCTGCGGGCGCGAAATGATGTTAGGAGTTACCCAGTTTATCGTAATAGGAAAAAAAGCGGCAGAGAATTCGGTGGAAAAAGTGATGGATTTCACCAAAAGCTTCTTCCAGAGTCACCCGGATATGTTGGTGACCGTTGCGGAGGAGGAAGCGGAAAAGGTGTTGGAGGTAAAATTCAGCGAGGGTATTGTTTCCACACAGAAGCTGAAATTCCTTCTCACCAACGCGGAAAAAAGCGGAATAGTGGCTCTCCCCAACGCTCTTGAGCTGTTCACGGCATTGCAGACGGTAAGACAAAGCTCCGCGCTGCCAAGATTAAGACTACTTGACAGCGGGCAAAGCGACGCCTCCGAGGACGGAAAGACACTTGAAATATCGGGAGGCGTACTGATAAACGAGGGAAAAGCGGTGGACGATGTTGACATAGAAGTGATGTCGGGTCTCCAGATACTGTGCTGCAAAACCGAAACGGGAACCGTGACTGTTGACTACAGGGACGAAAAAATATCGGTCGGACTTGTGAATATTAAAACAAAAATAAAGCCCTCATTTGAAAACGATCAGTTGGTGCTTACCGTTGATCTTCGTTCCGGCGGCCGTTTTCTTTCCACTCCCAAAGGCAGGTATGAGGATGAAAACGACGAGTTGGAAAAACTCTGCGGCGACGCGGTAATAAAAAGAATGGAGTCCGCCGTGAAGCAGACGGTTTTTAAATACGGAGCCGATCCCTTTTTGCTTGAAAAAACGATAAGACATTACGATTACGGTCTTTGGAAAAAGGTTGAGGAAAATTTCGGCGAGTATCTGAAAAACGCCAAGTTCAAGTTTAGTTCCCATATAGAAATCGACAAACTGATTTTAAGCGAATAATCAGCCGCCCATAGGACGTTTTATAGGGGCTGTAAAAAACTATCAATTTTTTTCGCTTCCTTTTTGTGATACAAAAAGGAAGCAGGGTTTCCAAAGGTACAAAGTCCCTTTGGTCGCCCCCCGCGGAGGGCAAAACTTCCCGCGTCGAATGGCAATAAGCGTTTTTGCTAAGCAAAATTTCGGAAGGAGTCCGAAAAGCGTTTGCGTCTGAGACTGGCGCTTCGCGCCAGTCTGTTAAGCGCCTTCGAAATGGGTGATTGAGAAACAGTCCGGCGGACCGTTTTTTAAGATGGGAAGCCCTGCAAAGACGGGTGCTCATAAAGAAGTTTTCGCCATAGCACTTTTGACTGAAAATCATAAGTGCTATGCAGGGCAACAGCATTTACTTTTTTAGAAAGAAGCAGTATAATAAGGGACATGGA
>CAJUFF010000024.1 GCA_910585505.1 uncultured Ruminiclostridium sp. | reverse complement strand
CCAATTAAAAACCATTTTTCCAATTTTTAATTGGTTAACAGTATAATTCCCGATCGACAACAAAATTTGTCTATGCTTTGATCGGGAATCAGAGCTTGTACTTATAATACTAATTTCGATTCGATCTATAGACAATAGATTGAATCGAAATTACACCCAAAGCACTATTTGCAAATCATTCCAAATTTTCGGTTTGTCTATAGTATGATTTGCAAATAGTATAAGATTTGTGCAAATCGACGAAAATATAAATATCACAAAAAAATTACATAAAAACAAAGGAAAACATCACATAAAAAATGTATATATAATTATACCGAGAAAAATGTATCCTTGAAAACAAAAATCGGGAGAGGAGAAAATAAATGCCGTCAGTACAACCGATTCCCCCAAGAGAGCAAACCTTTAAAAACGAGTCCCTGATGCTTTCTCCGTATGCCTTCCAAAGTATAAACGCAAGCGGCCGGCGGAGAGAAGAAACGCCTTGCCCCATACGCACGGATTTTCAGCGCGATAGGGATAGAATTATACATTGCGGCGCGTTCCGCAGGCTTAAACACAAAACGCAGGTGTTCCTGATCCCGAAATCCGATCACTACCGCACCCGCCTTACCCACACGCTTGAGGTGGCTCAGATAGCGAGAACCGTCGCAAGAGCCTTGCGCTTAAACGAAGACCTTACCGAAGCCATCGCCTTAGGTCACGACATAGGCCACACGCCTTTCGGACACGACGGGGAAAGAACGCTGAACGGACTTTGCGGCGGCTTCAGGCATTACGAACAAAGCGTAAGAGTCTGCGAAGTAATAGAACGGGAAGGGAAAGGTCTAAATCTTACCCGGCAGGTAAAGGACGGCATACTCTGCCATACAAATAAAACCGCCGTCACACTGGAGGGTCGCGTGGTAAGGCTTTCCGACAAAATTGCATACATAAACCACGACATAGAGGACGCAATAAGAGGCGGCGTGTTAAAAGAGGAGGAGCTTCCCCGCGAAGCGGTAGAGATACTTGGCCATACCAAAACACAGCGTATAACCGCTCTCGTAAGTGATATTATAGCCGAAAGCGCGGGAAAACCGGATGTGGGCTACGGAGAAGAAGTAAAAAAAGCCCATGATATATTAAGGGAATTTATGTTTTCTCACGTTTATTACACCAAAGCCAACACGTCCGAAAAAGAAAAGGCCTGTCATGTGGTGGAAAGCCTTTTCGATTATTACGTAAAGCGCCCCGAAGAGATGCCCAAGCTGTACCTTGACATAGCCGAGAGCGACGGAATCGAAAAAGCTGCCGCCGATTACATATCGGGCATGAGCGACGATTACGCGGTGGATCTTTTTAAGGAGCTTTTTATTCCCAAACCGTGGATTTCCTTTTAAATCCCGTCGGGAGGACGTATATGAAAAAAATATTGATAATCGAGGATCAAACGTCAATGCGGAAAATATTATAGCAATCAAACAAAAATATAAGCAAACAGAAGCGAAGCGACTAATACTAATATCGGTTTAAAAAGTGGATAATACTGTTAACCAATTAAAAATTGGAAAAATGGTTTTTAATTGGTTAACAGTGTTTCGGGTGTAATAACCATTTTGACTATGATTTTATCCTGTGTCAAAGAGGTCTAATGTTATAATAGCAGGAGACGCCATTCTCCGGACGGAAGCTTCCGAATATAACCGAAAATCTTTACAAAATCTTTACTGTTTTCTTTACCGCTTTCTTTACTGTTTTGTGGTAAAATAACGCCGTAATCAAAAAAGAGGAAAGGAAGGAAAACAAATGGATTACATTCTGAAAACCGAGGAGCTTTGTAAAAGCTACCGAGGTTTCAAGGCGCTGAACGGGCTTTCAATGAATGTTCCCAAAGGCTCCATCTACGGCTTTGTGGGCAAGAACGGAGCGGGAAAGACCACGCTTATACGCCTGATCTGCGGCTTACAGGAGCCTACCTCCGGGGATTACAGCATTTACGGCAGAAGATACAGCTCAAAAAACATAGCGAAATCCCGTCGGAGAATGGGCGCGGTGGTGGAAACCCCGTCTATTTACACCGATATGACGGCGATTGATAATCTCAAGCTTCAATACCGCATTTTGGGCATTCCCAACACCGACGGGGCGGGGGAGATTCTTAAGCTCGTGGGTCTGGAAAACACGGGAAAGAAAAAGGCAAAGAATTTTTCCTTGGGTATGAAGCAAAGGCTGGGCATAGCGGTAGCCTTGGCGGGAAGTCCCGACTTTCTTGTGCTTGACGAGCCGGTAAACGGTCTTGACCCTCAGGGAATAATTGAAATAAGAGAGCTTATTTTAAAGCTCAACAGGGAAAAACAAATTACCTTTCTTATTTCCAGCCATATTTTAGACGAGCTTTCAAAACTCGCCACTCATTACGGCTTTATCGACGGCGGGCGGATAGTTAAGGAGATAAGCGCCGAGGAACTGGAAAAATCGTGCAGGAAGTGCGTAAGAGCACAGGTCAGCAGCGTAGAAGCTCTCGCAAAGGTGCTCGAAGAAATGAAGATTGAGTACAAAATTATATCCGACAACGAAGCGGACATTTATGAAAAGGTAAACGTCACAAGACTTACATTGGCTTTGGAAAAAGAAGGCTGCGAGGTTATTTCCATGAATGAAAGGGACGAAAGCCTTGAAAGCTATTACGTCAACTTAGTGGGCGGCGGAAGGGAGCGGGTATAAATGGCAAAGCTTGTTATATCCGATTTTTCAAGAATGGCTAAATCCCTTTGTTTCAGAATATATATGGGCTTTGCCGCGATATACGGCGTTATAACGGTATTGTCCGAATATATAAGCCTGTGTAACGCCCAAAACATGGGGTTTGACGTGAATTTTGCAATAGATCGCCTCGCCTTTAACGGACTATTGGCGATAATGTTTGCAGCTGCGGTATTTGCGGGAATGTTTGTGGGCAGGGAATATTCCGACGGCACTATACGAAATAAGCTTGTGGTAGGTCACGGGCGCTTTGGGATTTATCTTTCAAATTTTATAGTATGTGCGGCCGTCAATGTTATGGCGCTTCTCATCAATTTAATTGCGGTATTTTCCATAGGCATACCTCTCATGGGAATAGATATGTCGGCGGGGGAAGCGGCCGTAAACATTGTTATATCGGTGATCGCCATTGTTTCCATCACCGCTCTGTTTATTTTCATAGCGATGTTAGTGAAAAGCAAGGCTTCAGCTTTGGTAATACTGCTTCTTTTCACTTTTTTTATGTTCGGAGCCACCTCGTTTGTGGATTCCCGCCTTGAAGAACCGGAATATTACGGAGGAATGGAGCTTGTAGCCACGGAGGATAACGGCTTCGAGTACAGAATGGCGGAGCAGGAAAAAAATCCTTATTATCTTGAAGGCGACGCGCGGAAAGCGTTTGAGTTCCTAAACGATTTCCTCCCTTCGTCACAGCTTTACCGGATCGCTTCTTTAAACGCTCCGGAGTTGGCGAAAACCGCGATATATGATATAATAGTGCTGATAGCCGTAACCGAAGCAGGTATACTTTTATTCAGAAAAAAAGATATAAAATAAAGAGAGGAAATTTTTATATATGTATAATCTGATTTCGGCGAATCTGGCTAAAATGCGGAAAAGCCTTTGTTTTAAAATTTATATTGCCTTTGCGTTTCTTTACAGTCTATCCAATATCGTACTTCATTTTATGGAAATAAGGTCGGTTTTGGCCTCAGCGGATCTGAACTCGGCTCCGGAAAACCTGAGTCCGGATTTGACCGCGCAAATATCCCGAAATTTTTATACCGACAGCATTATGTTTGACGCCGCCATGACCATGATTTTTGCCGCGTTGGTGTTTACGGGTATATTTATCGGAAGGGAATACGGAGACGGGGGGTTGCGAAACAAGCTTATCGCAGGTCATAGCAGGGGCACGGTGTATCTGGCGAATCTTACGGTTTGTATCTGCGCAAACGTAACGGCGATGCTTTTGGCAGTAGGGACGGTACTTGCCGTTGGAATACCGATAATGGGCACGAAATTCACACTGGGGCATATCGCGGTTTGTATAGCCTTTATGATAGCCGCCAACATAGCCTTAACTTCGCTTTTCGTTTTCGGCTCCATGATAATCAGCAGCAAGGCGGTGAACTGCGTAACACTTATATTGTCGTTTATGGCGCTGTTTTTCATTACGGTGTATATTGAAAGCAAACTGGACGCCCCCGAATATTACCCCGATTACGCAATGACAATAGACGAAAGCGGAACCCAGCATATCGAGAAGTTGAGGAGCACGAAAAATCCTTATTATATTTCGGGGACTCAAAGAAAAATATATGAGTTTCTTGACGAAAACCTGCCCGTATCACAGCTTTATCATATGGCAAGCGATGGGGAAGCCCCCGCCTCGGCGTTTCCTTTGGCGGCGGACGCGGCGGTGCTGGTATTTTTCGCGGGAGCGGGAATTTTGATTTTCAGAAGGAAAAATATAAAATAAAGATTGGTATTATAGAGCCGGTTTCGGAAAAAAGGAGGAGCTATCTTGCCGCTTAACACAGTCCTTATTATTGTATGCTCGGTTATGGGGGCAATGGCCGCTGCGCTTGGAATAAAGCTTTTTCTTATAAAAAAGTCCGCGCGGGAAATAAGGGAGAGCCTTGAGGAAAAGCTTTCAGAAAACACTAATACTCCTATAAGCGTATCAAGCGGGGACAAAGATATTAGATCGCTGACCGCAAGCCTTAACGTACAGCTTGAAATTTTAAACGAAAAGAGACATATTTACGAGCAGGGCGACAGCGAGCTTAAGCGGGCGATAACCAATATATCCCACGATCTTAGAACTCCTCTTACGGCTATCTGCGGTTATCTTGACCTTCTGGAGCGAGAATCGGATTCGCAGGAAATTTCGGGATATATAAAGATAATAAAGAACAGGACGGAAGCCATGAAAAAGCTCACGGAGGAGCTTTTCGGATATTCAGTGATAATGGCGGGAGAAAGCAGACTTGAAATAAAGCCTTTAACCGTAAACGACGTGCTGGAGGAGAGCATAGCGGCTTTTTACGCGGCGCTTACCGACAAAGGCATTTTACCGAATATAGATATAACCGAAAAAAAGATTACCCGAAACGCCGACCGCTCGGCGCTGTCCAGAGTTTTCGCAAACCTGCTCAACAACGCGGCCAAATACAGCGACGGAGATCTGGATATTGCGCTGAAGGAAAACGGGGAGATTATATTTGCAAATACCGCGTCGGGGCTTGACGAGGTGCAGGTCGACAGATTGTTTGAACGGTTTTACACTGTGGAGACGGGGAGAGGCTCCACCGGGCTTGGACTTGCCATTGCGAAAAGTCTGACGGAGGGAATGGGGGGAAGTATAGGAGCAAGGTATGTTAATGGAAGAATTATCGTAAATATTACGCTTTCCGATATATTTTAATGATTTTTGCGGAATAATGTTATGGAATAATAGCATTTATGAATTAGAACAATAAAAACCGCCGCTTGGGAGTGGAAAACAAAACCGTACAGATTCTATAATAAAGGTTTGTTTTCCGCACTCAAGCGGCGGCTTCGATGTTTTTTATTTAATACCAATCCCTTTTTAAACTATTTAGAGCGTGTTCACATAAAGCGCAGATTGTTATATTTTTTCCTTCCCGCCCATATACATTCTGAGCGATTCGGGTATCCTCACGCTTCCGTCCGCCTGCAAATTATTCTCCAGAAAAGCGATAAGCATTCTCGGCGGAGCCACAACCGTATTATTAAGAGTATGAGCAAAATAATTGCCCTTTTCCTTATTTTTTATCCTTATTCCCAATCTTCTCGCCTGAGCGTCACCTAAATTGGAGCAGCTCCCCACCTCAAAATATTTCTTCTGTCTGGGCGACCACGCTTCAACGTCTATGCTCTTTACCTTAAGGTCGGCCAGATCGCCGGAACAGCACTCCAAAGTCCTCACGGGTATATCAAGGCTTCGGAAAAACTCCACGGTATAGGAATAAAGCTTACGGAACCAATCCATACTGTCCTCCGGCTTACATACCACCACCATTTCCTGCTTTTCAAACTGATGGATACGGTAAACGCCCCTCTCCTCGATACCGTGAGCGCCAACCTCCTTGCGGAAACAGGGAGAGTAGCTTGTGAGCGCCTGGGGAAGCTCTTTTTCGTCAAGAAATGTATCAATAAATCTTCCTATCATGGAGTGTTCGCTGGTGCCTATAAGGTACAGATCCTCGCCCTCGATCTTGTACATCATATTTTCCATTTCCGCAAAGCTCATAACGCCGGTAACCACGTTGCTCCTTATCATATAAGGGGGAATAAAATAGGTAAATCCCTTGTCTATCATAAAATCGCGGGCATAGCTTAAAACGGCGGAATGAAGGCGGGCAATATCCCCTTTTAGATAGTAAAAGCCGTTGCCGCTGGTCTTTCTGGCGCTGTCAAGGTCAATTCCGCCGCGGGCTTCCATAATATCGGTGTGATAAGGAATCTCGAAATCTGGCACAACAGGCTCGCCGAATTTCTCAATCTCCACGTTTTCGCTGTCGTCTTTTCCGATGGGTACGCTGCCGTCTATAATATTGGGGATAACCAACATTCTTTCGCGTATTTTCGCGCTTAACTCGGACATTTTTTCGTCAAGCTGCGCCATTTCCTCCGCCATATCACTTACTTTTTTCTTTTCGGCTTCTGCCTCGTCCTTTTTCCCCTGAGCCATAAGAGCGCCTATTCCCTTGGAAATACTGTTGCGCTGACTGCGGAGATAGTCGGAGCGCTGCTGACATTCACGCTGCTGCTTATCATAGTCGATTACCTCGTCCACCATGGGAAGCTTTTCGTCCTGAAATTTCTTTTTGATGTTTTCTTTTACAATATCGGGATTTTGTCTTAAAAATTTAATGTCGAGCATTTTGGTTTTCCTTTCATTGTCCTATTATTTTGAGCAGATCCCTCAATTCCTCTTCGTTTTTACAGGAAATCTCAAGGGTTATTTTATTTTTCTTTGGCGTAATTTTGACAGGCTGCCCCGTAAGATTTTTCAGGCTTATTTCCGCCTCGGTGAAAAAAGCGGGTATTTGCTTTAGGGCGGGCTTTTTATTATTGTTCGACAACGCTTTGCAAAGGGATTCAAGCTGTCTCACCGAAAGCTGCTCCAAAGCGGTTTTATGGGCAAGCTCAAGCTGCTTTACCTCGTCCTGCACCGAAAGCAGGGCTTTACAGTGCCCTTGGGACAATTTACCCTGTCTGGTCAGCTCTTTCACCTCTTCGGGAAGCTCCAGAAGGCGCATAGCGTTGGTGATGGATGAACGGGCTTTTCCTACGCTGGCCGCAATCTCCTCCTGCTTTAAGCCGTATTTTTCGGAGAGCACCTTGTAGCCGTTGGCCTCTTCAATGGGGTTCAAATCCTCGCGCTGCAAATTTTCGATAAGGGCGATCTGAGCTGTTTCGGAATCGGTAAGCTCCATTATTCTTACCGGCACCTCGCTTAAACCCGCTATCTTTGCCGCCCGCCAGCGCCGCTCGCCGGCGACTATCTGATAGGTTCCGTTTTTTTCGCGGACGGTAAGGGGCTGTATCACTCCGTGCTTGTTTATGGAGCCCGCCAGAAGATTGAGCTGTTCGGGATCAAACTCCTTTCGGGGCTGTTCCTTGTTTGGTTCCAGATCGTTTATGTTAAGGGTAACAATACCGCCCGTTTCTGGGCTGTCCATTACTCCAACGTCGTCATCGAAAATACTGGCGAATTTATTCCCCAGACCTGCTTTTTTTGCCATTCCTATGCCATCCCTTCCTTTATCAAAGCATTTTTCCCGCCGAAGACGCTCTTTTCATCACCTCGGCGGCAAGCTTTTTATATGCGTCCGCTCCCTTTGAGGAAGAGTCGTAATAGGTGATGGGCTCCCCATGGCTGGGCGCTTCGGATATTTTTACGTTTCTGGGTATTTCCGTCTTAAAAATGGTATCGGGGGGGAAGTTGCTCTTTATGGCTTCCATTACCTCTTTGTTTACGATCAGCCTTTTATCCAGCATGGTAAACACAATCCCCATTATCTGAAGCCCCTTGTTTGTACTCGCTTTAACTCTTTTTACGGTAGCAAGAAGCTCCGCCACGCCTTCCAGACTGTACGGCTCGCACTGCATGGGTATGATTATCCTGTCGCAGGCGGAAAGTCCGTTAAGAGCCAATACTCCCAACGAGGGGAGACAATCGACTATTATTATATCGTAATCGTCCTTTATCTGCAAAAGGGCTTTTCTTAACTGCAAGGTTTTTTTATCGAAAGCCGCAAGCTGAAGCTCCGACTGAGCCAGAGCCTGTGTGGCGGGGATAATGGAGACGTTTTTGTAATTGGTCTTTATTACCGCTTCGGAAGGTCTTACCTCGCCCATTATAACGTCATATGTAGTATATTCCAGTTCCTTTTTGTTCACGCCTATACCGGAGGTGGCGTTGCCCTGCGGATCCAAGTCAACGAGAAGAACCTTTTTCCCCTTCTGTCCGATGGCGGCGGAAAGATTTATGGCGGTGGTGGTTTTGGCTACGCCGCCCTTCTGGTTTACTATCGAGATTATGATACCCAAAGTTTTTGCTCCTTTCGGGTGTTTTTTACGGAAATATTGAGATTTTATTTTTTTGACAATAATTCTTATATAGTATAGCACATTTTTTTTAAAAAATAAAGACCTGTTTTGATTTTTATTTATTATATACAAAAAAAGCGGGCAAAGCCGCTTGGGAACGGAAAATAAAACAAATTTACTTTCCGCGCCCAAAGCGGCGGCTTTGCCCGCTTTCACGCCGATTCCACGTATGATTTACAAGCCTGTACAAATAAAAACAGTAATTGGAATTGCACTCGTATTTCGGCTTCTTATCTGACCTCAAACCACTCTTCCGCCCTGAACTCAAGAGGCTCCATTTTCACGTCTTCCGGTTTTATCCCTTTTTGCCCGAGCTGTTCCAGTACGCTTTTTATAGCGCTTGTATCCACATATTTTTTATATAATTCGTCCGTATGGCTTCCGAAAGCGCCGCTGTTAAGAATGTCAAACAAAATCCTGCTCATGGGCCAGTAATCGGCAAGCTGGTTTTTATAAATCTGACGCGACGGCTTATCTCCTATGAATATGTCCATGGATTCTGAATGCCTTACATTTCGGAAAGCGTTTTCTGCGCACATTTCGGGAAGCAGAGAATAACATTCAAATGCGAGTATATCGTCGTCAAGCGCTTTTTTCATATTTTGGAACAATTGCCCGTTTTTTTCCTCTGTGTCCGCTTCATAAAACAAATCCATAGCCGTTTTTATTTTCTTTTTAAGCGCGATTTGTCCGTTCTCGCCGGAATAAGGATAAGGCTCCAGCGTTTCGTCCTCCTGACGTATGAAGAAATACATTTTATGAGAGGCGAAGCCCTTCGGCTTCCACTTTGAAACCTCGTTTACCAGCAATATGCTAAGCTCCATGCTCAGCGCGTCGTCAACGCGGCATTCGCCGGTTATGTCTCCCCCCGCCCTGTCAAGATATACTTTTACGTAGCAGACCTTCTGATTGCCCAATCTTTTCAGAATAAGCTTTTTAAGCTTATTCCAGTAATATTCCGCGCCTCCCACGTCGGGTGCGTTGCCTATTGTGACCACGTCGCTGAAATAAGCTCTCCACTTATGGGTTTTTCCGCCGAAAATGGTGGCGATCTCCGAGTCGGAATCCTTTTCGTCTGCTTTGCCGTTCATTTTGACAAGTCCGTCGATAAAGGAGTAAGCAAAGGAGCATACGGCTACCTCCACCGACTGTACGGTATCGTCGCCGATACCGGTGCTGTGTTCGTACATTTCCCCGCCCAAATCGGGAGAATATACCACAAAGCTGATCCCCGCCTTATGATCCGCCAGACCCGTTACATGAGGAGTAACAAACATGTTCATTTTGGTACAGTAAACGCGGTTTCCCTCTATCCTGTTTTCAATCTCAAGAGTTTCCGATAAAAAAATCAGCGCGTATTTCTCCGCTTTTTCGTAATTGAGCCTGTCCGCCTCATACTCCGCTTTGACGCTTTTGCGCCATGATTCGTCAAAGATATTTGTTTTCATATTATGATCAGCCTTTCTTCCTGTAAATTTCCTTTTATTTTAGTATTGTACCACAATTTTATGTAAAAATCTACCCACTGCCAAAAAATAAAAGAAAAAATTTTAAGGAGAAATTCAATGCGCCGTGTATGGAATATCCACAAAAACATCAGTTGCCGCTACTCGTAAAGATACGCCGACAGCTTTCTGTCCGCTTCGGCAATAAAATCTTCAAGCTCCAGCACTCCCTTTGCGCAGCTTTCAAAATCGTCCTGATAAATTTCCCACGGCACGGTAAAGAATACCTTACTGTTTGCGTATATATCGTAAAGGCTCCGAGTATAAGGATCTTCGTCATAGAGCGTTCTGTCCGCCATAATAAAGCCGTTTTTCTTATTGGCAAAGCGAGAAACGGTTTTTTCTATAAAAAGGAGAGTTTCCTCCAAGTGCTCCGAATTTGGGTTCACGCTGATAAAGGTGCAGAAAGCGCTGTTTACTCCGTTTACCGTGGGTATGGGCGCGGCTAAAAGACTTTCGTCACCTATGGAATTTTTTTGTTCCTTAAGATAAGGCGTCAGGGCAAAAAGCGCTTTATCGTAAATCTCTTTATACAGTTCGCTGTCGGGAAGCCAAGGATCTTCAAACATTTTATTGGAAAAAGCGCTTGAAACCTTGCTGTCGTTTCTTAATGCCTTACTGAAATAATTTTTCCTTATTATGCCCGCAATATTTCGGAAAACATTCGTATCAAAGCTGTCATTTTCGGAAAGGTAGGAGGTCAGCATTGACCTAACGACGGTGTACGATTCGCAGAAAAAATACTCCGGATAATCGTAAGCCTTATTTATATTGCTTATAAAATCGCTTAAATCGGAAGAAAAGGATATGCCCTTTTCCGCGCAGTTTTTCACGTTGTATCTTATAACGGGCACATCGACGGAAACCGGCAGCATCCATATGTCTCCGTTTTCGTCGGTTGCCGCCTCCTTTAATCCGGGGAAGCAGCCGTCTATATATTCCTTAACTCCGGGTATATCGTTCAGGGGATAGAAACTTCCTTTGCTCTTTATTTCGTTGGCACAGCTTTCGCTTGAATCCAGCATAACCATATCGTAATTTTTATCCAACGATAAAACGGTCAATGAAAATTCTCCGCTTGAAAGCCGGTCTTTTTTTATCTGATAACCGCAGGAAAACAGCGGAAAATCCCGAACGATATCGGAATCGGTTATAACTCTTATAGGGGGATTTTCGGTGCTTACGTTACCGACATAATATTTGTACACTTTATGTTCGTTATCACTGAAATTTTCTCCCCCGCTGAGACAGAGATAATCTCCTTCCGCGGAAAATCCATATGGATATATTCCGTCGTCAAGCTGTATTATTCCGCTTGTATTGTCCATTCCGGTGAAGGTAAGAGTATTTACATAAGGAGATTGCACATCGCTTATTGTGAAAACAAAGTCTGCGTTGTCGTTTATAATTTCAAAGTCGTTAATATTCTTAATTTTATTGGTTTTGCAAATCACGGCGTTGGCCGTATAATCATAGAATTGATAGCCCTTGCCCTCTTCATAGTTATATACGTATATTCGTCCGTTTCTTTCGGAAAAAGCCACAGGGTGGGAAATATCCGTTTCGACAATCTCTCCCTTGTTCAAATCCACATAGCCGAACACATTACCGAGGTCGGAGTGATAAATAAGCGTATCGTCGCTTGTCAGAATACTTTCTTCAAACGGTTGAGCGTCCTTTTTGGTGCCGATCCAGTAAAGCTTGTCTCCAACAGCCCTTACTTTATATACGTAAGAAATATTTTTAAAACAGCATATTTCTTCGGAATCTCCCGTTTCAATATCCGTTGAATAAAGGATCATGCGCGATGGAGCGTATTCGCCCAATTCGTCATATTCCCATAAATTGTATACAGTGTAAATTGTTCCGTCGGCAATGTCACATGTGCCGGAATGCCCGTTCTTCATGCCGAATTCCCGAAGCTTTTTTCCTGTTCCGTCAAACACCGAAATATTCTCTCCTTTTTCAGGCGAAACCTCGAAAATATATATATTTTCTTCGTATATGCTTATATCCATCGAATCTACGTCATATTCTATCCTCTCCTCGTTATAAATAGGATCAATATTGACAGGCTTCGGGCTTGAACAGGAGGAAAAGGCTAAGACAAGCGCCGCGGCAGCCAAAAAGCGTATAAGCTTTTGCATAATGTTTTTTCCTTTCATTTTTGTTTTTTATACTTTTCCGATTGAAATCTTTAAATTAAAATGATAATATTTTTATTCCCCGAAAAGATAAAAATCATTTTTCGGGGAATAAAATTGTTGTCAAACTATAATTTTACAGCAACAATGAACGTATTCGCTAATTGCTATACAAAATCAATGAGCTATGGAATGTTCTACAACCATTCTTGTTGGAACTGTATCAACTGTTTTGCCACATTTCATACAGATTAAATTATAACCGTACTTCTTTATTGTTGTGTAGCATGTTCGGTTTCCGCTAACATTATGTTTTCCCCGACTAGTACTGATCACATGGTCATCATTCCTAAATGTAACATGGTTGACACAACCCACCACTCTGTTCATTGAGTCTTCGGTTATTACAGTCGGCGCACCGTCATTCACATTTTCAACCGGCACGGTTTCCTCCGCGTAAACGGACATGCTTGCGGCCATTGTCAGCGCCGCTGCGGCGGAGATGATCTTTTTTGCGAAATCCTTCATTTTGGGATTCCTCCTTTATAAATTTTTTCCGGCAAATGCAATTTGCAATAGCCTGAATAAATTATACCACTTTTTTCCAAAAAATCAATAATTTTCTTTCTAAACAATTTCTCCCCAAATAAAATCTTGTCACACGACGCAGACAAAAACAAAAAATTATCCGGAAAAACACGGCAGCATACGTATATTGCAGGCTTTTTTGACTCAAAGACCTTTTATTTGCGGCAAATACCGGGCAAGATTTCATTCCGGGAGCAACATGTGAAAAAGCCTTAACTTGTTTTCACTTAAACTTCACAAAAATTTCATAAATAATACAAATAAAAGCTAAAGATTTTTCTTCCGCTGCCGATATTATAAGTGAGATAAAAATGCGTAAATTTATGAAAAAACAAAGTCCGGGCTTAAAGCGAGTCTTTCGGGGAAAGACTCCGCAGCGCTCTCCCCAAATGTAAAAGCCGGACGAAAAAAACAAGCCCACCCATAACAGCACAGAAAGGGTTGATTTTATGGAGATAAAGAATTTAAGACCTAACGCGGGCGCTATACGCTCCTACGAAAAGTTCGCGGGCGTCTCCGCAGGCAAAAAAACGGCGGAAAAGACCCCCGTCAATACCGATAAGGTGGACTTTGATTTTGCGGGAGCATTGGCTGCCGCCAAAGCAAATACCGCTTCCGCCATAGAAACGGAGGCGAACACAACAAGAATCGAACAGCTCCGGGCCGCTTACAGCGGGGATAATTGTCCCGTCAGCCCCGAAATTATCGCAATGGCTGTTCTCGGTCAGTAAGGAGGCTGTTATATGACTGTTCATACCGCCGACGTTATTATAAGATTCCTCGATCAGTACAATACCCACTTTGAAAAGCTGGCGGATTTCCTTCTGGAAAAACAGAATCATATCCTCAAAGACGATCTTAACTGGCTTGAAGAGGCTTTGGTCGATGAACAAAGCTATATTATGAAAAGCAATTCTCTGGAGGACAAAAGGCTGGCGCTTTTTGAACAAGCGGGGATAAAAGGCGTGAAGCTGGCTGATCTTCCCGAATTTTTTCCGGAAGATTACGTACCGGCTCTTGATTTGCAAAGCGACAGGCTCAACAAATCTATTGCCAAAATAAAAAGAATAAACGAGATTTCAAATGACTTGGTAGAGAGAAAATTAAAGGTGCAGGCAAAGCTTCTCGGCGTTAACGAACTTACGGGAATAGGCGCCTATTCGGGCGACGCGCGCTTTGTAAAGGGCGGCGGAGGCTCCGGCGGCGACATTATCGGAAGCGTATGACCGAGGAACTGCGGAATTTGAATTTTTGAATTTTATGTGTTTTCATATTTCTTAGGAGGATCAATTTATGCGTTCTACTTTTATAGGCTATGAGGTTTCAAAGCGCACTATCCAGATTTCACAGAAGGCGCTGGACGTTACCAACCACAACCTGTCCAATATCAATACCGACGGGTACAGCAGACAGCGTGTGGACTTAAACTCCAGCTATATCCCAATGACGGGCAAATACGGCTCGAAGCTCGCTAAGCTTTCCCTTTCGGGTCAGGGCGTAAACGCCTTCGGAGTAAGTCAGATAAGAGACAAATACGTCGACAAGCGTTACAGAGAATTTACCGCTTACGTTGCGGAATTTGACGTAAAACAGTCGGTGCTTTCCGAAGCCGAAAAGATCCTCAGCGATATTAACAACACAGGACTCGTAAAAAACCTTGACGATCTCAAGGAAGCCCTGTCAAAATACGCCGCCGATTCTCCCTACAACAAAGAGCTGGCAAGCATCGTAAGAAACGAAGCCTACTCGGTAACACAGACTCTTAAAAGCTATGCTACGGAACTCAATAATTTAAAAACAGAAAACATAATCGATCTTCAGGACTCTGTTTCCGAAATAAACACTCTTATTGATAAAATCACCCTGTACAACGGCGTTATAACCGGTGAATACAACATTACCGCCGCCGACAAGATCTATTACGGCGAATCGGTTATCGGCTCCTACGGCCCCAACGAGCTTCTGGATCAGCGCAATCAGCTTATTGATGAGCTTTCTTACTACGGAAACATAAAGGTTTATGACAACAACGACGGCTCCGTAAGGATAGAAATGGGCGGCACCACCATTGTAAACGGTACTAAGAACGAGCATGTTATAATGAAGGACTACGATGAATACAATGCGGCGGTGCTTATGTTTACAAACGGCGAATCCGTAAACAACTGCCTTACCGGCGACCTTAAAGCAAGGATAGATATGCTCAACGGAAACGGCACCTATGCTTCCTTCTACCAAAATACGGAGTATGGTATTCCCTATTATCTGTCCACTCTTGACGCGTTTGCCAATTCCTTCGCCGGACTTATGAACGAACTTTGCGGAAAATACACTTACACCGATAAAGACGGCAATCAAGTGACGGGCGTTGATCTTTCGAGAGTTATGTTTTCAGGCGAAAAGATATACGATGAAGACGGAAATGTTATCGGTACGAAACCTATCACCGCTTCAAATATCAGGATATCCGACGAGTGGATGGAAGACGCCACAATGATAGGAAAGACTCCCGTTTATGATGAAAAGGAAGATACTTTCAAATGGGAACTTTCATTGGACGGCAATCAGGTTAATACCATATATCTCGGACTGGACAACGAAATCACAGTGGGCAGAGCAGGAGAGTTTAAGGGGTCTATTTACGACTACTGCCTGTTTGTTGACGACCGCATTGCGGAAAATATCAGCTATTATCAGGAGCAGTACGAACTCCATTCCGACAACGCCAACGCCATACTTGACACAAGGCAAAGCATCTCGGGCGTATCGGAAACCGAAGAAGGCATAAATATGATGAATTACCAAAAGTGGTTTAACGCCAACTCACGTATGCTGACCACAATGGACGAATGTGTGGACAGACTTATAAACAATACGGGTCTGGCAGGAAGATAATCGGAAGATAAATTAAATTAATCAATGCTTATAACCCTTATAAACGCTGAAAGGAAAAATAAATTATGAGAGTAGCCAACGCAACCATAACCCGCAACTACGTTAAGAATCTTGAGAAAAACTATTCCCTCAAATACAAGTCCGAACAAAAGTTATCTTCTTACCGCCAGTTTATGCAGGCCAGCGAGTGCCCCGCACAGGCTGCGTCCGCTATGAGAGTAAGAAAAGCAATAGCTAATCTTAACAATTATCAGGAAAATCTTAAGACAGCCGACACAATTTACGCATCCGCCGAATCCTCAATAATGGCAATATCCGAAATTATCCAGACCACCTACGAGAAATGTATCGAAGCGGCTAACGGCACCAACAATGACGCTCACACTCACGCTCCGGATCAGCTCGAAATGATTGCCACAGGCGTTGAGGAATACGCCGATGAGATTACGCGTCTGATGAACCTTACCGTTGCGGACAGAAGGATATTCGGCGGCGTCAACAATGATGAAAAGGCGTTTGCAATACAAAAGAACGCGGCGGGAGCCACCGTCACTTACAACGGGGTACCGGTAGATACTTACAGCGATCCCAATATGTTCCCTCAAGGATTTTCTTCTTATTGCGATATCGGACTCGGAATGACCCTCGGAGCCGACGGAAGAATTGACGAACAGTCGGCGCTTAAAATTACCTTTAACGGAGTTGAAGCCACAGGCTGCGGAAAACAACCCACCACCGCTTTTATTGACCTTGAAGAGATTCAGGACGGAGTTGAATATTCCTTTGAGATGGCAATAGGCAACGACGGCGACAAAATACAGAAATACAACATCACCTTCAAGGGCGGTAAGGACGCTGCGGAAACCAGAGCCAACATAAATGCCGAACTTGCCAAAATAGACGATCTCAAAGGCAAGGTAACTCTTTACGAGCATGGAACCATCATAAATGACTTTAACGGTAAGCAGGTAAAAATTACCGATACCAGCGACGTTGCCGCAAATGGCGGAAACGCTCTTTCCGTTGAGAATCAGGGTAAGGCGTACTCCAATAACATTATCCAGAGTATACTTGACGCCGCCCAGATCATAAGGACAGGAGACGGCACCGAAATAGCGCGGTATGCCGACCATATCTACTCGCTTCAGACCAAGGTTTCCCTAACCCTCGCGGATATAGGAAACAGCACAAAGTTTATCGAATTTAACCAGGAACGCATTACCAATAACCTTGAAACTCTTACGGGACGTCAGAACGACCTTGAATCCACCGACTTCCCCTCCGAAACGACAACATGGAAAATGTTGGGAAGCATTTATTCCGCTACTCTTCAGATGAGCGGCTCGGTCATTCCTCAGTCGATATTCCAGTTTATAAGCTGACGATAAGAAAAAGCGGTCATACGGCTCAGGATGTTAGTTAATGTTAATAAAAATTAAAAAGGGGGCGTAATATTATGGTAAGCTTCAATTTGCTGAGCTACAACATACAAGACACCATAATGAATACCACCATAAAGCACCCCCGAATGGTCAATCCGGGAACGGAACAAACGTTTATCCGTCAGGATACCGATTTGGGCGGTCTGGAAGTACACACCACCAAAGGGATTATCGAGGTAGATACCACCGCGTGCAGGGAAAGCATGGGGCTGGGAGAGCTGAAAGACTATACTTTGGTGAAAATGTATGCTGATAAAGGCTATCAGGTGGCGGACGAAGCCACAAGACGGATAGTACAGCAGGGAGATATGGTTGAAATGAACCGTACTCCTCCCTCCGAGATAAAAAAACAGGAATTTTTGCAGAAAAACGAACCCGTGGACGCCAATATTGCCTTTTACCCCGAAGTGGCTCCCGAATTGACACTGCGCAAGGGCGAAACCGATATAACCCAACACCCCACGGAAGTCAATATAGACTGGGAAAACACGCAGATAGTGCCTTATCAGCTTGACAGGGGCACGGTAAACTTCGACATTGTGCAAAAGGCATATATTGACATAACCTATCTGGGAGAACCCATGTTCTTTCCCGATTCGGAATTTCAGGCTTGGGCGTAACAAACGGTAAATAGCTGCAGGAAGGTGTATAAATGAAAATAGAAACAAGAGATTTCGGAACCATGGAGATAAGCGAGGAGCAGATCCTTGAATTTCCCAACGGAATATACGCCTTTGAGGACGCGAAAAGATTTGCGCTTATAGAGCTTGAAAAGGGGCGTTACCCCGCATGGCTCCAGTGCATTGACAACATTCGCCCGTGTTTTATCGTATTTGATCCGTGGCTTATCTGCAAGGACTATGAAATAACCCTCAACAGCGGGGAAAAAGCTATGTTAGGCGTGAACGATAAAACCAATCTACAGGTTTTATGTATAGCACGCGTTCCGGAAGATTATAAAGAGACTACAGTTAATCTTAAATCACCCATTGTGATAAATATGGACACAAAAAAAGCGGCACAGGTGATTTTGCCTAAGAATTATCCATACCGTCAGCCCATATTCAAAAATAATACAAACGAAACCGAAAAGGAGGGCTGATATGTTAGTTGTGACAAGAAAAACCGAAGAAAGCGTTATTATTGCCGACAACATAGAAGTCACAATTTTGGAGGTTTCAAAGGATCGGGTAAAGATCGGTATTTCCGCTCCGAAGGATGTAAAAATAATCCGAAACGAGCTTCTCGATACACAAAATATAAATGAGGACTCTTCAAGAGAGATTTCCAAGGAAACCTTAGAGAGCCTGTTCAAATTCAAAAAGGAGGACTAATCACCATGGCTAATGCAACAAGCGCTCTCAGACTGAGCGGTATGAACTCCGGTCTCGACACCGAGTCGATAGTTAACGCATTAACGGCTACCACAAAAAACAAAATTAATACCAATCAAAGAAAGGTACTTAAGCTCCAAGCACAGCAGGACGCTTATCGTTCCCTTATAGCCAGCTTTAACAATCTTAAAAACAAGTATTTTGATATTCTGAACGGCAATACCAGTCTTAAGTCCACCGGTATGTTCAATTCGTTCAAAAGCACGCTTACCAACGCCGCGGGAACCAACGTAAACGGCGTGAAGGTTTCCAGCAATGTTAACGCAAATCCCGGCGTGTATGAAGTAAAGGTTCACAAGGTTGCTACTCAGGCAAACATCAAATCCGCCGCGGCGAACGGCAAGCCTGTTGATCTTTCCAAGTGCACCGATTCCTCCGAAACTTATTCAATGATGGTATCCGTAAACGGAAAATCCAAAAACATCACTTTCAACGGAGGTACGGAGGACGAAGTAAGGGAACAGATAAACAATAAGCTCTCCGTTTTCGGTACAAAAAACGACGGAAGCAATATTGTTACCCTCGGCTCGGACAATAAGTTCTCCACTTCCGACAAATCGGCTGTTATATCCACAAGCGCGACAATTTATAAGGATAACCGCAACCTCGGAAATATAAGCAATATGCAGACGGGTAAAAATACCTTTACCATTACCGTAGGCGACACCACCAAGACCGTTTCTTTCACCACTATTTCTTCGGATTATTTTGACGAAATTTTTGATGCTGACGGAAAAATAAAGGAGGACGCGGACAAGGATAAGGTAGCCCTCTTTAAAGAAATTGCCCTGAACCAGCGCGACGGCGAGGTTTACGAGGAGTTTAAGGAATGGGAGGAAAACCTTTCCGACGCGGACAAAAAAGCCTTTGCCGAAAATATGGCACAGGCAAGATACAACGCCGCTTTGAACGAAGCCAAGGATAAGCTCAACGAAAACGCCAAAAACTGCTTGGCCAACGACCTTTTAAAGGATATAAAGGAGCACATCACCTTTAAAGAGTCCGACGGAACAAATCAGGAGTGGGAGGTTGACATGGACAGCCTTACCGCTGAGGAAAAGGCTATTTTCACCAAGATTGAATCCGATTACAACGCCAAGACCGCAAGCGGTGAGATTTCAACCGACCCCAAGGACGAAAGTTACGTTTCCTTTAAAGATTACTTTGAAAAAGAATATACCGATATCGCTAAAGCCGCAACCACGCAGGACGACATTGATTCGTACATAGCCAATGATAAAACAGGTCAGAAGCTTAAGGAAAATTACGACAACGAAGTCAAAAAGATTGAAGACAACGCTAAAGCTCAGACGGATAAGGTAATCGAAAAAGAACAGAAAGCCGTTTATAACGAACAATTTGAGATTGCCAAGAAAAACGCTTACGACGCCAAGGTGGCAAGCGGCGATATATCGGCGACTGAGGGCGATGAAAATTACGTTTCTCTTGAGGACTTCAAATACACTGAAGAAGAATTCAAAACTACCGCCGAATACACCGCCTACGAAAATCAGGCTAAGGCTATCGAGGACGACTATAAAAACAACGGTATTATCTCCATTGATTTTGACGGTTTAAGTGAAGCCGATAAGGTGGAGCTGTTTGAAGAAGCGGGTCTTTTCTCCGGTAAGAACGAGGAAGACTATATTGCCGATTACACCAAGGAAGAAGCGGTATTTGACTTTAACAAGTCCAATATTGAAAATAACCTGGGCGCTCTGACATTTAAAGACGAGCTTTTTAAAATGGAAGCGACCGTTGCGGACGATGGCACCATAACTCTTCAGGGTAAAGGTGTATATTCCGGAAACCCCATGGATTTCGCCATAACTCAGTCGGCTGCCAACGCGAGCGACTTTGGTCTTGACAAAACCGATACCACAGGTACAACAAGCCAGGTAGACACTACGTCAAAGCTTGAGCAATTGGGTCTTACCGCCGACAGCGACGGAAACTACAACTTCACTATCAACGGTCATGAGTTCTCTTTCAGCGGGGAAACAACCATTTCCGATATGATGAAACAGATTAACGCCTCCGATGCGGGCGTTAAAATGACCTACACAACCCTTACTAACCAGTTTACAATAACCTCCAATGAGTACGGCGCAGACGCTAAAATTGACATTGAGGACGGCGATCAGGGTCTGCTTACCGCTCTCGGATTCACTGCCGGACAGAATTTCACAAAAGGCTCGAACACAGTGCTCACCATCAACGGTGAAACGGTTGAAACCAACTCCAACTCATATACCGTAGACGGCACCACGTTTACTTTCAGCAAAGCGGCTGAGGGAACCGAATTCACAAACGAGGTAACCCGCGACTACTCTAAGCCGATAAACGCAATAAAGAGCTTTGTGGAAGATTACAATAAGCTGATTGAAGAAGTTTACGGCTACGTTGACGACGAACCCAACAAGGATTACTACTTCCTTACCGATGACGACAAGGAGGAAATGGATCTTTCCGAGAGCCAGGAAAAGAAATGGGACGATCTTGCAAAGAAGGGCATTCTTTACAGAGATTCCACTCTGACCGGTATTATGTCCAAGCTCAGAAGCATAATATACAGCACGGTAGACGCAGCCGACGGCTCAAAGGTAGGCTTATATACATTGGGTATCACCACATCCAGCAAATGGAACGAACACGGCAAACTGGTATTTGATTCAAAAATATCCGATGAGGAGTTTGAGAGCATATTTGCCAAATATGCGGACGAATTCGGAAAACTCTTTACCGACACCGAAAATGGAATTTCCAAGCAGTTTGAGGACGTTATCAATTCTGCCACCAAGACTACGGGCAAGGCGGGAGAAAGAGGCGTTCTGGTTGAAAAAGCCGGTGTTTCCGGTACCGCTTCCGCTACCAACAACTCCATCTATAAGCAGATCGAAAGTCTGAAATCCGCCATAACCAGACTTCAGGAGCGTTACGAACAGCAGCAGGATCGTTATTGGAAGATCTATGCCAACATGGAGACGCTGTTGGGCAGCATAAACAGTCAGAATTCCTATATAAACCAGCTTATGGGAATGTAATTAAGCTAAACAGGTTTTGACCGAAGGGCGGGAGCTGCCGTAAAGAGTCCCTGTTCTTCGTATATGAAAGGAATATTCATAGTATGAATCCTTATGCAGCGTACAAAAAACAGTCGGTCACCACAATGACCCCCATCGAGATTGTAATAAAGCTATACAGTGAAACCGAAAGAGAACTGAACAGATCGGTCGTATTTATTAAAGAAAAAAACTATGAAAGCGCCAACAACGCTCTCAACAAATCTGTCGATCTTATTGCGGCACTGCGTTCGGTGCTTGACGTAAACCTTCCCATCGGAAAAAATCTTGACGCGATTTACGGCTTTCTGGAAAAACAGATAATTGCGGCAAATGTAAAAAAGGACGTGGAAATAGTCAACTCGCTGCTTCCTATGGTGGCTGAGCTAAAGGACGCTTTTACCCAAATAGGTGCAATGTCAAAGGACGAGATTGCGGCGCAAAGTCTTCAGGTCTCAAAATAAGGGCAGCAAATCCTGATTCCGAATAATTTGAAAAGTTTAACATTAATACTAATTCCCGATCAAAGTATAGACAAATTTTGTTGTCGATCGGGAATTAGTGCTTAGGGTGTAATTCTCAATTATCTTGTAGACCCTGTAAAATTTTATCTGCAAGATGATTTAGAATTAGTATAACTCAAAACACAGCCGAACCCTTTCGGCTGTTGTTTTGGTTATGGAAAGGAAGAAAACTTATGGAGAATAATAATGTAACAAAACTCGGGGAAGAGTTCGCGGAGCTTGAAAAGCTGCTTTTGGAATATAATCGGATCGCCGCCGACGTTATGAAGATAGAAAGCGATGACGTGGAGATTCTGACCGATAAAATACAGGAAAGAAGCGACCTTGTAGAGGAAATGGATAAGGTAAAAGGCTTATGCACCGAGCTTATCGACAGCTTTGAAAAGGAGGACGCCGAGCTTATACGCAGTATGCTGACCGGTACCAACACAAACCGCCGCATAGACGAAAAGCTTTTGCCGCTTCAAAACGCAATAGTAAGCCTGCGCTCGGCACAGATGCAGGCCGCGGAAAGCGACAGGGCACTGCAGGCGCAGTTTACCTCAAGAGTCAACGAAGCAAAGGAACAGCTTATGCAGCTTAAAAACGATAAGAAAAAAATAGATTATTACTCAAGCATAAATCCCTCGGGCAGCATAGGCGGATCGTTGGACAGCAGCTTCTGATAACGAAAGGAAGCTTCGGAAAATGAAAATTGACTGTCATATTCACGCTTTCCCCGACGGCATAGCGGAAAGAGCCATGAAAAAATTGTCGGATACAGCGGGCTTCCCTCACTATTCGTTAGGTACGGAGGAGGACACAAGGCGGATACTTACCGATTGCGGCATTGATATCGGCGTACTGCTGCCAATTGCCACCAAACCATCGCAGCAGACGTCCGTAAACAATTGGGCCGCTAAGGTAAATAAGGGCAATATCGTTTCCTTCGGTACGGTGCACCCGGACAACACGGAGTATCTTGACGAGCTTGACCGCATTAAGGCGCTTGGATTAAAGGGCGTGAAAATACATCCCGATTATCAGGGCTTTTTCCTTTTTGAGGAAAGGCTTATGCCGTTCTGGAAAAGGTGCGCCGAGCTAAAGCTGCCCGTTACGATACACATGGGCTATGATCCTGTTTCCCCTGAAAATCGTCACGCAATGCCACAAGATCTTGTTTTTATACACGAAAAGGTACCCAACGTTGATATCATCGCCGCGCATATGGGAGGAATTTTCTGCTGGGAGGCGGTTTTCCGCTATATTTGCGGAGACAGGCATATATGGCTTGACACCGCATTTACCAAGGGATTTTTAGAATCGGAGCTTATGAAAAAGCTCATAAAAAAACACGGTGCGGAAAGGGTAGTTTTTGCCAGCGATCTGCCATGGCATTTACCCGACATGGAAATGAAAACAATAGAAAATTTGAGCATAAGCGACGGCGATAAAGAAAAAATATTTTGGAAAAACGCAGTTGAGCTGTTAAATATTGAATAAAAATATAAAAGGCGGTGATTCCGTTGATAAATATTCTTGCGGTGGAAAACAACCAAAAAACAGCGTCATTGATATATTCCGCACTGTCCGACCAAAGCAGATACCATCTGGCGGTTGTTGAATCGGGGTATACCGCTATTGAGGCGATAGGACTCAAAAAATTCGAGCTAATTATAATTGACCGCGACCTGAATTATTTAAGCGGGATAAAAACCGCGAAAAGCTTGAGAAAAAGGCTGTCCTTTAATATATCGCCTTTTGTTGTGACCAGCAGCAATAAATTAACCGAACCTGAGGCGGAGGAATTTATAAAAACCGGCGTTTTTGACTTCTGGGAACCTCCTCTGAACATTCAGCGGATTAAGCTTACCGCGGACAGCATAGCGGAGGGCTGGCGTTCTCCAAAGGACAATTTAAAAAACTATTCGGAATATCTGGATAGACTCGGCTGACAAATAACGGAGAAAATATGAAGCTTAACCGACTCATAGGAATAATTTCGATCCTTCTTCAGAAGGATAAAACGACAATATCGGAGTTGGCGGAAAAGTTCGAGGTATCCTACCGTACCGTTATAAGAGATATTGAAGCAATAAATATGGCAGGCATTCCCATAGCCTCGGAAAGAGGCAAAGGGGGCGGCGTATATATAATGAGCAGCTACAAGATAGACCGCACGGTTTTATCCTCCGAGGAAATGCGGTTTATACTTACAGGGCTTCAAAGCTTAGACAGCGTAAGCGGCACCAACCGCTATAAACAGCTTATGGACAAGCTTTCGGCGGACAGCGTCAGCATAATCAAAAGCGACGATACCGTAATAATAGACCTTGCGGGCTGGGACAAAACGGGACTGTCCAAAAAGATCGAAATGATAAAAGCCGCCATGGAAAACAACGAAACAATTTCATTCAGGTATTGTGCCCCAAACGGCAGCACCGAACGGGAGATCGAGCCTTATCATCTCATCTTCCAATGGTCGGGCTGGTATGTATGGGGCTATTGCCTTTTAAGGGAAGACTACAGAATGTTCAGATTGTCCCGCCTTACCGATTTGAAAAACACGGACACGAAAAGGGAAAAAAGACAGGTTCCGGAATACGTAAGCGATAAGCTTTACCATTCGCCCGACGAAATAAAGGCGACGGTGAAATTCCATAATTCGGTAAAATGGCGGCTGGCGGACGATTACGAAAACATAGATATGAACATAAACGAACACGGAGATATCACTCTAAATCTAATACTAACAATCATTTAAAATATAGACAAAATACAGAAGATGTGCTATAAT
>CAJUFF010000023.1 GCA_910585505.1 uncultured Ruminiclostridium sp. | reverse complement strand
ACTGTTAACCAATTAAAAACAATTTTTCCAATTTTTAATTGGTTAACAGTATTAGATATCAGAAAAAAGCCATGACCCGCTCAATTGCAAGTCACGGCCTTTTACTGCTCGTGGGTTAAAGGCACTAATACGGAAAACCGAAAATCAGCGCTTTGGATTCGGTTTTTAATCAAGTCCGCAACTTAATTAAAAACCGGTAGTAAGCCGACAAAATTATACGCTGTAATTCATCTGTACCCCCGACGCTTCGGCATTAGCCTCGGCAGCCGCTTCCTCATACTTTTCAAAGCTTTCGGGAGGCAGGTCGCCGTAATCCTCCTCGGTTGAATATGGATCCGGTTCTTTTTTGTACTTCTCGAAACTTTTAGGAGGCAATACGGATTTTTTCTTTTCCTCCTCTTTATCAATCGGCTTTTCGGGATCGTCCTTATTTTCCTCCAACATTTTTTCTCTTGCCTCGGCAAGAGCGTTGAGCATATCGGTAAATTCGCCTACAAGAGAACTCTTGACGGTTCTGCTTCCGTCCTCTCCGGTTATACCTTGTTTTAAGAAAGCATATATGCTCGTAGTGCCGTCACCGTTGACTGTCAATCCGAGGTGGTCAACAATTGATTTTCCGCCCTCGGTGAGTTTGTCTTTGATTTCGGCGAATTGGTCAGCCGCGCCGTCGATGATAGCCTCATACTTAGATCTGGTTGCTTCGTCGGAAGCCATTTTCTCCACAAGATCGGGAGTGATAAGAACGTTGATCTCACCTCTGCCCTCCGAAAGAATACGGCCGGCTTCCTCGTCGGTCTCATAGTCGGCAATCATGAAAGCATACCCGGGATACTTCTTCTGAAGATCGGCAAGATACGACTTTGCCTTATCGCTCAGCTTTGAGTAAGTTTCACTTTCCTTTCGCTGCACAGCGGAAAATAAAATCTGATCCGTTCTGCCGGTATAATTCTTTTCGGCAGCAGTGTGTGACTCTGACGGATTCTGGGTCGGGCTGCTTTTCCCGTAGTTATTGTAGCCTGCGGGAAAGTTGTTCACACTGTTATTGCGTACACCATACATATCGGTCAATCCTTTCCCTTTAAATTACTCGGCGGCTCCTTCCGCCTACATCCCGAATCGGCATTGAGAAATTCCCCAAAGTCCGCGTATAAAGGGGGAAGGACGATCAGTTTCCCATAGAATAAACGGACTTATACAAAAAGCCTTTTCGGGTTTTCATTTATTTTATCGGCAATTTTTGAAAAAACTTTAGCTTTTACCATACAAATTTATTTTTAAAGTCAAAAATTATAAAAGGTTCATAAAAATTATTGCACAAAATTATAAAATGTGTTATAATATTTAACAAGAATGTCGAATATACAATGCTGTTTCCCGACGGGTTTAGGGTTAAGGAGGAAAAAAATATGCTTCACAGACTTCTGGTTCTTGACGAAACGCCTAAAATAGAAATTTTGTTTAAAGAAATACTTGAAGCGGACGGCGGCGAATTTGAAATAAAAAGAGCGTCGGATAAAATAGACGCGGAGATAGCGGTAAACGAATTTAATCCGGAGCTGGCGCTGGTTTCTCTGAACAGCGGCAAGGCGGTGGCGGCTCTTAAATCCCTTCAGAAGAAGAATATCTGTCCTCCTCTGGTTTTTATGGGTAACAACTTGGGTGTAAAGCCGAAGGAATTGCTTAAAATAAAGGCGGTTGATGAAATTGAGCTGCCTTTTGATCCCGCTGAATTCTGCCTTAAAATAGACGATGACATATATCTTGGCGCGGGAAGGGTTGACGAGCTGACGGGACTTTTCAAAAAGGGTTGGTTTGACTACAAAATGGAAAAGCTGATGAAGAAAAAGGTAAAAGGTACGCTTTTTTGTATGTCTCTTGACGCGTACAGCTTTGCTGCCAATCCTCCCACAAGACTTCAGCTTCAGATGGCTACGTATGCGCTTAAGTCCGGATTTAAAGAGGGAATTTTAGCCATAAACGGTACGATGATATTGGGATTCTTTCCGTCGGAGGGGAAGAGAGCGGATAATGAAAGATACATAAACGGACTTATCGAAACCATGTGTGCCGCTGCGGATCAGCCGCCAATTTTTATTTGCGCGGGAGCGGCGGAAACAGATATGTATGACTTTTCGGCAGTGGATACTTATGTTTACGCCAATAAGGCTATGGGGCTGTCGCTGGACGCCGGCAAGAATTGCGTAAGATATTATAAATAAAGGGCAAAAGAAGCGGGTACTCTGATAAACTTCAATGCCACCAAAAAAGAAAGGGAAAAAACATGACAGACGTATTGCTGATAAGCAGCAGTCTTGAAAATATAAACGTAGCATGGCGCCATTTCTGTTACAGCGAATACAACGCCAGCGCCACCACTAACATAAGTGCGGCAATGGAAAATCTTAAATCCTCCAAGCCCGCCCGTATTGTGGTGTATTACTGCAGCGAGGACACCGAGGGCTTTTACTCACTCTACAATACTCTCAGGAGCGATCCGAAAACCGCCGATATCCCGCTTTTGGTACTTGCCGACGTAAGCTGGCAAAAAGCGCTCACCGATTACGTGAAATTTTATAATACATGTATTTTGGGTATTTCGGTCAATGACGAAAAACTTAAGGATATGGTGAAAAGCGGGGCAAGACACGGATTTGAGAAAAAGTCTCCCGCTATAAACCGTACGCCTCCCAAGCGGACTTCGGAGCATCCGGGATTAAGGGCTAATAAAGGCAGATAATGTCTCAAGTCAACACCACGCAATGACCGCTTTACGGCTTTGTGTGCGGCTTGCTTGCATATTTTCCTTCATCTTGCGCAAATCCTTGAAATACGCCGGTATTCCTGCGTCGGATTTATACAAGCCGACGAAAAATCTGACGGCGCAATCCATACACAATCATTGTGGGGTGTTGCCTTAAAAAGCGGGATAAATTAAAATATCCGAATACGAACGAAGAAGAGAAGAAAAATGGAAGATATTCAGGAAAAACAAAACGAAGAAACGCAGATAATCTATGGAAAAAACGCGGTAATCGAAGCTTTGCGCTCCGACTCCGAAACGGATACGGTCTATATTTCCCGTTCCGCGGGAGGTATGGGCAAAATTATCGCTTTAGCCAAGGAAAAAGGCGCGGTTATAAAAGAAGTAGGCGAAGAAAAGCTGGCGTCTCTTTGCGCACCGGGAGCAAAACACGGCGGAGTAGCAGCGGCAATGGCTGCGGCAAGCTATTCCACTATTGACGAAATTCTATCGGTGTCTGAAAAAAAGGGGCTTCCGCCATTTATAATAGCCGCCGACGGGATACAGGATCCGCATAATTTGGGCGCTGTGATAAGAACGGCCGAAGCGGCGGGTGCCGACGGCGTAATTATCACCAAAAGAAGAAGCGCTTCTCTTACTCCTACCGTATATAAAACCTCAGCGGGAGCGGCAAGCTGGATAAAAGTTGCGAGAGTCAACAGCCTTGCCACCGCTTTGGAGGAGCTTAAGGAGCATAACATATGGGTGTACGGCGCCGAAGCGGACGGAACTCCTTTTTACAAGGCTAAATTAGATGGGGGCTGCTGTCTGGTGATAGGCTCCGAGGGCTATGGGCTCAGCAGACTGGTGAGAGAAAAATGCGATCAGGTGCTGTCGATAGATATGTTCGGGCATGTTAATTCCCTTAACGCTTCGGTAAGCGCGGGAATATTGATATATGAAGCGGTAAAATACAGAAGAGACGGGGAAATGTAAAAAGCCGTAATTTTTTGCGCTGTTAGAGCGTGTTTTTATTTCAGGCGTACCGCCGGAGCAGCCCCATGGTAAATAAATACTTGCCGAAGCAAGGACTGCTTTCATTTGCGGTTTACCCTTCGGATTAAAGATATGCCCATGCCTGCGCAGAGATATGGCAGCGGCAAGGAAGGAGAAAATATGCCTAATAATTTTTCACTTGATGATATTTTAGCCGAAATAGACGCAAAAAAATCGGGCGAAGCTCCCTCGGCAAAGGCCGGCAGGAAGACGGCGGGATCGGAGAAAAAAAATGATAAAAATGATTACAGCGTAACCTCGATTATAAATTCGGAAGAGCTTAGATCATCGGAACGCGCCGGAAAAACGGAAACGCAAAATCCTTCAAAAAAAGCCCGTCCAACGGGAGACTTAACGCAAACTGCCTCTAAAACCGAAAAAAAGCCTCCTTCAAAATTTAAGGACAATAATTACAGCGTAACCGCCATAATAAACAGCGAGGAACTTAAACAAAAGGAGGGCAAAAAGGAACAAAAAGCGGAAAGAGACGTTCCCCCCATAAAATTTCCGAGAGCCGCGGTCGCCACCCAAAAAAACGAGACGGATTACAATGAACAAAAGCCCGACGCACCAAGACCCAAATTTACAAAAAGGGAATTCAACACCGAACAGCGCAAGTTAATTGAAACTACTCTTAAGGCGGAAGAGAACTTTGAGAATCCGAATGAACTCATAGATTCCATAAATCCATACGAGGTAAAAAGCAAGGCTGCCGACATAAGCGCGGTTATGGGCGGAGATACCTTAGGCATAGCGGGAGATGATCTTAAGCAGTTGGCGGAGGCTTCTCAAAAGGAAAGAGTAAAATTAGCGGATTACGGAGTAAGGGTATACGGAGGAGAACAGCAGAATGTACTGTCTCCCGAAAAACCCTCTTTCGACCCTGCCGCAGCCACCAACGAGCAAATGTTCGTACCGGATAAAAAGCCCATTTATGAGGCGGAAACCATAGAAACTACCGCCCCCGTAAAAAAGTACATTCCTCAGAAGGAAAAAGAAAAAGCCGACGCGGAGAAAAAATATTCCTCACATAAAATGACCGAAAAGGAGCGCAGAAGCAATGACGCTCTGCTGGAAAAGCTTAATCAGGCGCTTTCCCGCAAAAAAGCGGAGGAGGAAGTAAAAAAACGCACCATGGGGCTTTCGGTGGGTACCTCCGAAAATTCCCTCAAGCTCCCCACAAACGGTCTTAATCTTGACGACGAGCGTGTCATAATGGCTACTGGAGTTATTCCCGAAAGCGAAATAATTAAGGACAAATCCAAAAGAAAGCTTCGTGATTTCGTTATTGAAAATGACAAGGAAGAAGAGGAAGAGGAAGACGAGGATTTTGACAGCTACGACTCTACCGGACAAATATGGGCCGATCTCTGCGAGTCCCATCGGGTTATCAAAATTCGGTTTTTCATTCTCTTTGCCCTTACCCTGTTTATGTTTTTCGTTTCACTTATGGGCGATCTGAATAAGGGAATGATATTCGACTTTTTCGGTTTTGACGTAACCTTTCTCGACAGACGCGCCAACGCCCAGGGCTTTTTGTTCTATAATCTTATCGCCGGCGTAATATCCGCCGCGCTGTGCTCTTCGGTGCTGTATAACGGCATTGTAAAGCTGTTTAAAATGAAAGCGGACTGCGACAGCGTCTGCGCCGTTACCGCGTTGACCTCCATTGTGGCCACGGCGATAAATATTGTCCGTTCCGACGATATAATATTAAGCCGCTCTTACATATACATTCCGGTAGCGATAGCGGGACTTATGTTCAACACCTTAGGAAAGCTTATGATGGTGACAAGAGCCAAGCGGAATTTCAGGTTTATATCGGGTGATACCGCCAAATATTCGGCGATAATGGTGGAAAGCAACGCGGCGTCCATGCTTACAAAGGGCGTTGCGGGAGAATTTCCCTATCTGGCGGCAATGAGGAAAACCGAGCTGCTCACCGATTTCCTTAAAAGCAGCTACTGTGAGGACAAGGCCGATCGTCTGAGCGTAAAGGCGGCGCCGATTGCCGTGGGTATTTCCATAATTGCCGCGGTTATAGCTTACCTTATTCCTTACGGAAACGAAGGGCTGCACGGTAATCTTTACTGGGCGCTGACGGTGCTTACGGCTATTATGTCGCTTTCCGCTCCGTTTGGTATGATGTTTATGGTAAACGTGCCTCTGACGAGAGCGGGACGAAGTCTCGCCAAATCGGAAAGCGTGGTGCTGGGTTATGAATCGGCGGAATATTTTGCCGAAACAAACTCGGTTATGGTTGACGCTTCCCTCCTTTTCCCTGCGGGGACTATAACCTATTCCAACATAAAGCACTGCAAGCAGCCTAACTCCATAAACAATATCGTTTTGGATCAAGCGATAATTTTAGCGGCGAGCCTTGCAATTAAAAGCGGCTCCGCCATGTCAAATATGTTCAAGGATATGATAAACGATAAAGAGGACATTTTGGTGAAGGTGGAGAACTGCGTTTACGAGGATAACCTGGGAATATTGGGCTGGTTCGGGAATAAGCGTATGATTATGGGAAGCCGCGAACAGATGAAGCATCATGACATTAAGCTTCCCGATATGAAGAAGGTCAGAAAATACGCGGGCGACAATACGGAGATTATTTATCTTTCCGTGGCCGGAGAGGTAGTGATAATGTTCTTTGTCGAACTCAGACCCAATCCCAATATAGCGGCCTGCTTAAAGCAGCTTGCGGCGGAGGGTGTTTCGCTGGTTGTAAAAACCACCGACTCAATAATAACCGTGGAAAAGCTGGCGGAGGTTTTCGATATACCGCCGGAAAGAATAAAGATATTGCCTTACAGTATGCATGAGCTTTATCAAGAATATACGCGCTACACATCAAGAGGCAGCGGAGCGGTAAGCTGCAACGGCACCTTCAGCGGCTTTGCGGGCGCGGTATTGGCGGCTAAAAAGCTTATAAGCGATGTTAATATCGGTATGTACGTAATGTCGGGAGGAGCGCTTATAGGCGTTGCGGCGGCACTTGCGGCAGCATTTACGGGAAACGGCTGGCTCATTTCCCCAAGTATGATTTTAGGTTGGAATACGCTTTGTCTATTGATTACAACGGTGATTCAAAGCATAAGACGGTATTGATGCCGTTAAGAAAAGAAAAATAAGAAAGGGCAGATTTCAATGAGCAAATTTAAAACGGCGGCCATATTCAGCAGCAATATGGTTCTTCAGCGCGAAAAACCCGTGCTGATTTTCGGTGAAGGGGAAAACGGAGACGTTGTAAAGGCCGAAATCGATGGTATAACCGCTTCGGCAAAGGTAAGAGGAGAAAAATGGCAGCTTCAGCTTCCTCCTCACAAAGCGGGAAGCGGCTACATGCTTAAGGTAACCTGCGGAGACTGTGAAAAAGTATTTACCAACGTGGTGTACGGTGAGGTGTGGTTAGCGGGCGGACAGTCCAATATGGAACTTGAGCTTCAGAACTGCGCCGAAAAGGAAGCGCTGACAACAGATAAAGATCCCGACGTAAGATTTTATTACACCCCAAAAAAATCCTTTAAGGAAAAGGACTTCCTTGAATGCGAGGAAAAATCCGGATGGACGGAATTCAGCGCCGAAAACGCAAAATGCTGGTCGGCGGTGGGCTATTTCTTCGCCCGCGAGGTATCTGAAAAATTAGGCGTTACCGTTGGATTAATCGGCTGCAACTGGGGCGGTTCCTCCGCTTCCTGCTGGATGAGCAGAGAGTCTTTGGAAAAGGATTCGGATACCAACGAGTACTTAATGGACATCAAGAGAAATAACGAGGGAAAAACGCCTGCCGAAGTAGAGGCCGAATGGGAAAAATATTGTTCGGATATTGCGGAATGGAACAGAAAAGTAGGAGAATTTTACAAAAATAATCCCTACGGCACATGGGAAGAGTGCTTAGGTTATGCGGGTCCGATGCTTTACCCCGGTCCTCCCAGTGAATTTAACCCCATGTCGGCTACCGTGCTTTACCGTTCGATGATACAGAGAGTGTGTCCCTACACATTAAAGGGCTTTATTTATTATCAAGGTGAAAGCGATGATCAGCGACCCAAAACTTACTATAAGCTTTTCAGCGGGTTAATAGGCTTGTGGAGAAAGGTGTGGGGCGACGATTCCCTTCCCTTCCTTTTCGTTCAGCTTCCCATGCATCGCTACAAGGCCGACCCCGATTTCAAAAACTGGTGCCATATAAGAGAAGCGCAGATGAAGGTTTACAATACCGTTAAAAACACCGGTATCGCAGTAGCGCTTGACAAAGGTCAGTTTGATGAGATACACCCCACCCACAAGCTTCCCATAGGGCACAGACTGGCTTTACAGGCGCTTTACGGCGTGTACGGCTTAGATAATCTTGAGGAAGAGGCGTTCGGACCGATGTACAAGTATTGTCTGTATGGGGAGAACGAAATTGAACTGCGCTTTGATCATTGCAGCGGCTTTAAGATTGACGGAGAGCCTAAGGGCTTTGAGATCGCGGGCGAGGATAAGGAATTTAAATCCGCGGAGGTTAAGATAAACGGAGACCGTATAATCGTTTCTTCCTCTGAAGTAAAGGAACCCCTTTATGTAAGATATAACTGGACAAATTACGCCGAGGTAACCGTATTCGGCGAGAACGGGCTTCCCCTTGCGCCTTTCAGAACCTCTGTTAACGACGAAAAGGGCGAATTGTGATTTTTGCTGGAATCTGTGCGGGAGGAAAAGGTACGAGACTGAACCCAGACGGATATTCACGTATTCCAAAACAGTTTCTGCTACTAAAGGGTAAGCCTGTAATCGCCTTTTCGGTCGAAAGTTTTTTGCTTTGCGAAGAGATAGAAAAAATATTTGTGGCTGTTTCCGAAGATTTTTTTGAGCATTGTACCAATTTGTTCTCAAATCCGAGGATAAAGGTCATAAAAGGCGGGAAAACCCGCGCCGAAACCGTTGCGATTCTGGCGAAGGCTTGCGGTGAATGCGGAGGGACGGAGGAGGATATTCTGGCGACGCATGACGCGGCGCGGCCCTTTGTGAGTACCGAAGTTATAAGACGCTCGATTGAAGCGGCAATGGAATACGGAGTCAGCGGCACCGCCGTTGCCGCCTCTGACACAGTTTTAAGATGTCAAAACGGATTTGTTGAGGACGCTCCCGTTCGGTCGGAAATGTTTTTGGCTCAGACGCCGCAGAGCTTTAAGTTAGGGCTGTTTGACAGGGTATGGAACGGACTTTCCGAGAAAGAAAAGGAAGAAGCCACGGACGTATGCGGAATGTTTTTTCGCGCGGGACTAAGAGTAAGGATGGTCGAAGGCGAAAAGGAATGTTTTAAAATTACCTTCGGGGAGGATATGGAAAGGGCGGAAGCCCTTGTCAAAAAAATAATTAAAGGAGAAAGACTATGAGTAAATATTCGGGCACACAAACGGAAAAGAATCTTGAGGCGGCGTTTGCCGGCGAATCGCAGGCTAGAAACAAGTATACATACTTCGCATCGGTAGCAAAAAAAGAGGGTTATGAACAGATTTCCTCTATTTTCCTCAAAACGGCGGATAATGAAAAAGAACACGCCAAAATGTGGTTTAAGGAATTGCAGGGCATAGGTGATACCAAGGCAAATCTTGCTTCGGCTGCCGACGGTGAAAACTACGAGTGGACGGATATGTACGAGGACTTCGCAAAAACCGCCGAGAAAGAAGGTTTTCCGGAGTTGGCGGAAAAATTCCGTGCCGTGGGCGAGATTGAGAAGCGCCACGAGGAAAGATACCGTGCACTGCTTAAAAACGTGGAGACGGCGGCGGTGTTTGAGAAGAGCGAGGTTAAGGTCTGGGAGTGCAGAAACTGCGGACACATAGTTGTAGGAACCAAGGCTCCCGAAGTTTGCCCCGTCTGCAATCACCCACAGAGCTATTTTCAGATTATGGCGGAGAACTATTGATTATTTTTCTCAGAAGACTAAAAGCTGCAAATAATACAACTTTAAAAAAATATCGAAATTTCCGTCCACTCCGAAAAGTGTGGACGGAAATTTTCAATGCAATATAATATATTGACAGAATATAATAATTTCGCTTACCTTTGTACTGAAAAGGCAAGCGAAAATGAAATATATAAATTCTTTGAATTTTTAATGCATACAGCCCAATTTAAACTATACGCAATTTTTGTAAAAACGGATTTTAAACTAATCTTTGGTCAGGTTAAAACGAATGACAAAAGACTAATTTCTCGACTGACTGTCCTTCAGAATGACGTCGTGCGATCCGCCTTCCACAATACTTGTGGAAGAAACCAATGTGAGCACCGATTTTTCCTGTAATTCGGGAATGGAAAGACAGCCGCAGTTGCACATAGTGGAGCGAACCTTTGCAAGCGTGCGGGTAACGTTATCTTTCAGGCTTCCCGCATAAGGAACATAGCTGTCCACTCCCTCTTCAAAGGACAACTTATTATCGCCGCCCATATCGTAGCGCTGCCAGTTTCTGGCACGGTTTGAGCCTTCACCCCAGTATTCCTTCACATATGTGCCGTTAAGCATTATCTTGTCCGTGGGAGATTCGTCAAAGCGGCTGAAATATCTTCCCAACATTATGAAATCCGCGCCCATAGCCAAAGCGAGGGTTATGTGATAGTCGTGAACTATACCGCCGTCGCTGCATACGGGTATGTATACGCCGGTCTCCTCAAAATAGCGGTCTCTCTCTTCGCACACCTCTATAAGAGCGGTGGCCTGACCTCTTCCTATGCCCTTCTGCTCTCTTGTGATACAGATGGAACCGCCGCCTATACCCACCTTTACGAAGTCGGCTCCGCAGTCGGCAAGAAAACGGAATCCCTCTTTGCTGACAACGTTGCCGGCGCCTACCTTAACGCTGTCGCCGTAGCGCTCTCTTATCCAAGCTATGGTAAATTTCTGCCAGTCGGAGTAACCCTCGGAGCTGTCTATACAAAGTACGTCCGCTCCCGCCTCAACCAAAGCGGGAACACGTTCGGCGTAATCGCGGGTATTGATTCCCGCACCCACCACATAGCGTTTTGCCTTGTCCAGAAGTTCGTTCTGATTAGTTTTATGGCTTTCGTAATCCTTGCGGAAAACCAGATATAAAAGCTTTCCCTCTCCGTCTATTATGGGCAGCGAATTAAGCTTGTGATCCCATATTATATCGTTGGCTTCCTTTAAAGTGGTGCCCTCCGGAGCGGTTATCAGCTTCTCAAACGGGGTCATAAATTCTTTTACCTTAACGCTCGTCGCCATTCTGGAGATACGGTAATCCCTTCCGGTTACGATGCCCACAAGCTTGCTGCCGCAGGTGCCGTCTTCGGTTACGGGCATGGTGGAATGACCTGTTTTTGCTTTAAGCTCCAGTACGTCCTGAAGAGTCATTTCGGGGCTTAAATTGCTGTCGCTTTTTACATATCCCGCCTTATGGGTCTTTACCTTCTTTACCATCTCCGCTTCGGATTCAACGGACTGGTTGCCGTAAATAAAGCTTATTCCTCCCTCTTTGGCCAGCGCTACTGCCATTTTATCGTCGGATACCGACTGCATTATAGCGGAAACAAGAGGAATATTCATGGTGATGGCGGATTCCTCCCCTTTTCTGAATTTGACTACGGGGGTTTTAAGGGATACGTTCGCGGGTACGCATTTATCGGAGCTGTATCCGGGAACGAGCAGGTACTCCCCGAAAGTATGGGAAGGTTCGGAATAGATTTTAGCCATAAATTGCTCCTTTCGGTTATATTAAGTTGCGGTTTTCAAGCGCCCTCTGAAGGGTTACTTCATCGGCGTATTCGAGACTGCTGCCGGCGGGAAGACCGTAGGCGAGTCTTGTCACCTTTACCCCTAAGGGTTTTATGAGGCGGCTTATATAAGAGGCGGTGGTTTCGCCTTCTATTGTGGGGTTTGTTGCCATAATAACCTCCTCCACGTCTCCGCCTAACCTTGTCATAAGCTCTCTTATACGTATATCGTCGGGGGTTACTCCGTCGGCGGGTGACAGAAGTCCGTGCAGCACATGATAAACGCCGTCGAAGCCTCCCGCCCTTTCAAAAGCGGAAACGTCCTTGGGGGATTCCACCACACATACGGTTTTTTGATCCCGCCTTTCATCGGAACAGATGGAACAGATATCTGCTTCGGTAAAATTCTGACAGGTTTTACAGAAATTCACCGATTTTCTCGCCTTTAAAATAGCTTGTGAAAATTCTTCCACCTGTTCAACCGGCATATTCAATATATGATAGGCAAGTCTGCCCGCGCTTTTCATTCCGATTCCGGGGAGCTTGGCCAACTGCTCGGAAACTATAAGCAGGGGCAGAGGGGTGTATTCCGCCATGGCGATTTAAAATAGGCCGGGCATACTTAATCCGCCCGTTACCTTTTCCATTTCCTTGGTGGACTCCTCTTCCACCTTCTGGAGCATTGCGTTTACTCCCGCTATGATTATATCCTCCAGATCTTCGGGGTTGTCCTTGTCTATGCAGTCGGGATTCAGTTTAACGGATTTAAGCACCTTTCCCCCGGTCATGGTAAGTTCTATCATTCCGCCACCCGCAGAAACGGAAAATTCCGTCTCGTCGAGTTTTTCCTGCACCGCAGCGATATCGTCCTGCATTTTCTGCGCCTGCTTTATCATCTGATTCATATTGGCGGCGCCTTTGTTCTGGTATTCAGCCGGTAATCTTGCTTTCATGTTTTAGTCTCCTTTTGTAATAATTGTTTTTAAATCGTAGCTTAAACAAGCTGCCGGAATTGCGAAGCAATTCCCGGTTTCAGCGTGGGACATCCGGCAGCGGTTATTAGGGTTTCTTTGATCAAGGTATGGACAAATAATATGGATGATCAAAAATCAGTGCTTATACTAATCTCTTTTAAAACTGTCGGATTAGTGATTCGGGTACAATCTTTAATCAAGTCCGGATTAAAGACTGGTATAAATTATTTGTCCTTGACAGTCACTTCAATACCCATTTCTCTGGCGCGGTCTAAAAAAGGAGTAATCAAATCTTCTTTTATATCCTCTTTATAAACCTTTTCGGGAAGGGTAAATATATCAAGCTTTCCGCCCATTACCAAATGAACCGCGTCTCTCAGCTTCGCCGCGCGTCTTCCGCTTTTCATCATGGAAAGCGAAGATGGAGTGGATTCCACATATATTTTTCCGCCGTACAAATAGGCTTTGACGTTTTTTAAAATATTTCTTGAGGATGCCGGAAGCTGCGCCGTTATATCCTCCCACTGCGCCAAAGGCTTACAGTCTGCGGGAAGCTCCATGTCGCTTTCGGGAATCGGTAAGCTTTCCGATTTTTCGGCGCTCTTCGGACTTGCCGGGACGTTCTCTTCTTCCCGTTTTTCTTTTGGGGCACTTTTTTCGGCATCGGTGTTATTTTCGGGTTCTTCCGTATAGGATTTTTCCTTGGCACGGTTTACATCCGTTTTATCGTGAGCGGGCGGTTCCGTTTTCAAATATTCACTCGACTCAGGCCGAGTCAATGCTCCGGAATCGGAAACAGAGACGGTAACCGGGATTGGGGAGGATGAGGGCGCGTCGATAAAAGGAACGTATTCATAACCTATATCGGGGGGCGGCTCCGGAAAAGGAATACCGTCTATATCTAAGGGGAGCGTATCAAGAGCGTTCGTGTTTTTGTCGGATTCACCGCTTGTCCCTTCGGAGGGAGAAACAGAATAGGGTGCGGAAGCAGTTTCGGGCTTATCCGGGATACTCGTCGACGCTGCCGAAATATCCGAAGTCCTTTCCGGATTGTCGGTGTGCTTCACTAAATCGGAGGCATAAAGATTGTTCAGACGATTTTCCAACGCACCTAACCGAGCGGCCAAAGATGAGGAGTCATTGGAAAGGCGCGGAGAGCAAAGCCTTATCAGAAGCTGTTCCGTCAAAAGCCGCCCTTGACCCGTTTGTTTCATTCGATTTATATTGTCTAAGCTGTCTGATATAAGATCTACCTGTCGCATTATCTCGTCGGAAGAAAGCTTTTTACACTGTTCCGAATAACGTTTTAACTCTTCATCGGTGCCTTTCACAAAAGCAGCGCCTACCGATTTTGTAAGCATAAGGTTTCTGTAATGAAGAGTCAGCTCTTCTATAAATCGGGAAATATCTTTTCCCTTCGTTATAAGCTCGTCCAGCAGCTTAAGCGCATCGGCCGGATTTTGAGCTGCCGCCGCTTCGGAGACGGAAAACAGATAACCGCTGTCGGCGACTCCTCCGCATTTTCGCACCGCTTCCTCGTCCACGGCGCCCCCTTCAGCTGATATGCACTGATCCAAAAGCGACCACGCATCGCGCATTGCGCCGTCGGAAAGTCTCGCGATAAGAGCGGCGGCATTTTCCGTAAGCTTTATATTTTCTTTTCCGGCCACTTCAAGAAGCCTTTTTTTCGCCGCTTCGGGGTCGATCTTGGAAAACAGAAACTGCTGACATCTGGATAATATGGTCGCGGGAACTTTATAGTATTCGGTAGTCGCCAGTATGAAAACCGCGTGCTCAGGAGGTTCCTCAAGGGTTTTCAGGAGCGCGTTGAATGCCGAATCCGACAGCATATGAACCTCGTCTATTATATAGACCTTATATTTACAGTCGATGGGGGTGTAAATCACCTCGTCCCGAATCTGTCTTATGCTGTCAACGCCGTTATTGGAGGCGGCGTCTATTTCTATAATATCCGTACTTCCCTCGGCAATGGCCTTACAGGCTTTGCAGCTTCCGCATGGGTTTCCGTTAATCGGAGAAAGACAGTTTACCGCCTTTGCCATAATTTTTGCACAAGAGGTTTTTCCGGTTCCTCTGGTGCCCGTAAAAAGGTAAGCATGAGCTATCTGGCCTGTGGCTATCTGATTTTTCAATGTTGTGGTAATATGTTCTTGAGATATGACGTCGTCAAAGTTATTTGGTCGGTATTTTCTGTACAGCGCCAGATACATATAGGCAGGCTCCTTTCTCCGGCGGGGATTGATTCTCCGATCAGAAAAAAATTAGATATTGAGCCTCTCATTACGGGGGCAGGTTACCCGCGCACAGTCGGAAATCCGCTTAATGCTGCTCGGTTCCCCGCCTGACATGGTTCACGGCACCGCCTTGAGCAGGACTTCCTGCGCCCGTAATCAAAGGCTCAACATAAAATCATTTCGCGCTGTATTTGCAATATGATTTTTACATATTAAAGATTGTTGTTTTATATTATAACTCATTTTTTAAAAAAAATCAAGGGGGAAATGAAAGGTTTATTGATTTTTTTGTTGCGGTTCAACAGAAATCAAATAAAATTGTCAAATTCGCAAAAACCTCAAATATATTTTTGCCTTTTTTTCAAAAGGGCTTGTATTTTTTATAACAATATGATATAATTGATTAGTCCTGATCGGCAATTGGGTATCAGCGGAGTTTTGGCCAAGCTGAAGGATTTCACCGGCGAGATTTTGTTTGGAAAATACGATTTTTACAATTGGGCTATAGCCAAGCGGTAAGGCAACGGACTTTGACTCCGTCATTCCGGTGGTTCGAATCCACCTAGCCCAACCAACTAATTGTTACCAAAAAGATATTATGCCCACAAACGGCTGTACAAAGCCATTTGTGGGCATAATATTTTGTGGAAAACAGGATTTGCGGTCCACAGATATTTTCGACACGAAAGTGGACTTGAACCCTACAATGCAAAATTTTTGCGGCTGAATTTGTGCAGCTTGCACATGATTTAAAAAACGCAAAAATGGCGCCTGTAAGTTGCACCTCAAATTGATGAGGTTTGATTTACAGGAGCCTTTTTTTATTTTCCGACGTAATTCGGAAAATAATCGGTTCCCAAGCCGTTACGGGATTGAAATAAATATGGAGGTTTTATTAACGGTTAATAAAGATAAAATTGAAGCTGAGGTTTTAGCTTGGTGTACAAAACGAAATTCCAACAATTCCAAAGTTGATTGGCAATTTACCGCTTCCGATGCAAGAATTAAATTGAAAAGGCTCTATCCTATTATTGATTAAACAAACTTTTTGGAGTACTAGGGCTTAGGGTGTAATTCTCAATCATCTTGCAGACCCTGTGAAATTTTGTCTACAATATGATTGAGAATTAGTATAAAACAAATGGTATTTTGTTTCGGGGAATACAAATATTTTTACAAAAAAACAGCCTCCCATAGCGGGAAGCTGTTAAAGCTTACTGAGGAAGCTTACTTTCTCTTCTTAGCGATAATGATAGCGCCGGCAGCGATAATAGCTACGCCTGCAACAGCGGCTACGCCTTCAACACCGGTATCGGCGTTGTTCTTATCAGAAGTGGAAGGAGCGTTGTTAGCATCGCCGGCAGGAGCTTCGGTAGCGGCATCGGTAGTAGCATCGGTAGTAGGCTCAGAAGAAGCTTCGATACCGGAAACAGTGAAGTTAACGGTCATTGTTTTCCAAGCACCGATGGATTTACCGAGAGCGGTTGGAGTGGCGTTGGAAAGATCGCCGTCAGCGGTGCGGGCGTCATCGGGAAGGTCGGATACCCACTCGTTGTAAAGGTTTACTCTTGTTTCGATTTTGTCATCGGAAGAAGTGTAAGGAACGCCGTTCAAAGCAACCGCAGTGCCGTCAACTTCAATAGAATCGATGGTAATGATCATGCCGGGGAAGAGAACTTCGCCATTGGGAACGGAAAGGGCTGCAAATGCCAAGTCGGTGCTGCCTTCCGAGGTTGTGGGTTCACCGGTTTCCTCATCGGTAAAGGAAGCTACGGCGTGAAGTGTTACGCTGTAGGAGCCGTTGCCGGTGATTTTAACGGTGTCGTTGTAAGAAGCATATTCTTTTCCATCGTTATAGAAAGAAGCCAGCCAATCGCCGCCTGCAAACTGTACGTATGCTTCGCCGTCCGCAACTGCGAAAGCGGAAACTGCCATAGCGGAAACCGCTAAAGCCGACGCCGCGCAGCCTGCAATGATTTTTTTGATATTCATTTTGGTTTTCCTCCGGTTAAAAATTTTGTACTTTAATTATATTAGATTATAACCTAAATTACAATGGGCACTTTGTATAATCTTAATCGTTTACATTTGTTGAAACCTAACACTTTTACCAAATATGCGCAATAATGTCAAAATGTTGTATATGGTCGCCTCTTAAACGCACAATTAATGTGTTCGGGTCAAAAATATTTTTTGAAAAATTAAAGTTCTTATACAAATTTGTCGACTTTTTAAAGCTGTAAAAAAATATGTTTTTCGGAAAAATTTTTTAGGCTCTTTCTTTTTCTCAATCACCGTCCCGCCCTGAATTTTATTTCATTGTCGGAATCCAGATAAAAGACAACGGGAGAATTTTCTATATTGTTGTCGTAGGTTGAGGTATAAAGCTTAATGGAAACTCCAGGAAAACACTTTTTCTGAACGATAAGCTGCAATAACCTGCTTTTTGCCAAAATCTGCTCATTTTGCACTATTTTGGCGCTCATTTCCGCCAGCGTGTTGCGTTCGTTCATAATGAACAGGAATGCCTGTTTGCGAGCCGCCTCCTGCTGAGGGGTAAGGGCTTGAGCCTGTCTTAACTGATTCAACTTTTCATACAAATTTTTAAGTTTTTTGTAATTTTCGGTCAGGATTTTGTAATTATCCGTTAATTCATGGTGGCTTTTCAGCAGCACTGTTGTATTGCCTAAATTTATAATCGTTTTGGTATAGCTGTCGGAGCCTACTTGAGAGGCCGTAATATTTTCGTAGGAAATACACTCACCGCCGACTATTATACCCTTGCCCCCCTGGACGGTAATTCCGCCCTCGCTCAGTACGTTACAGTTGACCAAAGACTTGGACTGCAACTGACCTTTACAGTGTATATCGCAGTTTTCGGCAAAGGACATTGCGATATCTCCGTCGCAGATTAGCTGGGAATGTACCGCGCCGCTTTTAATGTCTATGGCATGGCTCGCTTGTATAACCGCGTTGGTGACATTTTCATTTACCGTCACTCTTTTTCCTTTTACGGTATATCCTTCGAAAATACCGCCTTTTACCATAACGTCCCCAACAAAATCAATATTTCCCACGGAAGAGTCTACATGTCCCGCAATTGTCACCACCGTATCAACGATAAATCTATCCTTATCCCAACGCAGATTACCGTCGTCAGCGGCAAATATCTTGGTCTGATCATTGCTCAGTATCGTCCCCGGTCCTATTGAGAATACGGGCGGCTTTCCGGGAATGGGTTTTATTTCCGCGCCTCTTATGTCGATTCCGGGGGAACCCTCCGTATTATATTTTATCGTGGCGAGCAGCGTGCCTTTTTTAATATTGCGCACTCTTCCCAGTTCCTTAAAGTTCACTATTCCCGTTTCCTCGTCGATAGAGGGTTTAAACTCATTTCGCGGGTCATAGTTGTAGAATACCTTACCGTCTTCGCCATCGTTGGCCGGAATGGCTTCCGCTACAATTGCGCTTTTGTTTTCGGGAAGGTCTGCCAGATATTCATCTATCTTTTTTTCATCAATACATGCCGTTACGCCGCACTTTTTAAGCTCCGCTATAACGTCCTCCTTGGTGATAGCCACTCCGCCGTTCTGAGCTTTGGTAACAAGCGCTTTCGCCCACATAAAGTATTCGTCCACAAAAACGCTTACCTTGCCGTTTATTGAAATGTTGCTGAAATCGTCTGCCATAATTATTTTCTCCTTTTTTAAAAGCTTAGGTAAGTGTTCAACATTGTTTCTTCATATCAGCTTTTAAGTGCCGCGTCCCGCTTTTCTTCGATTTTTTTCTTTGCCTGCGGTTCTGCAAGCGCCTTAAGCTTTTCTTCCGTCTCCGCGCCGTACGCCAAATGTGAGTTACTATATACCTGATTTACCGATTTGCATACTTTAAGCGCTTTTTCCGCCTGATCAAAAGCTTCGTTAAAATGCGTTTCCGAAGAGGGGATCGAGCTTGCCGCGCTGAAAGTGATGTTTATATATGTGCTGTTTATTTTTATCGGTTCCGAAAAAACGGGCAGTAATTTTACTATTTGGCTGTCGGGGTGATCTTTTTCCGTTACGGACAGCATAGCTATAATAAATGTATCGTTGTCGGCTCTGCCTATGATGCATTTGCCCTTCTGATTTGTCCAAAGCAGTTCCGTAACTTTCCTCAGCACCATATCGCCGAATTCATAGCCGTATTGATTATTTATAAATCTAAAGCGGTTTATGTTAAGAAGCACTATGGCTTGTTTGCGGTTATTTTTTAAATTATCGTTATACTGCTCGCCGAGAGCGGATTTTAAAAGTGCGCCTGTAAGGCCGTCACATACCGCTTTAAAATGAAGATCAAGGGCTATGCCTTTTAACTCGTTGATATTGCATATGCGGCCGATAACCTTTTCCACTTTGTTGCCGTTGTGCGAAATGACTTGAGCTGTGTGCTCAACCCATATGTAATCGCCCGCTTTGTTTCTGATTCTGTACTCATAAGTCATTGTATGCTCGGGCATTATCATCATATGGCTGTAATCAAAGAATCTGTCTACAAAACCCTCACGGTAATCGGGATGAATATTTTCCCAATAAGGCCTGCGTTCTCCGTCAAAGTCGCTCATGCTTCCAAAACCGAATAATCCGTCTGCTACTTCGGGGTTAAGGCTCACCAGCTTATTTTCGGGTACGTTTACCTCGTAGATGACGTCCTTGGCGCTCTGAATAAGAAAGCTGTTCTTTATTTGTTCGCTTTCCAGTTTATGTTCAAGCTCGGATTCGGCGTCAATATCGTGGACAGTTCCAACAACGACTCTTTGCTCATCGGAGCTGAGACCGTCTGCGGCGTTGCCCCTTATTCTTACCGTAACGGTTTTGTGGGGTGATATTATCAGTCCCACAACTATATTGAAATTATTTATAACTTTTTCCTGAGTGTTTTTTAAAGCCCTTTCAAATTCGGAAAGATCCGAAGGCTGTATATGGCTTCTTATGTCGCTGTTGCTTTTCAGCGTGATATAACCGTAGTTTCTCTTCCAATACTCTCCGTATCTGAGGGAGCAGCCTTTATCGGAGATGCGCCAGAATATCTCGCTGCTCACCTCCACTTCAGAGGCGATGGCGATGTTATTGCGGCGGGCTTCGTCGAAAAGCCCGCTTTGCTCCGCTACCCAGCGGGCGAGCTGTTCGGGCAGCGGATCGCCGCCGTTAATTGACATAAGCGCGTCCGTGTCTTCCTTTACAAAGGCGGATAAAACCTGATCAAAGGAATCTGAAAACTGCCTCCTAATTTTTCTTATGATAACGGTGCAAAAAACCGCCCAAGCAACGCAAAAAACCATCATAAGAGGGACAAACCAGATAAGCACATCTGCTTTAACTCCCCCTAAAATAAGAACTGAGGCAACACCGACGCAGATCGCAGAAAAAAGCGCCGCCGTTAAAATATATATCGGCGCCAACTTTAATATCAACGCTTTTTTCATCTTTACGACCATTCCTTTCATTCGCCGTTCCAAATGTTTTTTCGGGCAAGGCGATCGGAGCGTATAATACTAATCTTGGTCAAAGCACAAACAAATATTATGGAGAGTCAAAAATTAGTGTTTTGGGTACAAACTTCAATGAAGCCTTAGACTTGAGTGAAGTTTTATATAACACTCCTTTTATATTATACTTTAAATTTGTGAAAATGTCAATATTTTTGTTGCCCTTGTTTGGAAATTTTTGGTTAATTTTTTGCTTATTATTTTTTTAATTTTTAGTTTAATTCCAAATAAAAATAAATCCTGGGCAAATATTTTAAAACCCCGGATTTATTTTTATTTTTTATTCAACCGACTTAAGCGCTTCAATCATATCCACTTTCTTAAGATGCCTATGCATATAGAATATTACGATCACACTGAAAACCAATGTAATGAGAGCCGAGAATAAATAGCTCATACCGCTGATCTCTCTTCCGAACATAACCAGATCGATTTCCGCTGTTTGTATAATGAATTGTGATAGGAAAGTGCCTCCAAACAGCCCCGCAGCGATTCCCATAAGAGTCAGTATAAGCGTTTCCCTGAAAATATAGTTGTCTACCTCAAGGTCGTAAAAGCCCATTACCTTAAGTGTGGCTATTTCTCTTATACGTTCCGTTATGTTTATATTGATAAGATTGTAAAGCACCACAAACGCCAATGCTCCTGCGCTGATAATAAGCACGCCCACAACCGAATTAAGAGCATTTAACATAGTGGACATAGTTTTTACAAGGCCGTCCTTGAAATTAACCGAAAGCACCGCGTTGGTAGCCAGAAGCTCGGCGGAAAAGCGTTCCTGCTCCGTTTTATTCGTCAAAACATTGCCTTCCCGCTCCTTAAAAGCCATTATATTGTACTCCGGTTCTTCTCCGAAAAGCTCCTTATAAAGCTCTTTCGACATATAGACATAGTGATTGGGGTAATTTTCCACACAGGCCGAAACTTCCAACCTATGCTTTTCTTCTCCCTCCCGATATATTTCTATCTCTTTGCCCGCTTCCGTGTTCAGAAGATCGGAAAGCTTTTCGTCTATCATCACACGGTCGTCGTAAAACTCGAATTCATCCTTCGTTTTCCTGTCTCTGAATATGAAAAGCTTAAGAAATTCTTCTTTGTTTTCGGGTACCGTCAGGTACGCGTCCGCGGTTTTGCCGCCTGACGAAACGAAGAGCTTTTTTTGAAGGTATCTTACGGTGTCGCAGTTGTTTTTTTCGGTAACGTTCAGTATCTGCTCGGTATCTCCTTCGTCCACGCTGTCGTAGGCAAAAAATCCGTCGTACAGCGTCAGCTCGTTATACTGTTTGTCAATAATATCGCTTATGGAATCTTCCAAGGCTAAGCCTACCAAGGTAAGGGCGGTGCAGCCCGCTATTCCCACAATGGTCATCAGCATTCTTCTTTTATATCTGAACAGGTTTCTGGCGGTTACCTTTCCGTTAAAGCCAACCTTTTTCCAGAGGGGCAGTTTGTCCAGAAGTATCTTTTTTCCCGCTCTCGGCGCTTTGGGACGCATGAGCTGAGCGGGCTGTTCCGACAGTTCCGATTTACAGGAAAAGTACACCGTAAGCGATACAGCTGCGGCGGACGCCAAAATGCAGAGAACGGTTAAAATCCAGTCCGTTGGGATTATCAGATCCGATATGGTGTAGAGCATTCCGTATGCCTTTATTATAACAAAGGGAAACAGCTTCTGTCCCGCCACTGCCCCGAAAAGACCTCCGAATATTGTGGCGGTTAAGGCGTAGAACATATATTTGTAAATTATTTGTCCGTTGGTGTAGCCCAAGGCTTTTAAGGTGCCTATCTGTGACCGCTGCTCCTCCACCATTCTTGTCATTGTGGTGAGACACACCAGCGCTGCCACAAGGATAAAGAAAATCGGAAATACCGACGCTATATTGTTTATGCGCTCCGCGTTCTGTCCGTATTCCGCGTAGCCGGGACTGTCGTCACGGTCAAATACATACCATGTGGGATTTTCAAGATTCAGAAGCTCCCTTTTGGCGTCTCTGATTTTCTGCTGACCGTCGGCTATTTTGTTCTTAGCCTCAGTTTTTCCTTTTTCGTATTCTTTTAGACCGTCGCTGTATTTGTCCCGACCTTCCTGAAGCTCGGCCACGCCCTTTGCGTAATCCACTTCGCCCTGCCGATAATCGTTAACGCCTTTCTGATATTCCTTTTCAGCACTGTCAAGCTGAAGCTTGTTATCGTCAAGCGCACGCTGCCCGTTATTTTTTTCGTTTTCGAGTGCGCGTTCGGCCTCTTCAAGCTGCGTGTAGCCCGTCTTAAAGGTTTCACCTACAGAGTTTATCTGTTTTCCCGCAGCTGTAAGTTCTGCGTTGACTTTGCTCAGCTCTTCCGCCGAAGCGTCTAACTGCGCTTTAGTGCTTTCAAGCTGCGACAATGCCACACTTACTTCTATGGTTGACGGAAGCGAGTAGGTAAACTCGTAAACAGCCTGTAATACATAATCGGGGACTATTACAGTTATTCCGTTATTGTCGCTTTGGTCGATATAGTCGCGATATTCTATTCCGGGAAGCTCCGTACCAAGCGCCGCCGCCAGATCAAAAACATCAATATAATCGTTATAATAGCTGTCCAGTAGACTGTAATACCTATATCCCTCGTTGTATTTTTCAAGGCCTTCCTTATATTTTGAGTCGGATTCCCTGAATTGTCTTACGTTTAGGTTATATTCCTCCAGTTCCTGCAGATACTTTTTGTAGTTTTCGTCAAGCTGTCTGCGCTGTTCCGAAAGCTGCACCCTGGCTTTGTTTATTCTGTCGCTGAATTCCTCCGCGCCTTTGTAATAAAGGGCGGTGTTTTCGTCAAGCTCTTTGCGGGCGCTGTTGAGAGTCTGCTTGACCTCGTCAAGCTTGTTTTTCGCTTCGGCCAGTTCCTTTTCACCTTTCTCTATCTCTTTTAGGGCGTCATCCAATTCCTTTTTGGCTTTATCAAGATCCTTTTCCGCTTTTTCTCTCGCCTCGTCCAGCTCGTTTTCCGCTTTTCCTATTTCCTCGTTGGCCTCGTTCAATATTTCGTCGTATCTTTCGATTTCCCTGTTTTCGCCGATATCCTCCAGTATTTGCGTAAGTCTTTCGTTTTCCCTGTCGTATTCGGACGAATAGGCTTTAAGCGTTGCAAGGCTGTCAGCGGTAAGATACAGCTCGGTATATACTTCCACGGTGAAGTTTTCCTCCGGTATATACATCAGGCTGCTGATATTTCCGTTTCCCACGGTGGTGTTTCCTCTTGACGACATATCTATATAGGAGGGAGAAACAAATGTGCCCACCACCGTATATTCGGTAACCGAGACAGTGTCTTTTATGTCGTTTTCATCGCTTGATAAAAGGGTCATTTTATCCCCGGGGTGCCGTACGGCGGCCAATCCCCCGCTGTCGGCGAGACACTCGCCGGGTTTTTCCGGAAAACGTCCTTCCGCCAGCTCAAGCCGATTGACCTCATTATTTTTTCCGTATTCCGAAAGCGACATAACCCTGACTATCTCGTCGTTTTCTCCGTTTTTCACCATCACGTCGGCAAAATAGCCGGGATATACCGTAACGCCGTCAATACCGTTCAGAGCCGCTATATCCTCCTCGGTAAAGCCTAAGGTGGATATCAGACGGTAATGTGACAGATTGGATCTTTTATAATAGCTGTCTGCGGAGTTCTTCATATCCGGAGCGGTATTGTTTACTCCCGCAAAAAAGGATATTCCAATTGCCACTATCGAAAAAATGGATAAAAAGCGGCTTTTTGTCTTGAATATTTCAATGACGGTATTCTTTTGCAGAGCACTTTTCATTAAAAACAACCTCGGTTTCTTACCATTCTGTCTCTTTGTTTTACCACTCTATTTCTTCAACCGGAGTAGGGGAAGTGTTAAGCTCAACGCGGCTAACCCTGCTGTTTTTCAGATAAATTATCCTGTCCGCCATGGGAGCGATGGCGGAGTTATGCGTGACTAAAATAACCGTCATGCCGCTTTTGCGGCAGGTGTCCTGAAGCAGCTTAAGTATAAGCTTTCCGGTGTTGTAATCCAGTGCGCCGGTAGGCTCGTCGCAAAGCAGAAGCTTCGGTTTTTTGGCCAATGCGCGGGCAATGGCCACCCTCTGCTGCTCTCCGCCGGAAAGCTGAGAAGGAAAATTATCCAGTCTTTCGCCAAGCCCGACGCTGCCAAGTATCTCCTCGGCGGGAATAACGTCGGTACAGGTCTGCGCCGCCAATTCCACGTTTTCTTTTGCTGTAAGGTTGGGTATCAGATTATAAAACTGGAACACGAAGCCTATCTCATTCCTTCGGTAGCCTATCAGTTTTTTTCGGTTGTATTTGGCAATATCGTTTCCGTCAACGGAAATTTCTCCTTCATCGGCGGTATCCATTCCGCCGAGAAGGTTGAGAACGGTGGTTTTGCCCGATCCCGACGGCCCTAAAATAATTGCCAGCTCGCCCTTTTCTATGGAAAATTCTATTTTGTCGGCGGCGGATATGGTTACTTCCCCCACTTTATAGCGTTTACATACGTCTTTTAACTGTACAAAGCTCATTTTTTTATCAACCCTCTGAAAATTAAAGTTATCTGAAAGCGTTTTTGAAAAAGCGTACATGACGGGCAGCGGTACGCAAAAGTACACCTTATGCTAATCCCTTTTAAAAATGTCGGATTAGTGATTCGGGTTCAATCTTTAATCAATTTTACAACTTGATTAAAGATTGGTATTAAGGCAACACCGCGCAAAGACCGCGCTGCGCGCTTTGCCGCGCATACGC
>CAJUFF010000022.1 GCA_910585505.1 uncultured Ruminiclostridium sp. | reverse complement strand
GATGGATGCAGACGATATCCGAGCTGTATTACAGGCGAGCTTTTAAGAGAAGTTTGAGGATTAAACGGAGACAAGAAAAATGAAAAAAGTAGCAACGGTATACCTGGGTTGTGATTTTTAAAATGTGTTTAGAAAATGATACTTAATTCGACCACAATTACCCCAACAACCGCTTAATCCCCAAAAATCCGTAAAAAGTCAAAATCAAGACCGCATTTGCGTTCATTTTAGTCTTGATTTTGACTTTTTTATGGATATAATGACAAAGGCGGTTGTTGGGGATTCCTGTCGTTTTCGGTCATTTTCATAGTCCGAAATTAAGACTCCCGGAATCTGTTTTTAGGCTCTCGGCATATGCTTTCAGTTGTTTCTGTTTTTCCCTCACAAATTTTAATTAGCTTTTTCGGCCAATTTGCCAATTGACTGAGGGGGACTTCATAACAGTATCATACTAATTCCCGATCGACAACAAAATTTGTCTATACTTTGATCGGGAATTAGTATTAACCGATTTTTACAACACAAGACCCACCGATTTTCTCAGTGGGTCTGAAATTATAATGTTATAACATCAATCATCGGAAGAAAATCTTGACTTATCCCTTTGATTAAATATGGAATTCAAAGATTCAAATCTGTCCTTAGCCTGTAAATCACCCAACGTATTCTGAATAATTTTGGACAAATCGTCATTGGTATTCTTTGATGTAACTATATCATCATCTCTGTCAAATATGGAATTTCCGAATGACGGAAGGGAAACCTCTTCTTTTTTTACGGCGGCGGGAGCCTCGGCATTCCTTGAAGAGCTTAAAGATTTAATGGTAGCGCCGCCCTCCTTGAATCCCGTGGCAATAACCGCAATGCTGATGGTATCGGTAAGGCTTTCGTCCTGACTTACGCCCTGAATCATCTCTACCGAGGGATCGGCGGCATCGGAAATAAGGCTTATAATATCACGCAGATCGCTTATGCCGCTGTCCGCGGAAAGAGTAACGTTAACCAACAGCTTGGTAGCATGATTGATGGAAGTTTCAAGCAGCGGGCTGTTTACAACCTGTGACACCGCGTCCTGAATCTTATTCTCACCTGTACCGGTACCCAAAGCAATGTGCGCGTCGCCGGAGTTGGAGAGAATAGAGCAAAGGTCGGCAAAATCGGTGCCTATTCTACCCGTGGTGCTTTCGTATACCACATCGGAAATTATTTTTACCGAACGGTAAAGAACGTCGTCCACCATAGCAAAAGCCTGTTTAAAGCTGAGCATCTTTTCGTTTGTGCGAAGAAGTCTTTCGTTGGGAATTATAAGAAGAGAGTCGACATGCTTGCGCATTTCGTCAATGCCCTTTATCGCCTGATTCATTTTATATTCCCGTTCGTATTCAAAGGGCTTTGTCACAACGCCCACGGTAATTATATTCATCTCCTGGGCAATTTCGGCCACAACGGGAGCCGCTCCGGTACCTGTGCCACCGCCCATTCCGGCGCCTATAAACACAATGGAAGCGCCCTCTATTGCCTTTTCGATCTCCTCGCGGCTTTCCTTTGCTGCCTCGGCGGCAACCTCAGGACGTCCGCCAGCGCCTCTTCCCTTACAGCACTTTTTACCGATCTGAATACGTCTCATAAGGGTCTTATCCTTATTTTTAAGAGCTGCAACATCCGTATTAACGGCGATAAACTCGATTTTATCACGCAGATCGGACATTACGTCTCCGCCTGCAGCTTCGGTCTCGTCGGCTTCCTTCTTGTACAGCTTAGCCATGTACTCAAGAGCGTTGCCGCCGCCTCCACCTACTCCAATAACTTTTATTTTTACGTCATATACGGCACTTTCGTCAAGATTGTCCTGTTCATACTCAAATCCTTCTTCATCAATAAAAACGCCCATTTTGTACCTCCACTGATTTGGTCAGAAATTTTCACGCTCTTATAATTTTATCAGATTTTTGCTTCGATTTCAATACCTTTTTGAAAATATTTTGCTAAATTTAAGAGTTTTTTTACAACATATTGTTGCAAAAAAGGAAAAAAATACCAAGTTTTAGGGGTTTTCACAATAAAAAAGCCTTATTGCAGTGCGCTTTTCATGAATAAACCCATTTTTTGTTTCGTTTTTACGGAAAAATATGTAATTTTTACCAAATTTTTAATTTGCCACTGTATCTTCCTTGCCTTCTTAGACTGTGCTTTCTTCGGTGGAGTTTTCCGTGGTTACCACATACCCCTCCGTCTGATCCTCCCGGTCACGTATAGGCTGTTTGGGCACATGATAAGGATTAGTCAGAATAAGGACGCACTTTTCATTTTCCGCAATCTCGTTATGATCAAGTATAAGAAGACTGGCATTAAAAATTTTTTCATCCATTGCTGCCGTAGTGCCCAATTCCATCTCTATTCTGTTATCATAGGTTACTTTTATACTTAATATATCGGTAAGATCGATTGAAAAATCCTTGTCAAGTCCGCAGTCACGCATATATCCGATAATACTTACCGCCGCGGAAATCCGTTTTTCCCCGTCCTCCTCAAGGGGACTCCCCTCCTTTGTCTTTGTTTCGGGTTTTCCTTCCTTTTCTGGATCCAAAACATATCCTTTAACAACGGGCTGTTCAAAGCGTCTGTCTGATATATCCAATACTTTTCCGGCCTCGGATATAAGGTAGTATTTTCCGGAAATATAAAAGCTTGCCAATGGCACGGCGGGCTCTGCGGTTATTACCAGTTTATCGGGAAAACCTCTTCCTATTTTCGCCCGATCGATATACACCAATTCGGATATAATTCTTTTTTCTGCTTCACCTATATCTATTCTGAGCAAATTTTCCCCCTCCGGGATACCGGCAGCGGCAATAATTTCTTCGTTGGTATAACGTGTTTCCCCTATAATCTCAAAATGCTTTATATTAAAAAGCACCGTCACCGACAAAACGGTAACTACCGCTACCGCCACTATTCCGCATAGAAAATAGTATAAAACATAGCTTCCGTGTCGCTGTTTTTTTCTCTTGTTTTTCCCGTAGGAGCTTGCATTTTTTCCTTTGACGGCACTTTTTTTTCTTTTCGCGGAAACGCTGCCTTTTTTTACCGCAGAAGCTTTCTTCTTTTTATCGGGATAAGTACTTACCGCGTTTTCTTCCGGATACCGATCCTTTATGCGCTGTCTTTCGGGACTTATGGGAGGATTTTCTCTTTTTGCGGGTTTTGACTTTCCCCTCCCTTTTCCCTGCGTTGTCCCTCTTTCGTTGCCTTTGGAGGAGCTTTTGACCGGCTTTTTCTTATCTACGCCGTAATACTCGTCGAAAAGCTGCTGATCGCTCAGACTTTTTCTTTTTTTCCTTTCAAATTCGGGCATTCCTACTTAAGCTCGACCCAAAAGCCGACCTCCTCCTTTCAACTTTCTCACCGTGATTTACACTCCGAGCGCCAATATCCGATTTACGGCAAAATCAATATATTCCTACGAAAATCAGATTCTCCTTATATCCGCCCCCACGCTCCTAAGTACTTTTTCTATGCTTTCGTATCCTCTGTCCACATGGCAGATACCGGAAATTTTACTCGTTCCCTCTGCCGCCAGACCGGCGGTTATCAGTGACGCTCCCCCCCGAAGATCGGTAGCCACAAGCTCCGCTCCGGAAAGACCTTTTACCCCGCTTACCACGGCGACCTTTCCCTCAACGCTTATTTTCGCGCCAAGTCGGGTAAGCTCGGAAGCGTGCTTGAAGCGATTCTCGAAAATGTTTTCCACAAATACCGTGGTACCTGAAGCCATTGTGGTCAGCGCCATCAGCGGTGGCTGCGCGTCCGTGGGAAAACCGGGATGAACATTGGTTCTGATTGTTCCGGGGGATATCAAAGGTCTGTGAAGATTGATAAAAATATTATTCTCCTCCCGCTTTTTGCCGTAGGAGTAAATACTGCAACCCATTTGCTCCAACACTGCCGTTACCGGTCTCAGGTCGCCGCTGTTCACATCGGTAAGTATCAGTTCGCCTCCCGCCGCGCCGCAGCAGCAAAGGTAAGTTGCTGCCGCTATTCGGTCGGGCATTATCCTGTGCTCGCACGGAGAAAGTCTTTCCACTCCCTCTATGGCTACCGTGCTTCCTCCCGCTCCGCTGACCTTTCCGCCGCATTTGTTGATAAAATTTGCCAAATCGACTATTTCCGGTTCTCTCGCCGCATTGTGTATCTCGGTAACACCGCGTGCGAGAGCCGCTGCAAGCATTATATTTTCCGTAGCGCCCACTGAAGAAAATGAAAGCGCTATCCGTGCTCCGTGCAGACCCTTCGGCGCGGTGCACTCAAGATATCCGTGTCTTTCCTCAATATCCGCCCCCATTTCCCGAAGCGCCGCAAGGTGAAAGTCAATGGGGCGCGGACCCAGTTCGCAGCCTCCCGGAAATGACATCCTACAACTTTTGCACCTTGCCAGCACAGAACCCAAAAAAACAATTGACGACCTCATTTCCCGCATAAGGGATGCGGGCACCTCCGTCCCGTTTATCACCGATGCATTGACGGTAACGGTGGTTTGTTCCCTTCTGCACTTACAGCCAAGACATTCCAATATACGACAGGCAGCGTCGCAGTCCGAAAGCCGCGGACAGTTATGCAGCACCGATTCACCGTCACACAGCACACAGGCAGCCAATAACGGCAAAGCGCTGTTTTTTGCGCCCTGAACGGAGATTTCGCCTTCCAGCCGCCTGCCGCCGTTTATAACGATACGCTGTTGCTCCGCCATAGTAATCACCCTTTCTAAAGCATTTTACCTTTCAGTGTATGCCAAAGGGCGATTTTTGGTTAAAAGCCTTTATGCTTTCACAAGTTCAAGCATTTCGCTGAGTATGATATCGGCCGCGTTGGTTTTGGCCAATTGTCTCGCTCTTATTCCCATTTCCTCCAGTTTTACCGCATCCTTATACAAACCGCTAACCGTTTGTATAAGCCATTTTCCATCCAAATCTTTATCTTCGCGGAGTATTGCCGCCTGTGCGTCCTCCAGAGTCTTTGCGTTGTAATACTGGTGATTTTCCGTAGCGTTGGGGTAAGGCACCAATATTGACGGTCTTCCGATAGCCGTTATTTCCGTAAGAGTCATCGAACCTGCTCTGGACACTATCAGATCGGCGGCGCACATACAGGTGTACATATTGTCGATATATTCCTTAAGAATAAGCCTATCGGAATTTTTATCAACTTTATTTTCATCAAGCAGTCCTCCAAAGGTATCCTTGCCGTTTCCTCCATAGGAATGGATATGATTTATTCCCCCCGCAGACTGTTCCCAAGCCATCAGCTCGGCTACGGCGGAATTAATCCTATTGGCGCCGAGACTTCCGCCGAGAGAAAGAACGGTAAATCCTTCGGGAAGCCCAAGCCTTTTCCTCGCCGAATTTTTTTCCTCAAGTGGAATATTGTTTCTTAAGGGATTCCCCGTTATAACACATTTTTCATGATGCTTCAAGTGCTTCAGCGTATCCTCGGAAAATACAAAGACCTTGTCCGCCGTCTTGGAAAGCAGCTTTGTGGTAATTCCGGGAAATGAATTGCTCTCATGGGTAACGGTTTTTATTCCCATGCGCGCCGCTTCCCTAAGAACCGCGCCGCAGACATATCCGCCGGTTCCCACGCATATATCGGGCTTAAACTCCTCTATCAGCTTTTTCACCTGAGGAAAAGCGGCCGCATAGTAATAAAGGGCTTGAGCGTTTCTCTTTATGTTGGTAATGGACAGGTGCCTTTGAATACCCGCCATTTTTATACCGTGAAAATTATAACCGGCTTTTTGCACAAGCTTGGCTTCCATTCCGTTAGGGGTACCTACAAACAGGATTTTGCTGTCAGGGAAAATGTTGACCGTTTTGTCGGCTATCGCAAGAGCTGGATTTATGTGGCCGGCCGTTCCGCCTGCCGCTATCAGAACACGCATTTAGTGGGCTCCTTTTTTATTTATTATGACATCGCTTTTAGCATCACTGCACAAATTACGATTAATATTAATCCCTTTTAAAACTGTTGAATTAGTGTTTTGGGTGTAATCCTTTTTAAACTATGGATTTTACCCATAGTTTAAAAAGGATTTGGTATAAAGCTTTCCTGCCAACATAGCGACAGGACGGTAATAAGCATGCGGTACTGCCTTATATTAATTTTTCATCATCATATTATTTGTATATGCCTTTGTCTACTTAAGCGCTGCCTTTCTCGAAACGTTAAGCAATATTCCCATCTCGCCAAGCTGCATAAGCAGAGCAGAGCCGCCGTAACTGAAGAAAGGCAGCGAAATACCCGTATTCGGTACGGAATTGGTAACAACGGCAATATTTAAAAGCGCTTGCAGCCCCATCTGGAAAGTAATACCGAAAGCGAGCATCATTCCGAATTTATCTCTCGCCTTAATACAGATATAAAAGCCTCTCCATATAAGAAGAACAAACAGCAGTATTACCAGTGCGGCTCCCACAAAGCCCAATTCCTCGCAGATTATGGGGAAAATGAAGTCGTTTCTGGCTTCCGGAAGGTAGGCGTATTTTTGTCTTGAGTTTCCGAATCCCAGACCGAATAGACCGCCGCTGCCTATGGTTACCAAGGATTGGTAGGTTTGGAAAGTGTCATTTCGAATATCGGCTTCAGGATCCATAAAGCTGATTATACGAGCGTCAAAGTAATCGTAGCCCAACTGTTTCAGCAGCATTACTCCCAAAACAACCAAAGGAACCATAATCAGAATACTTATAAGAAGGTGCTTCGGGTTAAGTCCCCCCACGAACATCATAGAAAAGCCAATGGCGAACACTATGATAGTTGCCGAAAGATGGGGCTGTATCATAAGCGAAAAACAGGAAACACCAAGAACTATCATAAAAGGAATATAGCCTTTTTTAAAATCCTTTAGATAACCGTATCTTTTGTCTATCATATAGGCAAAAACCACTATTACGGCGAATTTAAGTATTTCCGAAGGCTGAAAGGTTATGCCGCCGATCTCAAGCCATCTTTCCGCGCCGTTTCCAACGGAACCCGCTACCTTTACGGCGCCCATAAGCACTAACGATAAGCCGCCGAGACCGTACAAAACAAGCTTTTTTGAGAAAATGTGATAGTCGAAGTTAGCCGCAGCTATCATTGCGGCCAATCCCACCACAGCGAACAAAGCTTGCTTTTTCAGATAGTACAGGCTGTCTCCCTTAGTGCTGTAAGCAACCGCGTAGCTGGCGGAAAACATCATTATAAGACCGAATGCCAAAAGTACAAGTACTATTGTAAAGAGAGGGTAATCAAATCCGCTTCTTACCCAGACGGTTTTTTTTCTCGGTTTTTCCGTGCGGTTTAATTTGGCTCTTTTGTTTGCCGAATCGGCTGCCGCCGCCGAAGCGACCGCCCCTCCTGTCGACGAAACCTTTCTGGAATCACGGTAGGCGTTTCTTTTATCTTGATTTGACGGCGTTATGCTTGCGGAAATTTTTTTTCGTTTATCCGAAAGCCTTATATTGCCCGATGAAGTGTTTTTTGCCGCAGCTTTTCCGGCGGATACGGTTCTTTCGATCACTTGGAAGCTCCTTTCGGTTTCGCTTGAATATCATACCAATCCCTTTTCAAACTATGGATAAAATTCACAGTTTAAAAAGGGTTGCACCCAAAACACTAATCCAACAGTTTAAAAAGGGATTAGTATCACTTTTGACTGAACAGGGACAGCGCCACCGCGGCGGTTCCCGCCAATATAGCAAGCAAAGAGAATACCGCGTCTATCTTAATTTCTTTCCAGCCTCTCAACTCAAAACTGTGGTGAATGGGGGTCATTTTAAACAGTCTTTTGCCGTGGGTTATTTTAAAGTAAGTAGTCTGAATCAGTACGGTAAGCGCTTCCCAAATATAAACCGCCGCCGCTATGATCATTGCTGCCTCGCAGCCTGAGCCTACTCCTATTCCTACTACCATTCCCCCCAAAAACAATGAACCGGTATCGCCCATAAAAACCTTTGCGGGCGGAAAATTCCAGAAAAGGAAACCGAGACAGCCTCCCGCCGCCGCCACGGAAACAATTGTCATACCGTAAAGCTTTATATTGGCGGTAATCAGTACAAAGGCAAGAAAATAGATAAACGAGATGCTGCCGCAAAGTCCGTCGATGCCGTCGCTTAAATTTACGGCGTTGACCAGATAGAGCATAACAAGACCCATTAAGATGTAGTAAAAAAAGGAAAGGTCTATTTGGAACAAAAATGGAACGTTTATGACGGTGGAGGTGTCACCGCTTAATACGCGCGAAGTAAAATAGGCGGCGATTATAAGCACCTGAAGCACTATTTTCTGTATAACGGTAAGCCCTTCGTTACGTTTTTTCTTTATTTTTATATAATCGTCAAGAAAACCCACAAATCCGAAGCAGAGACCCATTATCAAAGCGGAGATTCCTTTCAGAGCTGCGCCGGTTCCTATAATATCAAAGCTTATATAATTGTTTTTCCAAAGTAATATATAGCCAAATATTACAGCCGCAGTCACTCCGATAAAAAACATCAGTCCACCCATGGTTGGAGTGCCCTGCTTCTTTTCCTTATGCCACTTCGGGCCTATGTCCAAAATAGTCTGACCGTATTTAAGCCTGCGCATAACCGGTATTACCCAGCAGCCCATACAGGCGGTTACGGCAGCAGCAGCCACCGCGGTTATCAGTATTATCCAAAGTATCATCGTCACACAGCCCTTTCTGATCAATTCTAATACCAATCTTTAATCAAGTTGTAGACCTTATTAAAGATTGCACCCGAAACACTAATCCCACAGTTTTTAAAGGAAGTAGTATAAGAACCTGTGCTCATCCTATGAGACATGTTCTATATCACTCTTCCCTGTTCAATTAAAATCTCCCTTACTATCTCGTGCTCGTCAAAGTGCAAATAATCCGCGCCGTATATCTGATGGGTTTCGTGACCTTTTCCGCAGAGCACAATCACGTCCTTCGGTTTTGCCTGTGTTAATGCATATTTAATAGCCTCATGCCTGTCTTCTATAACGGTGTAAACGACCATTGTTTTATCAAGGCCTTTTTCAATCTGTCCTATTATTTTCATCGGATCCTCAAAACGGGGATTATCGCTGGTAACAATAGCCAAATGTGAATTTTTTCCAACCGCCAGACCCATGTCGGGGCGCTTATCCGCGTCTCTTTCTCCCGCCGCTCCGAATACGCAGATTACTCTGCCCTGCGCAAAAGCCTTTATTGAAGAAAGTATCTTTTCCAATGCATCGGCGGTATGAGCGTAATCGCAGATTATGGTGAAATCTCCGTCGTACAGTACCTCGCAGCGTCCGTTTACCCCCTTGAAGCTTTCAAGAGCAGCCACACATTCCTTTATTTCCATTCCGAGCTCTCGGCAAGCTCCCAAAGCGGCGGCGGAATTGGCAACATTGAACATACCCGGCATTCCGAATTTCACGGGAAAGGATTTTTCATCCCTGTCGCTGCTGAACCAGTAGCTTACATAAGCCGGAGCGGTTTTAATGTTTACGCTGTAATAGTTGGCAGCGTCGGTTATGCTGTAATCCCGTTTGTTTTCCTTTGAAAGATTAAGCTCCTTCATAAGCTTTTTTCCGTACTTGTCGTCCACGCAGATTAAAGCCTTGGCGCAGCTTTTAAAAAGCGACTTTTTCGCCTTATAATAATTGTCCATCGTACCGTGGACGTCAAGATGATCCTGAGTAAGATTGGTAAATACACCTATCTCGTACCGTATTCCGTACAGTCTTCCCTGAACAAGAGCTTGCGAAGAGGCTTCTATGGCGCAGTATTCCGCACCGTTTTCCACCGCCTCGGCAAGATAACCGAAAAGCTCCATCTGAAGTGGCGTGGTGGGTACGTCACCGTCGGATTCGTAAAATTTTCCGCAAAGATCGCAGCCCGCGGTACCTATGCAGGCGCATTTCTTCCCGCCGGTATTAAGAATATGCTGTATGAGATGAGTCACGGTGGTTTTTCCGTTGGTTCCGGTTACAGCTATCATTTTAAGCTTTTTCTGCGGATTGCCGTAATAATTGGCGGCTAAGTAAGCGTAATACTCCCTTGTGTTCTGAACCAAAAGCTGTCTTTCACAGCCGGTATCCCTTTCGGCGATTATAAGGGCAGCTCCCTTTTTTTCCATTTCCGCAGCGGCGGAATGTCCGTCAAAGCTTTTGCCTTTGATACAAACAAAGACATCGCCCTTCTGAAGCTTATTTGTATTGTCGGTAACCGAGTTTATTTCGGTATCGGAAATTCCCTTTTCCTTAGCCAAAGGACAAATCTCATAAAGAGTCATTTGTTTAACCATTCCTTTCGGAGAGTTTATAGCCGCTGCCGATCCCCCTGCCTATTATGCTAATTTTGGTCAAGATATAAACAAATAATATGGACAGCCAAAGATTAGCGCTTAGTATACAGTTTTTAATCAAATCTGCAACTTGATTAAAGATTGGTATAAGCTGCCGCTTAATACGGTTCGATGTATCAAAACGCAAGTTACCGAATTCCGTAAGGTATCAGCCCGTTTCGTCATCCAAGTAAAACGTTACCTCCACTACGGCGCCTTTGTAGGCCTCTGTGTTCGGTTCTATCGACTGGATTACCGCGCGCGCTTTTTCATTTTCCGCCGCACCGCCGGACACCCTTATATTAAGCCCCGCCGAGGTTATGACGGCATTTGCCTGTTCAGCGCTCATTCCAATAACATTGGGAACGGTAACGGTTTTCTTTTCACTTTCGTCCATATAAATCACTACCTTGCCGCCGCGGGGAATCAATTGTCCCGCTCCGGGAACGGTTGTTGTCACTATACCGTTTTCATCGCCTACAAATTCGTAATTCAGGCCGTAGGTTTTCAAGGTACTGATAGCGGTCAGGCCGCCCGTTCCCAAAACATAGGGAACCATGGTATCCTGATTTTCCAGCTCTTCGGCGGTGTACTGGGCGTAAATTCCCATGTGATCGAGACATTCGCTGAACACTGCGGAAATTACGGGGGCTGCAACGCGGCTTCCGTAAATTTGTCCGTTCATTGGCTCGTCAACCATAACGAGCATTATGATCTCCGGATCATCGGCGGGGGTAAAGCAGCACATACTGCCCACATATCTCATATTTTCATTACTGTATTCGTCCAGCTTTTCCGAGGTGCCGCTCTTTCCGCCGATACGGTAGCCCTCCATGTAGGCATTGGTGCCTCCGTTGTTTTCCACCACGTTTTCAAGCATCATACGCATGGTGGCGCTGGTTTTTTCGCTTATAACCTGTCTTTTCACGATGGTTTCATTGGATTTTATCACGTTTCCCGTGTTGTCAACTATTTTATCCACAACATGGGGGGTTACCAGATATCCTCCGTTTATCACGGCGGCGTATGCGGTTATCATCTGCAAGGGAGTGAGCTTGTTTGTTTGCCCGAAGGCGGAACTTGCAAGCTCTACGGGTCCCATATTATCATATCCCACATATATAGAGGTATTTTCACCCGGAAGGTCGACTCCGGTTTTTTCGGTAAGACCGAAGGCTTCAAAATAATCGGTAAAGTTCTTGGGTCCGAGAAGCTGTCCTATAGCTATAAAAGCTGGGTTACAGGATTTTATCAGCGCAAGCTGAAGATCGACTTCGCCATGTCCCGCGCTGCTCCAACATTTTATTTTTGTGCCCGCTACCTCGGCTACGCCGTAGCAGCTTGTAATATAAGAATCGGAGCCTAAGAGCTCTTCCTCAACGGCGGCGGCGGCGGTTACCACCTTAAATACGGAGCCGGGAATATACAGCTCGGAGATTGCTTTATTGTTCCACTGCGTCTCGCGCAATACGGCTTCCTTCTGATTCAGAAGGGATTCTATTTCCTCTTCGGTATAGTTTTTTTCGTCTTCTTTCAGTTCCTCCTCGTACTTGTCAAGCTTAGCCTGAAAATAATCGGTCAAGACGGCGGGTTGATTCAGGTTATAACTGGGACCGCTTGCCATTGCCAATATAGCGCCGGTTTTTGCGTTCATTATTATTCCGCATGCGCGGTTCTGCACATTCTGCTGAGTCAGTACCAGTTCCAAATTTTTTTCAAGGCTGTATTGGAGGGTAGAATCAATCGTAAGGTAAATCCCGTTGCCGTCCTTGGCGGCGTATCTCGTTTCATACTGATAAGGCATTGCTTTTCCGTTGGCGTCAAGGGCGGTTACCAGTTTTCCGTTAACGCCGCGCAAATATTCGTCGTAATAGGCTTCAATTCCGTAAACGCCGTCTCCGTCAAAATTGGTAAAGCCGATTACGGAAGATGCGAGAGTCTCATTGGGATAGTCTCTTTTTGTGTTTTCCTCCGCATATACGGAATAAGTGGCAAGCTTGTTGTCAATTCTGTATTGAGTGATGGCGTCGCAGGTTTCCTTATCCACCTTGGTTTTTACTATATAATATCTGTGGTTGGTGTTTTCGCACTCGTCTACAAGCTTCCGATAATCCACTCCGCAGATTTCCGCCACGTCTCTGCATATCTTCTCGGTGTTATCCTTGTCATACTCGGAGATACTGTTTGCGTTCAGGATAATATCCCAGACGGTAGAACTCTGGGCTAAGATTTTTCCGTCGGCGTCATAGATGGTTCCGCGGTTTGCGTTTATTGTAAAGCTGCTTAGCTGCTGATCATTCGCTTTGGAGCGATAATACTCCGACTGTACTATGGATACGTTGAAAAGCCTTACGCATATGTAAGCGGTAAAGACAAGAAGCAGCGTAAAAACACCTACGAAAACACGGTTGCGCATTTTTTTTGTGGGAGTGTTTGCCATATGCTTTCCTTTCTTTTTGCGGACAAATTATTTTGATACAATTTATGAGAACAAGCCCTGTATTAGAACTTGTCCTCATAAAAATCAAAATCCCAGATAATCCGAAACTCCGTCGAGCCAGTTTTTAAGGGAGGCAAATACATTTTCTTCCTTTTCCGCCACCTGCACCATGGTGCGATCCTGAACGTAAATATATCTGACTTGATTTTTAGTGGTCTTTCTGAGTCCCAGCTCCGATATCGCCATCTCCTCCACCTTGCTTAGGGTTACCATATTGTCAAGCTGCGCCTGAAGTCGGACGTTTTCGCTTTTCGCCTCCTGAAGCTCTGTGGTCTTGCTGCTTATCTGAGTGGTTACCTCGGAAAGAGCCGCCTTGCTGCTGATAAAAAAGAATGCCACTACCGCCGCGAAGGTTACCAGTACTATCGTAACAAACCAGTTTCCGCTTTTTGCAACGGATGTGGCGTGCATTTTTATATGAGGGGCGTTCTTGGTTTTTTTTTCCCGTTCTTCCACATCGAATCTTGACAGATCGTATGCTACGTTGCTTTTATTGTAAGCGTACATTTTATCATTCCTTTCTTTTAACATCAATCTTCTTCAAGCTGTTAACGTGAAAAAAATTGCACCCGAAATGTAGTTTTTTGTCTGTAACCGCTGCAGAATGTTCCATGCCTCTTGAATGACATGGGTTTATTAGACTTTCCCTGCAAAGTTTTTTCATCTCTCTTGTTTAAGCTGCGCTTTAATGTCAGAGCTTTTCAAGAATTCTCAGTTTGGCGCTTCGGCTGCGAGGATTTTCTTCAAGCTCCTTTTCATCCGCTTCTATCGGCTTTTTGTTCACCAATACCGCCCTTGGCTTTTTTCCGCATACGCAAACGGGAAAATCCGGCGGACATGTGCATCCGGTGCAGTACTCCCGAAAAGCGTTTTTTACTATTCTGTCTTCCAATGAATGAAAAGTTATAACCGCCATTCTGCCGCCGTGAGAAAGCAGCTCAAAGCCTGACGCTATTCCCTTTTCAAGAACCTCAAGTTCTCTATTGACTTCTATTCTTATCGCCTGAAAGGTTTTCCTGCACGGATTTTTTTCTTTTCTCGCTTTCATTGGAACATGGCTCTTTATTATTTCGGCAAGCTGAGAAGTGGTCTCTATGGGAGCAATTTCTCTTGCCATCGTTATTCCTTTGGCGATGCTCACGGCGTATTTTTCCTCTCCGTAAAGGCGGAGTATACGTATAAGCTCGTTATCCCCGTATTCGTTTACCACGTCGCGAGCGCTTTCGCCTTCTCCGCTCATTCTCATGTCAAGAGGAGCATCGTCGTGATAGGAAAAACCGCGTTCCCGATTGTCAAGCTGATAGGAGCTTACTCCCAGATCCATAAGGATTCCGTCGGCTTTATTTACGCCGTATTCGGCGAGCACCTCTCCCATTTCCGCAAAGTTGCGTGTTACGAAAATGGGAGAATACTCGGAAAGCCGCTTTTTGGCGGCTTCAATGGCTTCACTGTCCTGATCAAAACAAAACAAAGTGCCCGCGAGGCCCAAACGAGCGGCAATTTCAAGACTGTGACCACCTCCGCCGGTGGTACAGTCAATATAGACTCCTCCCGGCTTTACGTCAAGACCTTCTATGCTTTCCCGCAAAAGTACCGATTTATGCTGAAATTCCATATCAAAGACCCATTTCCACAGCGGCGGCAAGCAGTTCATTCATATCCAGAGAGGAATTAAACTTGTCCCAGCTTTCTTTATCCCAGATCTCGGCTCTGCCCTCAAGACCCACTATTACTATGTCCGTTTTAAGCTGCGCATATTCACGGAGCGGGGCGGGGATAAGCGCTCTTCCCTGCTTATCCGGCTCTATCTCAAAGGCGCTTCCGAAGAGGAAACGCTGTATTCCAGCGGTTTTTACCTGCGGCATTTCCCGTATTGATTTCACAAGAGCTTCCCAGTCCGTTTTTGAGTACACTTTTATGCACTGTTTATCTATTGTTTTTGAGATGACAAAGGAAGAACCCAGCTCATCGCGGAGCTTCACGGGGAAATTCATACGGCCTTTTGGATCGAGAGTACTTTTGAATTCACCCAACATCATTGAATTTCCCTCCTTCCTTTCTGATAAACATTTCACCACAAAAGTGACTATTTTTCCACTAAGATAAATTATACACCACAAATTGGGAAAAATCAACCTTTTGAAATTATTATCACAAAGAAAAAACGAAAAAAAATCAAGCATTTTTTTGTAGAAAGTGCATAAGAAATAGGGTCGTATTTTGGAAATAATATAGATTTCTCTATATATTGTGGAGAAGCTATGCTTGTATAAGAATATGTAGGGAGCGGCATATGGAATAAAATGTTTTATTTAAGGCAATACCGCATAAAGATTGTCGTACAGACGCGCAGTCAGATTTTTCGTCAGATTGTCCGAAACGACGCAGGAATACTGGCGTACTTAGTAGTTTTGGACAAATATGACGGAAAAGATGCAAGCGTATGCACGGCAAAGCGCGCGGCGCGGTATTGCCTTAATTGGCTAAGGTGGGGATACGGGTTTCAAAGGGAACCGTTTTTGTCTTATTGTCTTATTTTTTTAAAGAAAAGTCAGAAAACGAAAAACAATTTCGTTTCCGCAAAAATCTTAAGAAAATATGACAATGATATAAAAAATCTTGACTATTTCCAAATAAACGTGTATAATGTATAATTGATACAATAAAGGAAAAAGGAGAAAACGTCTTGGCTAAAAAGAAAAAAAACGGCCTGTCCATTGCGATAGTTGCGTTAAATATGATGATAATGGGAATAATTATTCTGCTTATCGTTTTAATATACTTTCATATGAAAGAGGATACCGGAAATAACCGCACCGAGCCTACCGCCACAACCGCCTCGGAGACGGACAGCGGCTCCGGAAACGAATCCACAACCGCTTCCGGCACCGACGCGGTTTCCGAGACAAGCTCAGTAACCGAAGCTTCGGAAAGTACGTCGGACAGCACCGAAGATACGGTTTCCGAAACGGAAGATACTATATCTACCGACGATCTTGTTCTTCCTCAATATGATATGGCTTTCTTTGAAAACGACCTGTTTATCGGGGACAGTATATCTACCGGACTTCATCTGTATAACTATCTCGAAGCGGAAAACGTGTTTGCCGAGGTTGGACTTAACCCCGAAAGCGCCATAAATCACAAGATAGGTGATGTGACCTGTGTCGAAAAGGTCGCCGCAATGCAGCCGAAGCGTATCTATATAATGTTGGGCACAAACGGGCTTGCGTTTATGGACGCGGAATATATGTCAAAGAAAATGACGGAGCTAGTGTCGGAGCTTGAAATGGCCTGCTATACCGCCAAGATATGCGTTATCTCTCTTCCTCCCGTAACTAAAGAACATGACGCGGAAGGAAAAGAGACTATGGAAAAAATAAACGACTACAACTCGCGTCTTAAGGCAATGTGCGAGCAGGGAGGATATACATACGTTGATATCTGCTCCAAGCTGTCGGACAATGAAGGGTATTTTTCTTCAAAATACGCGGAAGCCGACGGACTTCATTTTCAGGGCAGTGCATACGCATTAGTGTTGGGAACCATTCAGAATCAGATACGATAAAATGTTATATTTTGTATAAAATAAAACGAAGCTTAAACAAGCTGCCGATATTACTAAGCAATTCCGAGATTCAGTTGGGGTATAAATCTCTGACTGAACTGAGATATGTCCCCAGCCTAAGAGGTAGTGGAAATTTGGCAGCGATTATAAGAACAACAAGAAAGGAAAAGACAAAAATGAAAATCAAAAAGTTGCTTTGTGCCATGTTAGCTCCCGTAATGCTCTTTACGGCGTGCAGCGGAGAGGGCGGCGAGGCGGCCGCGGACGTAAACCCCGCCGATGTTGTAAGCGCGGTGCTGAACGAGGTGCCCATTTCTTCCTCAGTAGAAAAAGGAACAGATGAAGTGGAGAGCTATTACAGCGGAATTGAAACCTCTGAGCTTGATTCTGCCGCGTTTTCCCTTTGCGGCTCCGGCGCGCTTCCCGACGAAATAGGAGTATTCAAGTTCAAGAGTTCAGATGCGGCAAAGTCAGCGGAGGCGGCGCTTCAATCAAAGCTGGAGTCCAGAAAGGAGTCTTTTGAAACCTATACTCCAGACGAAATGTACAAGCTGGAAACAGCCAAGATTTTTTCAACCGGAAATTACGCGGTGTACATCGCTCTGGCGGATAACGAAAAGGCTAAGGAGATTGTCGACGGGAAGCTTAAAGGATGACTGCCCTGACAAATTCACGTAAAGGGGATATTTTTTATGATAGGCGAAAGCTTTATAATTACGGGTCTGCTTATAATCGCGGCAGCGAGCCTTTACAGAGCCAAAAGAAAAAAATGGGCGGCGGCCACTCTGCCGCTTGCGATACTGCCTGCGGTTAACGCGTTGGTGGGATTTACGACAAGTGTCGTGCTGAAGGTTAAGCTGAATTTTGTCACCGAGATGTGCATAATAATGGGTGCGCTGATTGTTTCCTGTACATGGATTGGGTTTCTTACGGCTACTCTTCTAAATCGGAGGAAGGCGAGACTACCCTATATGATAGGGAGCATTGCATTTAATGTGATTCTGGCGGCGGTTTTTATACATCATTATTATGTGTTATTGGAGATAAAGGGACAGATTTGAAATCGTTTAATACCAATTTGCAATCAGTTTAAAGGAGATCGGCGCTTTGGAGCTTCGGTCTCCTTGTATTTTATACTAATATCGGTTTCAAAAGTGGATAAAATGGCTTTTTAAACCGATATTATACTAATAACCATTTTGACACTGGATAAAATCATAGTCAAAATGGTTATTACACCCGAAACACTGTTAACCAATTAAAAACCATTTTTCCAATTTTTAATTGGTTAACAGTATTAGTATTAGGGAACAATATTTTTTTAAAAACTTTAACCGTTTCTATAGCAATCCAACAAAAAGATAAACAAATAGGAGCGAAGCGACTAATTGTCCTTTCCGCTTCCCTTTCGGACTACGAAAGGGAAATAGGGGAATCCAAAGGACGGGGGCAACGCCCCCAAAGCTTGTGTGTTTTTTACACTGTTGTAATTTTGTTTAAACTTTTTTTGGATTGCTATAATACTATGCACTTTGTAAACCCTAAAAAAATATACTAAACGATAAAAAATTCATGTTTACCTATTGACAAAAAGAAAAAAATGCTGTATAATATTTTTGCTGTTCTAAAGACAGCAGGTCGCACTGCGCTAACGGCTTTTACAGCCGCCTGCCGAGGAATGGGAAGTAATAAGATTTTTACGTCCTTTTCCTGTGCATTTTTTAGTGCTTACGGGAAAAGGCTTTTTATTGCTCCTTTAGTTGTTTAGTAACAGCAAGACTAACACAGGAGGTAAAAATATGCCAAGTCAGAAGGTGCTGGAATCAAAGCAGCAGTTTGTCAGCGAGCTTGCGGACAAGCTCAAAAGCTCCGCCTGCGGAGTACTTGTGGACTACAAGGGAATAAACGTTGCCGACGATACCATGCTCAGAAAAAGTCTTCGTGAGGCGGGAGTCGATTACTTTGTAGTAAAGAACACCCTGCTTAAGAGAGCTGCCGAGCAGGCGGGAATCGAAGGCTTGGACGCTCATCTTGAAGGAACCACCGCTCTCGCTCTCTCCAAGGAGGATATCATTATCGCTCCCAAGCTGCTTTATAAGCAGGTAGAGGCTTCCAAGGGCGCTTATTCCATCAAGGTAGGCTTTATCGACGGTCAGGCCATCACTGCCGAAGAGGTTACCGAGTACGCAAAGCTGCCCGACAAGGATACTCTTGTCGCAAAGCTCCTTTTCGTTCTCCAGTCTCCTATCCAGAAGCTTGCCATCGCCGCAAGCGAGATCGCGAAGAAAAACGAAGGCGAAACCGAAACTGTCGCTTAATTGCGGCATAATACTAATCCTTTTTAAAACTGTGTATATTACGTCAGTTTAAAAATGGATTGGTATAACACAAAATTTAATTTACGGAGGAACATAAAAATGGCTTCAGAGAAAGTTTTGAATTTAGTTGAGGAAGTTAAGACTCTTACCGTTCTTGAGCTTAACGATCTTGTAAAGGCACTTGAAGAAGAATTCGGAGTATCCGCCGCTGCTATGGCCGTTGCGGCTCCCGCCGGCGGCGCCGCTGCGGCTGCCGAGGAAAAGACCGAGTTTGACGTAGTTCTCGTAAGCTTCGGCGACGCTAAGATGAACGTTATCAAGGCTGTTAAGGATATCTGCGGTCTTGGACTTAAGGAAGCAAAGGAGCTTGTTGAATCCGCTCCCAAGGCTATCAAGGAAGGCATCGCCAAGGCTGAAGCCGAAGAGCTTCAGAAGAAGCTTGAGGAAGCAGGCGCCAAGATCGAGCTTAAGTAAGCTTAGTTTATACGCAATTTTAAAAAGCAGTGCGTTTGGCACTGCTTTTTTATGTTTTTATTCAAGCTCATTTATGGAAAAAGTCACGGTTGATAATCCGTGGTAATAATTGACCTTCTCAGCAGTGAAGCGGAAAACGCAGTAATCCTCGTCGTCCACTCCTTTAGGATAGTACATTTCGTCGCCCTCGTGCCAGATGGACGCTTTTGTGTCATGGTCTGTACACACCTCAATACTGCCTGTAAAAAGAACTCCGATAAAGTTTTCCTTATCGCAGTAGTATACGCAGGCTTTCGGATTGTTCATAAACTGTTCCGCACGTTTTGAGCTTGTGTTTGTGGAAAAAAGCTGAGTTCCGATCTTTTCGTGTTCTGCCACAAGCATAGCCTTGATCTGAGGAAAACCCTCTCCGTTTACCGAACCCACATAGGCTATGTCTGCGTTTTTGCGCAGAGTTTCGATATCCTTTTTTATCTTGTTATCCATTCCCTTTCTCCTTTTTGATAAGATTTTCAAGGATCTTCCCAAGATGATTTTCAAAATCGAGTATTTCATCTTCGTTAAACCCCCTGTAAAAAACTTTGTTCATTTCCTCGGACACCGCCTCGTATTTATCCCTGAGACCCAACGATTTTTCGGTAAGCTTTATTTTTACCGTGCGACGATCCTTTTGTCCGTAATTTCTTGAAATATGCCCCGACAGCTCCAACCTGTCCAGCATACCGGTGAGGGTGGTTTTGGCGAGTCCGGTTTTTTCGGAAAGCTCCGTTATGGGGATACCGTCTTTCTCCCACAGAACGAAAAGAATCCTCCCCTGTGCTCCGTTAAATTCGCTTATACCGTATTCCGAAAGCATTTTTTCAAACACCCGCCCCTGAATTTGTTTGATCTTGCCTATCAGAAATCCTCCGTTTGTTTGCAGCGGCATTCTGTCACCTCCAATTATCTTTATATAGTATAATACTATATAGTACTATTTGTCAAGTATTTTTAAAAAATATTAATAATTTAAGCGCTTTGGTTAGTATAAAACATTTTGACCATATTTTTATCCTTATCGGTATTATGTTCCTAAAAATTCGGGGACCGTCTAAAAAAGCGACAGTCCCCTATGAGGTATAACAAAATTCCGTTAGCCGGAATTTTTGGCAAAATATAGATTATACTGATCTTTAATCAAATTACCTTATATAATCCGAAAAAACAAATAACGCCATTCAACCGCAACTTGTTATATAATTATTTCATTCATTTTCCTTGCGGAAGTCGGTATTTGAATTAAACACCCTGAACATATCCTCGTCTACGGGCTTTGAGTAAAAATAACCCTGAACCATATCACAGCAGGTTTCCTTAAGAAAATGTACCTGATCTACCGTTTCCACGCCCTCGCATATTACCGATATGTGAAGGCGGTTAGCCATATTGATGATACTTGAAATAATTATCTGGTCGTTGTTCTGAAGAGTGTCATGGGCGAAAAATTCCTTATCTATCTTAAGAATGTCCACAGGCATATTCTTAAGCAGGTTAAGAGAAGAAAATCCGGAACCGAAATCATCTATCGAGACTAAAAAGCCCATTTCCTTCATTTTTTCCATTATCTTAAGAGCTTCCTTCTCATTTTCCAAAAACACTCCCTCGGTAAGCTCGAATTCAAGCAGATTAGCCGGTATGGCATAGCTTTTGACCAAGCTGTTTATCCTGTCCAGAAAGCCCTCTTCCTTTAAATGAAGCATGGAAACGTTCACCGAAATAGGAACTATCGGCAGATTTTTGTCCACACGGCTCTTTATAAAGCGGCAGACCTCCTCATATACATAAAAGTCCAAAGCGGTTATAAAGCCGTTTTTTTCAAGACATGGTATAAAATCATTTGGAGGAATCATTGTGCCGTCTGGTTTTTTCCAGCGCACCAAAGCTTCTCCCCCCACCAGATGGGAGTTTTCCAAAGCCACCTTTGGCTGATAATAAACCACGAACTCGCGGTTGATGAGGCCTTTCATGGCGTTGTTGAGCATTTCTATTTCCTGCCGTAAGCCGCTTCGCATATCGTCGCGGTATCTGACACAGGTAGTTTCCGCTATGTTTCTTTCCGATTTGGATGCAAGAGTAACATTGTCGAGTGCGATGTTAATATCCGTTTCCTTGTCCCTGAACGTGTAAAAACCACAGGAAAAAGTAACCTTGTAACCGGAGTGCTTGAGCTGTTCATTATAAACAAAGGAATTTATTACCGAAATGGCAATATCCTCAACTTCCGCTTCGGAACAGCGAACCAACTGTACAAATTTATCGGAAAATACGCGGCAGCTAAAAACGGTTTCCCTGTTGTTTGGGGCGATACTTTCCGCAAAGTCAATCAGCAAACGATCTCCGCTTTCCTCGCCGTATTTTTCGTTTATATATTTAAAATTGTTAATGTCGTAATAAATAAGGGAAAGGGATTCGGGATTTATCTCCGCACGAAGAGCCTCTTCCGCAATACGCTTAAACCTGTTGAGATTCGGCATTCCGGTGAGTTTATCGTAATTGGTAAGACGATCTATGGTGGTTTTGGCGCTGCGATATTCCCTCAGCTTGAAAAGGTAAGAGGATATGATTCGACTTACCGTCTTTATTTCCCCCATATTCAGGTCGGAAAAACTTTTTGCGTCCTTAAAGCTTTCTATACACAAAACACCGCCGAATTTCCCGTTATTTTTTATGGAACAATATACAACCGATTTAGCTCTTCCGAAAAGCGAGAGTGAAAACGCTTTCAGTACATCGGGAATATGGTCGTTTTCGTAGTCATAGGAGCGAATCATTCCGCTGCGGTCAAACTGGGACAGCATCAAGCTCCAACCTCTGCTGTCGGTTTTTTCGGGATCCCCCTTGAGGCGGTATTCCTCGGAGGAAAAATAGCTGTGGGTAACAGTCAGCGAAAAGGGCATTTCACTCGTTTCAAGAAGATAAACTCTTTCTGTTCCGAAATGCTTTCCCGTCTTAGTCAGCACCGACTGTATAGCCTCGTCGGCATCCGCAGAGCTGTCGGCTATGTCAAATACGTATTCGGTAATCTCCTTTTCAAAATCACGGAATTGTCCGTCGGTACTTATAACGCCTTTTTCGGTATCTATATTGGCGATAAGACCCATGACGCTTTCTTCGCCTCCCGTGACTGCGGTACGTGCTCTTATTGAATAAAGGGAATAATCACAGCCGCTTTCCGACAATCTGAGTTCGCAGTGTATATCGCGTTTGCCATCGCGGATATCACTGCATAAAAGCTTAAATTTTTCTGCGTCATCTATGTGAACAACACGGTGATCCCAGAAATATTTTTCAAAATCGTCCATACAACCGGTAAAGGCAAATTCGCCGCCGCGATTGCTGTACAGAAACATTTTTTTTGTTTTAAATTCATACCGAAAAACACTGTCGGCCGAAAGAGACGCCGCCGTAAGCACAGTATCAGTTTCGCAGGATTTAAAAAGCATTAAATCCATTGATATTCCTTCATTCGTTCCGGAAATCACAGTAAAAACGGCGTTAAAGTACCCGCAGGAATTTTTCATAATAAGGCTGAAGCTTTTCCGTTGGGAAGAAATGACTCTTATTTCATCCACATATTTCAAAAGATCCAAGGCGCGTATCAATTCACTGCTTTTCGATTTACTTACCGAAAAAAACACATAAACATTTTCGTCGGCATTTAATATATTGGCGTCCCTGTCTGTTATAAGAATTTTTACGTTACCGATAAATTCGGTATCATTATGTATGTAAGGCTGCTGCAAATTATGTGCCTCCTCCGGGGAGCTTGGATAAGTGCCCTAAATTTGTTTTTTCGAGGTTTGAAGCAATGGATTTTATCTCATTGGCAATAGTACATTTATCCGTCAAAATTCGGAAGAAAATTAAAAAAAGGTGTTATCCGAAAATGTATATAATGTATCCGAAAATGTCCTATAAAATTTCCGCTGATACAAGAGGGTTTTTTTATTTATTTTTACTGATAATATTATATACTAAAATTTCCAAAAGGTCAAGAGACGAAAAGCAATTGATTACATATATAAAATAACAAAAAAGTAACCTTTAATTTATTCAAAATGCTAATATTTTAAGAATCAGATATTATAAACACTTTTACGCTATGAAAAAACGGGCAAACAACCGCTTTAAAATGCTTTTTTACCCGTTATTTCTGATTAAAAAAACATTTACAACAGATTTTACAAATTTTCAACAGGCTTTTTTACGTTTTGCACATTCATATTTGTAACCAATAAAAATTTAACAAGTGGAGAAAATAATAGACATTTCAAAAAAAATGTGATATAATTTAATGAATCAATTTACAAGAGCACATAAAAGAATTTCGCTTACCGTAAAAGCTTTCGGAGAAAGGGATACTGAAATGAGAATGAGGAAAAAACGTCATCTTGAGGAGCGCATGGAGAAGTGCGGCACGGTGTGCCTTGGCTGGCTCCCGGATTATATTGCTGAGCAAAGGGAACGTCCCATGACACGACCCTTTGACGTTAAAACCGTATTTGGGAACGAAAATCCCGTTCAACTGGAAATAGGCTGCGGCAAAGGGCGGTTTATTCAGCAAATGGCAGAGGAAAACCCAAATATAAATTTCATAGCTCTGGAGCAGACTCCAAACGTGCTTATTACCGCTATGGAGAGGACAATGGAAAGCGGAATAAAAAATCTCAGATATTATGCGGGCAAAGCGGAGTATCTCGAAAAAATCTTTGCCTCCGGATCGGTGGAAATGATATATCTTAATTTTAGCTGCCCTTATCCTAAGGAAAGCTACGCTAAGCATCGGCTTACACATCCTGTTTTTTTAAAGATATACCGTTCAATACTGAAGGAAGGGGGCTGCATAAAACAAAAAACGGATAATAGGCGGCTTTTCGAATTTTCAATAGAAAATTTTTCCCAAAACGGCTTCAGTCTGAGAAATGTTTCTCTCGATCTACATAACAGCAAAATAACGGGGAATATTATGACCGAATATGAGGAGCGCTTTACTCAAATGGGACTTCCGATTTTTTATCTTGAAGCGTATCCTGAAAATTTTTCGAATAAAGTATTTACTTTTAAGTAAATTTATGGTAGAATGATATAATAATACCACCATGATAATGTAGAAAGGGCAATTGATATGAAAACTTTAACAGCGTTATTGGCATTGGCGGGAACCGTCAGCGTAGGATACTTAGTGTATAAAAGGATGACAGAAAAAAAGGAAGATACTTCCGCTTACACCGAATATAAAGAAGAAATACAAAAGGGCGGAAAGCTTCACAGAGCTTCCATGTACGCGGTAGGAACCATAAAGACCACTGCCGACAAAATTTCCGAGGGAATAAAGCAGGTTAAATCCGAGGATATGGTCAAGAAAGGCGAAGAGACGGTTGAACTTATTAAAGAAACCGGTGAAAGCTTTAAGGAACAGGTAAAGGAAACTACCGGAACACTTCGTGACCGCGTCAAGGAAACTACCGGAAGCGTAAAGGAACAAATGAAGGAAACCACCGGAAATATAAAGGGAGAACTTAAGGAAACCGGCGCTAAGATCGGAGACGAGCTCAGAGAAACCGGCGGGAATATCAAGGAGGATCTTAAGGAAATTAAGAATCTGGTTACTTCCATCAATGTTGCTCCCGCAGACGCTGACGACGTTGACGAGGAATTTGCCGAAGGGATCCCCGATGCCGAGGTTGAAGCACTGGATGACGATGAAAGCTCACTGTTTGAAGAGCTGGAAATAGTTGATCAGCTTTAAAATTCAAAAAAGGTCGTAATTTTATTTTAACAAGATTACGACCTTTTTATATGTTCTGAGACTTTGATAACCGATACTAATCCTTATACTAATATCATTTTAAAAAGTGGATAAAATGGCTTTTTAAACCAATATTAGTGTTTTGGGTGTAACTCTGTTTTGACTGTAGACTTTTTTA
>CAJUFF010000021.1 GCA_910585505.1 uncultured Ruminiclostridium sp. | reverse complement strand
CATAGTAAGTGCTACCGCTAAGTTGCACTGTTGCATTTACTTTGAGAATTTACTGCTTATTTTTTTGCAAATTACTGCCGATAAATTTTCTCGGATATATTGATATTGCTTTTTGAATATGATATACTTTATCTTGAATTAAAGCAACACCGCACAAAGACCGCGCTGTGCGTTTTGCCACGCATACGCTTGCATCTTTTCCGTCATTTTTGCTCAAAACTCCTTAAAATACGCCGGTATTCCTGCGTCGTTATGGCCAATCTGACAAAAAAGACGACTGCGCGTCTGCATGACAATCTTTGTGCGGTATTGCCTAAAAAAGAAAGGCGGACTGTAATTATGACCGGAATACTTTTTATATGCCACGGCAACATATGCCGTTCCCCGATGGCGGAATTTGTGATGAAAAAAATTGTTTCCGATTCCGGTCTTTCATCCGAGATATTTGTATCTTCCGCCGCCACAAGCACCGAGGAGCTTGGAAACGACATACATACGGGTACCAGACGCAAGCTTATACAAATGAAAATTCCTTTTTCCCCCCGCGCGGCTCGTCAGGTTACAAAAAAAGATTATTCAGAATACGATTTCCTTATTGTAATGGACGGTAATAATATCCGTAATTTAAGACGCATTATCGGAGATGACAAAGACAATAAGGTATACAAACTTCTTGATTTTACCGAAAGAAAGGGTCAAGATATAGCCGACCCATGGTATACGGGGAATTTTGACGATACTTATGAGGATGTTGTTGAGGGGTGCAAGGGACTGTTTAATTTTTTGAAAATATTGCCGTCCAAATGAAAAAATACTACTGTTTTAGAGTTGACAAATCAATAAATCACTAATTTATAAAATAAAAAATCACACAAGTTTGAATATTGGCTTGTGTGATTTTTAAAATGTGTTCAGAAAATGACATCTAATTCGACCACAATTAACCCGACAACCGCTTATACTAATTATCAATCATCTTACAGACAAAATTTCACAGGGTCTACAAGATGATTGAGAATTAGAGCTTGTTTGAAAATAGAGGAAATGACGGATTTTGATCAAAATAGGTTAGCTAAAAAGGAAAAAAACGCAGTCAAACCGTCGTTTGACGAGGCTTTTTGACGCGAAAGATGATCGTTTGGCATCGAAAAGGCGGCGTTTCCGATTTTTCAAACAATACTTAGAAACCATTCCTATTGGAACAGTTTCTAAGTATTAATCGCCAAAAATCCATTAAAAAATCAAAATCAAGACCGCATAAGAACGTTTCAATCAAAGTATCGCTAAAGCTTTATCATCACCTTTTCCCCCGAACTGCCGCTTTCAGCTTCTAACAAAACCCAATCTCTGTGTTTCCTTCTGTAACGGTTTATTTCCCGAAAAATCAAGCGAAGCTGTTTGCCCGTGATTTCAGATACGGAACCGTTTTTGTCGGCTCCCGTTTTCCGATTTATGAAATGCGGCGCCAAATAAGCCGTCAGGCTGTTTAAAACAAGTCTGCTCGGCAATATAATCTTTAAATTCATATCGGAATCTTTAACAATTATTTTCATTATCTTTTATTCCGAATGTTTTGGGGGAAATTTCGGTTTATTCCAATTCCATTTTAAAGTTACGTAATACCCACAGTTTAGAACTTGTTCTCATAAAATGAGTGCGCTGATTTGCGAGCATAATTTTTCGGATAACAAGGAAAAATTTAGCAGATAAGCATTACGCTATAAACCCGTCAAGAAATTTTGACGCAGTCATCGGGAAAATTTGCAGAAAAGACATGCGCATATCCTATGCGAACATGTCCTTAAAATGAAATGGCGCCCAAAACACCAATCCCACAGTTTTAAAAGGGATTATTATACCTCCTCCACAACTATTTCCACGTTATCTCCATCGTTGCTCTCCACTTCTACAAGCTTCCCTATAAGACCGTTTTCGACCATGGACATAATCTGGTTAAGGTCAATACCGTCAAGAGCGCTGCTGCCCGATACCTGAGACATATTAAAACCAAGTTCTATTCCCGTTTTTATTAAAGTCATGGGGAGATTTATCCTGACCTTGTCGCCGTCACTCGAATTAACAATTATTCTTAACATGAGGCTGTCAATCTTTTTTCTCTCCTCTTTGGGTACCAGCTGAACGGGCATTTGCGGCTCACAGCCCAGCAAAGCGTCCACGGTAACTCCGAACAGCTTTGATATTTCCGGCAAAAGCATAATATCCGGGCAGGAAACGTCGTTTTCCCACTTTGAAACAGCCTGCGCCGAAACGCCCAGCTTTTCCGCAAGCTCCTCCTGAGTCCATTCCTTTTCACGCCGTAAGCTCCCGATTTTCTGCCCTAAAGTTGTTTTTGACATATTCTTTTATTCCTTTCGACAAAAAGTAAAAAATATTATAACCATATTTTAAGATATTTTATAGTTTTTTTGAAGGGAACATAGGTTGAAAACGCCTTTATTCCACAACCACAGGTAGAAAAACAGCTCAACCAAAGGTTGAGTCAGAAAATTTTGAGCGAAGGATGTTCATTTACAAGACCGGATTTTCCCGCTTTGCATTTTCCGAATAAGCCTATAATATTTTATGCCTATTGGCGGAGGGGAAGAATTAATACTAATCTTTGAACAGATTATAGACAAATAATATGGAAGATCAAAAATTAGTTCTTATGGCAAAATCTTTAATCAAATCTACAACTTGATTAAATATCGGTATAAGTCCCATAGTAGCTAAAACGAAGTAAGATCGTTAAGATCATAGGGCGTTTCCTGATATACGCAGAAGTTAAGCCAGTTGCTATACATAAGGCTTGCATGACCCTTCCATGTTATAAGCGGAGTAAGCGAGGGATCGTCATAAGGAAAGTAATTTTTCGGCACTTCTATTTCAAGCCCCTTTTCCTTATCCCTTAAATACTCGTTTTTCAACGTGTCACGATCGTATTCCGCGTGTCCGGTTATAAAAATCTGCCGATTGGAACCGTCAGCTATTATATACGCCCCCGCTTCGTCAGAGGAGGCAAGCACCGTAAGCTTGGGACACAGCTCTATATCCGCAGTGTCTATCTCGGTATGGCGCGAATGAGGTACAAAAAACACATCGTCAAATCCCTTCAGCAAAGGGTGATTTGCCACCTCCACCTTATGTGGGAATACCCCGAAAAGTTTTTTCGGCAGCGGCTTTTTATTTATTCCGTAGTGATAGTACAGCCCCGCAAACGCCCCCCAGCAAATATGTACGGTACAAAAGGAGTGGCTCTTGCTCCATTCCATAATGTGGCAAAGCTCGGTCCAGTAGTTGACCTCCTCAAACTCCAGCTTTTCAACGGGAGCTCCCGTTATAAAAATTCCGTCAAAATACTGTTCCCTTACCTTGTCGAAGGTGGTATAAAAATTTTGTAAATGTTCCCACGTTGTGTTTTTCGGCAAATGCGTTTCGGTATAAATCAAAGTAATATCCACCTGAAGCGGCGTGTTGCTGAGGAGCCTTAAAAGCTGAGTTTCCGTTTCGATTTTCGTGGGCATCAAATTGACAATTCCTATTTTAAGTGGTCTTATATCCTGACCAGAAGCGCGGTCGCTTTGCATTACGAATATATTTTCCCGAAGAAGTGTTTTAAAAGCGGGAAGTCCGTTTGGTATTCTTATGGGCATTTTTAATTATTCCTTTTCTTTTTTTAAAATTATATCATATTTCCTATAATATTTCAATATTTTGCTTGAAAACGGGAGAAAATTATAATATAATAATGAGAGAAAAACGTGTTTAGGCTGCGCCGCACAATTATTGCCGTTCGATCGCGCCGCCGATTTTGTCGGCAGATTGTATAAATTCGACGCAGACAGGCTAACGCCTGTCAAGAAGGATTTGTGCAACATGCTGAAAAAAGCGCAAGCGAGCGGACGGCAAAGGCATTAGCCGCTAATTGCGCGGCGTTGCCTTAATATCAATAAAACGGCTGCTTTTACAATTTTTTCATATAAACGAAAGGGACAATAAGATGCTTTTACAAGAACCGCTTTTCCTCCCTCATGACCCGATTTTTGACTACTGCGATTCTCCCTTGAAAAGAGAGGACACAGACCGGATAATCGGCGCCGCTTCCTTCGCGGTAAAGGCAATGCTCAAAAAAAATGACAGAACCTACGGAAAAATAAAGCTTTCCGTTTACGAATCCGTCTTTTCCTCTAAGTCCTCGATCGCCGATGTCTGCCGACGGGAGTACCCCGACGCTTCGGAGCCTCGGCTGAAAGGGCTTATGAGCTGCGCACTTATACGGGAGCTGAACAAGGGAAAGCGGCTTTTCTTTTTCCCGATTCAAGAGGAGGAACAAAAAAGCTTCGGTTCGGTGTATACCATACTCCCTCCGATGGAAATAAAGTATTTTTCAAACAGAAACGGAAAAATCGCATCCCCCGTAAAACTCGGCCCTATTTTTTCTTATATCCTAAATAAAAAACGGAATGAGCTCGCCGTAAAAGTAGGGGCGGCTGTCATGAAGATTTCCCGAAACGAACTAGCCTTCGTCACACGATTTAATGAAGAAACGTTTTTCAAAAACGTTTCCGTAAAACCCATTTCAAGCTTCGGAATTACGGAAAATGGCGATCTCAGCGCTTTTGCAGCACTTTATACGATAGCCTTTCACGGTCTGTCGATACGTGATATATATACCGTGGACGAAGTGTTCAGCTTTTCCGCTCCCGATATAAGGGGAAAGGACGATGTAAAGCGTCAGGCGGCTTCGGAGCTTTCACTTAAATCGGAAACGGCCGGGGATGAGGAAAGAACGTATATTATCCAAAAAATGGGACAAGCACTGTTTGAATTGCCGCTGCCAGAAGCGGATACAAAAAACCTGCTTGTATTAGCCGAAAATTATGTTTTTTACAATGCGGTTTCCGATATGGGAAACGCTTATCGGAAAGCCCTTGACGCCGTTTCCCCTTCACCCGCGCTAACGAAAGGGAAAGAGGATGTAAGAGAGCGGGCGCGGCTGCTGTCCGATTACAGATATCTGGCGGAGCTGTGTGAGGAAATGTCGGCCTTAGCGGCAGCGGGAAAGACAAATATAACCGCGGCGGGAAGCCGCAAAAAGGCGGAGGCGGTGTGCAAAAAAATTCGTAAAATAAGGGCTTCGGGAGAAAAATAAAGGGCAATGAATAAAAAAGACGCGGAAAACAAAAAATGTAATTTGTGCCCCCGCCGCTGTAATGTGGACAGAAGCAGGGAGACGGGCTTTTGCGGCGCTGCGGAAACCATAAAAGCCGCGGCAGCTATGCTCCATTTTGGGGAAGAGCCGCCAATATCCGGAAAAAACGGAAGCGGAGCTGTATTCTTTACGGGTTGCAATATGCGCTGCGTTTTCTGTCAGAATTATAAAATCAGCCATTTAGGATATGGAAAGGAAATTTCCGTGGATCGTCTCTCGGAGATTTTTCTGGAATTACAGGAAAAAGGCGCGGAAAATATAAATCTCGTCACCGCCACACATTATGTAAAGCAAATTATAAAGGCGCTTGAAGCGGTAAAGTACAGGCTTATTATTCCCGTCGTATTTAACTGCGGCGGTTATGAAAGTGTGGAAACCGTCAAAATGCTGGACGGGCTGGCGGATATTTACCTTCCCGATGTGAAGTACTGCTCCGAAGAGCTTGCGGTAAGATATTCAAAAGCCGTCGGTTATTTTGACGCGGCTTATTCGGCGGTTGAGGAGATGGTGAGACAGACAGGCAGGTATGTTATGGAAAACGGCCTTATGAAAAAGGGGGTAATAATACGACATCTGGTGCTCCCGGGCTGTTACAAAGACAGTATCCTGCTCTTTAACAAGCTGAAAAATTTAAGCGGAAAGGTTCTTATCAGCGTTATGCGGCAATATTATCCATGTGGAAAAATTGCCGGGTTCCCGGAATTAAACAGGAAACTCACCACCTTCGAGTACAATAAGGTACTGAACGAATGCGAAAGATTGGGGTTTGACGGGTTCGCTCAGGAAAAGGAATCGGCCTGCGGAGAAATGACTCCGGATTTCGATTTGACGGGAATATTACCGTAACGCGATTTTTACAAATTTTACTTGACAATTCACTCCGCGCTTGTTATAATGTAGTAAAAACAGTAACGATTACTGTTTTCGCTGAAAAAAATAAAGAAAAAGGAGATCAAAAGCTATGAAAAAGTATGTTTGCCCTATCTGCGGTTATGTTCATGAAGGAAACGAGCCTCCCGAAAAGTGCCCTCAGTGCGGCGCTCCCGGCTCCAAATTCCAGGAACAAAGCGCGGAAGGCCTTGTATTTGCCGATGAACACAGAGTAGGAGTTGCAAAGGACGTTGACCCCGAAATCGTTGAAGGGCTCAGAATGAATTTTACCGGTGAGTGCACCGAAGTGGGCATGTATCTTGCAATGTCGAGAGTTGCCGACAGAGAAGGCTTCCCGGAAGTTGCGGAAGCATATAAGAGAATTGCTTACGAAGAAGCAGAGCATGCCGCAAAGTTTGCCGAATTGCTTGGCGAGGTTGTTACCGATTCCACCAAAAAGAATCTTGAACTCAGACTTGCTGCGGAGCACGGTGCTACCGCAGGAAAAATGGATATTGCAAAGAAAGCTAAGGCGCTGGGCTTAGACGCCATTCACGATACCGTTCACGAAATGGCTAAGGACGAGGCAAGACATGGCAAAGCGTTTAACGGTCTTTTAAACAGATATTTTAAGTAAAAACTGCTTTGCAGATATAAAACTTACCAAGCAGAAACTTAAGGCAATACCTCACAAAAATTGTCGTGAAGACGCGCAGTCAGCTTTTTCGTTAGATTATCCAAAACGACGGAAAAGATGCAAGCGTATGCGCGGCAAAGTACGTAGCCAGGTCTTTGCGCGGTGTTGCCTTGATACAAATATTTTTAAACCGCAGTTCAGCTTAAATCGGGCTGAATTGCGTTTTTTTGTCTAAAACCTATCGGTATATTGTTTCAGTTGAAGTCAGCGTTTTCGTAATTTTATTCCCTTGCCGTAAACTAAAGCCGCAACCAGCAAAACCGCCCCTATTACTCCAAAAAGATCGGTGAGTCTATACCCCAGTATTATATTAACTCCCACCAACAGTGCCGATGACCCTATAACGCCAACTATAAAACCGATTATCTCCAATATATTAACCTTTTTGTCGCTTAAGAGCACCACAACCGCAATCATAACCAGACCAGTCAATATAATAATGATCATTTTCTTTATCTCCCTTCTTTAAATTAAAAACAATTCATTCCAAGCTTTAATCAAGTTGTGAGCTATATTAAAGCTTGCACCCTAAGCATAAGTATCAGTTTTTATCCGCAGTCACATTGTACCATATCCGTCCGTTTCTCCGCAATAGATATATGTACGTTTTATTGTACAGATAAAAACACGATACAAAAAAAGCCCGTATAAACGAATAAGAGAAATTTCGTATATACGAGCTTTTAAAAACCGTTTTTATAATTTATACTATTCTTAGTATTTGTAAAACGCTATATAAAACCGAAGCAAACCCAAGAAAGCGGAGAAATACTTAAGCATTTAGTAGTTATTCCGAAAAGATAACCTATCGAATCCTTTTGGAAAACGTACAAAATTATCCCGGAATATCAAGCCTCCTTTTTTACCGTAAGCCACCTTACCGCCAGTGCCCCCGCTCCGTTAAACACCGATACGACAACCAAAAAAAACAAATATCTTAACGCCTCTTCAATGCTTTCAACCGCCAAAACCGCATAACACATATCGGCAATGCTGTGCTCAAATCCGCATAATATAAATACCGATACGCATAAAAACAAACCTGCCACCTTGCCGAACCCATGGGGATTCGCCCTGTAATTTTCCACCGCCAGATACATAAGCACACCGCAAAAAAATGCCAAAATCGGTATTCCTATATAACTTTGCTGCAATTTAGCGCTCATCATTTCCCTTGCCGCCGTATGTAAGGAAGGCTTTGCGATACGCACGAGCGCCATACCCGTTATTGCTCCCAAAAAATTCCCAATCCATATTACAATACAGTTGGGTTTATTCTTATTCGATATAATGTACCCTATTTTTCCCGTAAATAAGTTCATTCCAAAGGCACAAACAGCAAACAACCCCACTGTAAACAACAAAGCCCCGGCGATTTTATTTTCGCAGCTTATGTAAATTACCGCGCCTATTCCTATCATAAAGCCGGCCGCAATCGCTTTTTTTAAAGTCTCTGCCATATTCACTCACATCTCCCTTTTTAAATTTGAATATGAATACAATATGAATTATTGTAACATTTTCAAATCAAAAAAACAATGGCAAAAAGGTTAATTTTTTGTTGAAAAAAAGGCCGTTTTCTATTGAAATTCACTTGCGGCTGTGTTAAAATAATAACAATATTGCACTGTTCTTTTATAGGAACAAGCTCAATATACTATTTGTATATCAAATGAATAAATTGACGAGGAGGAGAATCATTATGTCCAAGCGTTACGCAAATTTTGCTTTTATCTATGCCATCGCCGCTATGGCATTCGGAGTATTTTACCGCGAATTTACAAAATTTAACGGATTTACGGGAGATACAAGACTTTCGGTTATTCACACTCATTATTTTCTTTTGGGAATGGTGTTTTTTCTGATACTGATGTTGATTGAAAAAAATTTTGCTTTTTCCGGAGAAAAGAATGTGGGAAAATTTATTCTTACATACAACGTAGGTCTGAATATCACCGCTATCGGATTTCTGATAAGAGGTTTAACACAGGTACTTGCCGATAATCCGGAAAAAGCATTGGACGCTTCTATAGCGGGAATTTCTGGGACAGGACATATTGTTATGGGTGTGAGTCTGGGGGTTTTATTGTTTAAAATCAAAAGGGCGGCAGTAAATAATAAGTGAACCGGAATTTAATAAGGTCGAAGTCGTCATTTTACGAGTCCAAACCTTATTTATGCTAAACTGTCTTTACAAACGCATCTCAAGCAAGCTCGGAAAATACCAATACACGGGTTGATAATTTATACAAATCTATAATCAAGTTGCAGACTTGATTATAGATTGCACCATAATACTAATTCCCGATCGACAACAAAATTTGTCTATACTTTGATCAAAAATAGGTATTAATCGAGTATCGTGAACCGATACAACATAAATTTTAAAAACTGTAATAATCCGCTTTCCTTCCTAATATATATTAAAAAACAACAAGGAAGGCGGCGCAAAAATGCTTAAAACAAAGGACAACACCTCATCGGAAAAAACCGGAATACTATCCGAAATAGAGAAGATATCAGACCAAATGATAAAAAACGAACAGCTTTTTAATCTGACCACGGATGATTTGCTCATAGAATCGCTTATATATGAACAAATTTCGCTGAAGCATCGCTATGCCCATCTTTTAAAAATTGCTAAGGAAAAAGGAATAACGGTAAATTTCATCGACAGATTATAACCGCTGCCCGCCGTCCACCGTTTCTTAGACGGCAAGTGTTTAATACCAATCTCAAATCATCCGTATTATTTGTCTATAACTTTATCAAAGATTAGTATAAGAGATTTTGCAAGAAAAGTCTCTTATGCCCTTGGTTAAGCCGGGAATAAAAATCCCCGGCTTAACCAAGGAATTTGGCAACTTGTTAAAAAAAGAAAGGACACCGAAAATGGAAGCAATATCCATTACTTTGGCCGCAATATCTCTCTTTTTCTATCTCCGTATATGTGGAAGTCAAAAAAAACCGCTTAAATCAATGCTTTTAAACTCCCTGTCCGGACTGACCGTTCTTGTTACGATATCGGTAATAAGCGGAATTATGGGCTGTGGAATAGCGGTAAATCATGCTACGGTATTTCTTTCAACAACATTGGGAATACCCGGAGTTGTTGGAATGGTTTTAATCAAATTTGTTTTATAGATTACATAAAGTATTTTTTATAGACAATTATACTAATAGTATCAACAATATTTATTTATAGCAACTAATCCTATCGGTATAATACTGTGGCTTGTTTGAAAAATCGAAAACGACGTCTTTTCGCCCCAAAACAGTCATTTCCTCTATTTTCAAACAAGCCTTAATTCCCGATCGACAACAAAATTTGTCTATACTTTGATCGGAAATTAGTATTAAAGTTATTATCTTACGAATATATACAAACAGTAAAACGGAGCTATTTTTCAGCTCCGTTTTACTGTTTGTATATATTCGTAAGATTCCGTAACTATGACAATATCAGTCATACTTGTAAATTATATTTTTCTTGATCCTTCTGAATATAGGCGGTACCGTCAGAATAAGCACAAACAACAGTAATGCTCCCGCTATCAATAAAATAGTTGTAATAAAACCGTCGGGATCGCCTTCTACCGGACCCGCTCCGTTCCCGCCTTCCGAGGGGAGAATCGGCGCAGCGGAAGTTGTTTCCTCTAACTGAGATGAAGTCGTATCGGCGGGAGGCTCCGTTATTTCGGGCAATGATTCGGTCTCGGCAGGAGTTTCAGCCGCCGTAGGCTCTGTGACGGTCTCCGTGGCCGAGGTAGTTGTTGTAACAGCTGGAGGTTCGGTTTCAGTGGGCGGCTCAGTAGTTGATTCCTCTGTGGGAGGTGCTGTATCAAGAGAAATCTGAGGCTCCTCCGTTGTGGTTTCATCTCCGCCTGACGATGTATGCGAAGAGTTATCGGGTTCCTCAAATTCAAAAGGATCGTTTGTTTCCGAGGTTTCGGAATCAACCGTATCTGAGGAAACGGTTGATTCGACAGGCTCGGAATCCGTAGGTTGTGACTCGCTTTCCGAGGTATTGGATGGGTCGTTTACTTCTCTGTCTGAAATATCCGGCGGATCTGATTCGCTTGTGCCGGTTCCGCTGTCCCACGGAATAACGATAATCGCATCGTTGCTGCCCTCCGCATATAAGTTTGGCTGCATTGCCGCCGCAAAAACAGCTGTCAATATATAAACAACAAACTTTTTTATCTTCATATTCTTCTTTTCTCTCCTAAGAAAATAATTTAAGGCAATACCGCACAAAGATTGTCGTGCAAACGCGCAGTGAGCTTTTTCGTCAGATTGTCCAAAACAACGCAGGAATACCGGCGTTTTTCGAGGAGTTTTGGGCAAAAATGACGGGAAATATGCAAGCGCATATGCGGCAAAGCGCGCAGCGCGGTTTTTGCGCGGTGTTGCCTTAACAACATTTATAAATAATTATACAATATATATGATATTTTGTAAAGCGTTTTCAACCAATTATCATTTTTCATTTCCAATTACAATTATGCCAAGCTTTCATAAAATTCATTGTAGGCTTTACAGGTGTTTTCCGCCGAGTCCGTCATTTTTATTTCTCCGTTTTCAAGCCACAGCGCTTTTTCACAGAGCTTTATTATTTGTTCACCAGAATAAGACACGAATAAAACGGCAGTGCCGTTCGCCTTCATCTCCGACATTTTTTTCACACATTTTTCACAGAATTTTTCTCCGCATACCGACAGAGCCTCATCCACAATAATTATATCGGTTTTCAGGAAAGCGGCGATAGCGAAAGCGAGTCTTGAAGTCATATCCGGTGAACATTTTTTTACGGAGGTATTAAGCTGCTCCTCCAATTCCGCAAATTCAATAATACTCCTGATTCGCTTTTTCATATACTCTCTCGAAAATCCGTGCATAGACCCCGCCAAGTAAACATTGTTCTTTACCGACATCGAGGGATTGAAGCCTTTATTCTCCGCAAATACAGGAGAAATACACCCTTTGGTTACAATTCTTCCCGACGTTGGGGTCATTATCCCCGATATAAGTTTAAGCAAAGTGGTTTTTCCCGCTCCGTTGGCTCCTATAAGCGCTAAAGCAGAGCCCTTTTCAAGGGTAAAGGAAATATTTTTCAGTATCTCGATCTTATCAAGCAGCGGCTCCCTTTTAATAAGCCTTGCCGCAAAATCTTTCACACCGTTTTTCGGAGGTACATTATATATCAGAGAGACATTTTCGGCTTTTATAGCGGTAGTCATTGGTTTTCCTTTCATACCAATCCCTTTTAAACTGACGTAATGTTCACAATATAAAAAGGGAGGCACACGAAACACTAATCCCACAGTTTAAAATGGATTAGCATTACATTTGCTATACATTCATTAAAAATTTATTTTCTCTCGCTTTAAATACGGATATTCCCAACAGCATTACAAGAAGCGAATAAACCGAAGCCCGGATCAAAGCTGTTTCCGACGGCATACTTCCCAAACAGCATATGGTTCTCATAATCTCCATATAGTGGACAGCGGGGTTTACGGTAAAAATAAAGCGTATTTTTTCCGGTATTATTTCCATCGGATAAAAAACCGGGGATCCGATAAGCCATATAAACGAAAAAACAAGATAAATCAGGCGGAGTCTTTTAATAATAGGTTTATATGCCGCTAAAATAAGGGAAAAACCAAAAGCAAACATAAACATAAGCACTATAAGAAGCGGCAGCAAAAGCAGAGCCGAAGAAAACGGGGCGGAGGTAAAAAGCATTATCGGCAGTATAATTATCGCGAAAAATACCGTCAAAACAGCGCTCTGAAGAACGGATGACAATACAAAAAGATGCTTCGGCAGATATACCGATTTAATATATACCGCGTTTTCCTTTACCGAATCCATCGCCGAATAGGCGGAGCCGAAGAGAAAGAGAAATATTATTTCTCCGCAAAAGAAAAACAAAGGATAGTTATCTACTTTATCTTCAAAGCTTTTGGAAAAGATAATTGTCGTCAACGCCATCAGCAAAAGAGGACATAAAGCCGTAAGGGCAGTTTTAAGCGGAGCTTTCACAAATCTGCGTTTAAACCCGCGTTTTAATATACGCTTAAAAAAAACAAAATATTTTATTTCATTTTCTATTTTTTCGATAATAAACATCTTTGCTCCCCTTATACCAATGCCATTTTATACCAACCTTTAATCAAGTTGCGGTCTTGATTAAAGATTGCACCTTAAACACTAATCTTTGATCATCCGCATTATTTGTCTATACCTTGATAAAAGATTAGTATTAAATTTACACAATACCCACAGTTTTAAAATGGCATTGCAACAAAAACTAATCCCACAGTTTTAAAAGAGGTTAGTATTTAACCGCATCAAAACAATAAGTTAAGGCAATACCGCACAAAGATTGCCGTGTAGACGCGCAGTCAGCTTTTTCGTCAGATTGCCCAAAACGACGCAGGAATACCATCGTATTTCAAGGAGTTTTAGGCAAAAATGACGGAAAAGATATAAACGTATGCGCGGCAAAGTGCGCAACGCGGTCTTTGCGCGGTGTTGTCTTAAATTTCTTAAGGCAGCGGCGAAACTATATCGGTTTGTATGCGCTTCGCCGTTCCCTTAAAAAACAATCCACTGCTTGGGCAGTGGATTGTAATTCAAGTTATTTCAATAAAATGAAATTACTTTCTCTTCTTAGAGATTACAACTGCGGCAGCAGCGATAGCGGCAGGAATTACGGCGAGAACTACGCCGGTAGCCTGGTTCTTATCGGAGCCTGTACCGTCTGTGGAACCGTTATTGCTGTCACCGGAACCGTTGTTGCTGTCGCCGGTACCATTGGAATCGGTATCGGAAGGAGCAGCTGTGGTATCATCACCGCTGTTAGAACCGCCGTTGTTGTCGGAAGTAGCGGGAGCAGTGGTTGTGGTAGTCTCTTCGGGAGCAGCAGTGGTGCTTTCAGTGCTTCCGCTATTGTCACCGCCGCCGTTGTTGCCGCCGCCATTTACGTCGTCGGTTTCATCGGGATCTTCAGGGCCTACGATGCCAAGAAGAGTGTCAACAACAGTAGCATCCAATGTAAGGAAGTAATAGTCAGAGAAGTGCTTAGTGGAGATGGTCATGAGCTTATTATTGTCATCCTTGATCTCATACCATTCAACTTTGCCATTATCGCCTACATAAGCAACGATATTGGATTTTTTGTCGGTGGGAATTGTAAGATCAAGAGCGGCTGTAGGCTCGAATTCTTCATTATCCTGATTGTAAAGGCTAACGCGAACAACGGTATTTACAGAAAAATTCTGTGTTACCAGACGGGGCTTCCAGTTGTCAAGAACATTGTACACCGCATCTTCAACAGCCTTAGCCATATCACTGGGAATTTCATCGCCGGAAGCTATGGATGCTGCCAAAGTAACGGATGTAGCGCTGCCAAACGCACCCTTGGGGCCTGCTACAAGTACGCCGTCTTCGGAACCAACCTCGATGTAGCTCTTATCTACGGGAACAGTAACGGCAGCGTCACTTGCTCCGGGAACTCCGGACCAGCCGGGAAGGTCGGATAAGCCGGGTGTTGCTGTTTCAGCAAAAGCGCTGACAGAAAGCGACATAGCTGCTACGGTTGCAACAACCGCATTTAAAAAACGCTTTTTCATAATTAATCCTCCAAATGAAAAATAAATTTTTTATTGATAACGTCCTGACTTTGAGCCAAGAACAGTTAATCCGATGTTTAAATGTAATTTAAAAATTACGAAAGTGCTTCTCAATCCAATGACATTATATATTATATAGGAAGCCAAGCAAAAACCGAATCCACCGATTGAGAAATATTAGAAGCCAATCGCCCGTTATACACTATTACTGCTTTTTAAAAAAGCCGTCTATATCGGGTATATCAATACGAAGCCTTGTCTGATACGGCAAAACGCCATGCGCTCCTTTCGGCGGAACAATAAGTCCGTACATATTATGAACAAAAGCAAATATTGTTACCGCTGCCGTTATGCAAATTACGGCAATTCCTGTCTTTCGATTTACGGTTTTGGAAACAATACGAAGTTTTCTCTCGTTCTCTTCGCCGTCAGGCAAATACTTTCCCTTTAAATTTACCTTAAACTGTGCCTTAAATGCTAAAATAAATTCCGGCACCGCTAAAACCGTAAAAATCATTGTATAATAAGAAAAGCGTTCAAAGAGAGAATGCTTTGTCATTACCACCTGCCAAAATCCCATCATTAAGGTAAGATGTAACAAAATTTCAAGATTTCTCGTTTTTTCTCTTATAAAATACGATACGATAACCGATCCTAATGTGAGAAACAAAGGAAAAGCCGCATACGCGGGATGAAGTCCCTGTCTTATAAAACTCGATCCGAAATACTCCGCATGAAACTTGGACAGTACGAAATTCAAAAGACCGTCCGAAAGCATAAAGTAATAAAATAGCCCAAATAAATAAAGTAAAATCGTACGCGAATTAATCTTAAGCAAGCATACAAAGTACACAGGCACCATGTAAAGAGCTGTAAAATGAAACAGTGATGCAATAAGAACAAAAAGCAAAAATCGCCAGAACTTTTTATCTCTTAAGAATCCGTATGCAAAGCATATAATCGACATGGCAATTGCCTGTCTTATAAAATTCATATCAAGATAAAAAAGGAAAAAATTAACGTACAAAAAAACCGACACAAATGCGTTCTTTGAATATTTCGCTATCAAATAGGCAGGTCCCGCAAGGCTTATCGCCGATGTGACTACCATTATCGCACCGGGCTGAGCGGTAAACAATCCCACTATTTTATTAAGAAGGATATAACCGATTTCCCAATCCTCATAAGTCATATCGGAAAACCCGTGAACCACCATTTTAAAAAAGCCGATTGCGTACTGGGCGTAATCATAGCCGATCCTGTATCTGAAAGCCGATATCAAAAAGCACTGTAAAAAACAAATTGATACAAAAAGTACCTGTTTCAGTCTCGTTTTTTTACCTATGCGGAAAAGCAACGCCCATACAATAATCAATAAAATATTAAGCAGATATACAAGCATTCAATTCCCACCCGACACAGCTTTCTTTTATACTTCTGTTTGTATTGTTCTTATCCGGCTTTTCTGTATGTATCGAAAAACAAATACCTCTCCGCCGCAAAACGACGCCAAAAATATTTTTTCATTTTCGATTAACGTAATTATATCACAAGCATAAAAAACAGTCAATACCCAACCTGTAAAAGGCGAAAAATTTTGTAAAAATATATTACTTTTGTACATACTGTCCCAATATATTTTGGTGATATTAACATGAAACTTTTTTCGTCTTACAAAACTCCAAGGCGTTTAAAAAGCGGCTCCGCGATATCAATAAAATCACGGAGACAAAAATGACTTCCGATATCACAAAGATAAAAAACAAATAAGTTAAAAATCCTCAAATTACTGGACAAATCTCATATTTTGGTGTATAATATTTTCATGTCCAGCCGCCCTAAATTTTCCGTAAAAACATTCATGAGAAAGTATTCCCGCGGCAGACGGCATATTCGGGAAGGCGGCTTTTGCGCTTTATCCATAAGCTCTGCCAGCCGATAACAGTCCTCGTATGGAAACATCTCCGCGTTTTCGGGAACGGCCGCGGCAAGGTCGTTATTTCCCTTCACATTGCTCACGATTACGTTTTCGCCGCAGTACAGAGCTTCCATAACATTAAACGGAAGCCCCTCGAAGCGCCCCGCCGAAATAAGACAGTCACAGCTTCGGTAAAGCGCGTTCATTTTGTCGCAGTGACCGATAAAAACCGTTTTATCCTTTACCCCTAAGCTTTCTGCAAGTTTACGGCATTCCTCGGCAAGCGCCCCTTCACCGGCGAACACTATTTTATAATCTTTTCTGTTAAGCAGCGGAAGAGCTTTTATAATGGTTTTTTGACTCTTTCTTGCGGAAAATTCCCCTGCACAGAGAAAAAGAAAGGTATTTTCGTCGGCCGATAACGATTTTCTTGTTTCTTTTATTGTATCCGACTCGCGTTCGCTGCCCTCAGAGGAGTATAAGGGAGGAAACTTGTCCGTATCAAGCCCCATACCATTAATAAATACAATTTTTCTTCCCAAAGAATATTTTTTAGCTATGCAAAGATCCTCCCCATTCATTACGGCAAGCAGATCGGTGCGCTTCCTCAGAAGCTTCTCGGCCGTCAGATAAAGCTTCGTCCTTTTACTGCCGTCGTCGCTGAAAAGATAACCGTGACATATGTGAACCGCTTTAGTTTTTTTGCACCCGGACAGTATCGCCGCACAGCGTCCAATTGCTCCCGCCAAAGTGGAATTGGTATATAAAAGGTCAAAGCGTTCTTTTCTCATAAGCTTTGCCAAACTGAATATAACCCCCAAATTTCCCAATGAGAAAAGCTTTTTTTTAAAGGGCAGCTTGATATGCGTCGCCCCCTCAAACCGAAAATCGTCCTCCGATGCGGTAAAGACAGTGCATCCCCGCTCAATGAGATATCTTATATAAGGAATATGAAAATTTTTAAAGTGTGAAGCTTTAGAAGCTACCATAAGAATTTTTTTCATAAGCACCACCTAAACAAAAATTTGACAAGGAAATAATTATGCGCAAAACAAAAAAAAATACAAATAAGCTAAACGGTCTCGGCTTTATTGCGGCTTCGGTTGTAACGGGGGCGGCCATATTCGGCGCGTTTAACTCCGCAAAAAATGTTGAAGCTTTTTCCGACTCCGATTTTGTAACCGATATTGACGGTATACATGTATTAAATCCAGACGAAACCGATGCAGAAGATCTTCTCCCATCCATAGAAACACTTCCCGGAGGGTATATCCCTCCGGAAACCACGGCGGAGGAGGTGGACGATCCGTTTAATTTCGGGGGAGACGAACAAGAAACGGAGGAGACTTCTCTGAGCGATGGTATTTTTTCCTTTGAAACCGAAACAAAGTCTCCCGAAGTTACAACCGCTTCGACCGACACGGACAATCAGGAAGCGCCCGTCCCCACTCTATACCTTACATATTATACCTTTAATTTAACCGTAGGTCAAGAGGCGCAGATATATTGGTATGTTGAAAACAGTACTTTCGGCGGATATCATGAACTTTTTTCCATAGATAATCCATCGGTAGCCGAGGTGAGCGAATCCGGTGTAATTACCGCCAAAGCGGCGGGTTCAGCCAATATTACCGTTACATGGGGCGACCTTACCGCCACCGCATCGGTAACCGTATCCGAGACGCAGACGACCTCGCCCCCTCCCGACACTCACCCTGTTACCGATCCCGTTTCGGAAAACACCTCTTCTGAAGTACAGGATACCAAACCATCCGAACCGATACCGGAAACGATGAAGGTGGAGCTTGACGGCTGTCTTTACAACACTTCCGGAAACGCCGTAGCCGATGTTGTGTTAAGAATCGGCGACAATACGGCTACTACCGATCTCAACGGATATTTCTGTTTTCCTCAGGCGGACGTCGGAAGCATTACTATTTTAGCTGCCATGAACGATCGGTTGGGATGTACGCTGAACCTTTCAAGCAAAACCACGGTGTTTCTGCTTTACAACGGAGAAACGATAGAGTGCTTTTCCTCCTATGATGAGATGGCAGCCCGCTTCGTTATTACCGAAATAGATCTTGAAACTCCGAATAAAAGAATTTACGCCGGTGATGTGCTGATTCCTTATTTTCAGTACGAACCGAGAGATGCAACTCTTACTCATACCGAATATGTAAGCTCCGATGAAAATGTTGCGGCCGTTGACGAAAACGGTGTAATTACCGCCATAGCGGCTGGTGAAGCGATTATAACGCTTATACTTAATAACGGACAGGCGCAGACCGCTTTTACGATTACCGTTAATCCGCAGGAAATCGGCAAATACAGTGGAATAATAGCGGCGGTGGAGATATTGATCATTCTGATCGTTCTGGGTTCGGCATACGTCGTATATAAAAGGTATAAACGGAGAATGGACGATGAAAATGCGGCTGTCGTTTCACACAAAAGCATTTCCGCTTATACCGCTTACACAACGGAAACGGAAGAAAACCACACACCTTCCAATTCGGAAAACGAATCGAAGGAAACTATTGAAAAGTAGCGCCGCAATCATAAAAATTCCTTATTTAAAACGCCGTTTACAATGCGTCACGCATGTTGAACGGCGTTCATTTTTTAAGCTTTTAGCAGCATATATAATCCCTTTTTAAAATATGGAATCAGTGTTTTGGGTGCAATCTCTTCTTTTTAAGGCAACAACGCACGCAAAGCCGTCAGGCGGTCATTGCGCGGTGTTGCCTTAAACTGGGGGTATTACGCGTCAGTTTAAAAAGAGATTGGTATTACAGTGCATTTACGGGTTCTTTCTCCGGGTAAATCCCTTCCTCTTCTTCTCCTTCGGGTATCCACGCCTGACTGAAGCTCACATCTTTAAAAAGAGCGGCAAGCCCCGTAATCTGTTTCAAACGCAGTATCTCGTCCTTTTCCATTCCCAGATGCTTTGCTATCCAGTCATCGGAGCGTCCCAGATCATGGAGCTCTCTCACTATATTTCCCATTAAATCCACATTATGGCTTCCGCGGGCCCTATTGTGCCTTACGGTACTTGCCATACGCTGGGCCAACGGCTTATTTATAACCGAAACGGGCAGAACTCCGCCCTCTCTTTCGTAAATATCCGGATGCTCAAGCATAACCCTATACCTGTGAAAACCGTCTACTATTATATACAGATCGTCTTTGCCGGAATAATAGCATACAATCGGCATAGTATAGCCGTCCTCCCGTATACTGTCGTACAGCAGCTCAAGCTCCGGAGGCGCCACCGCGTTGGGGTTGTATGTATTGGGAACAATCTTCTCTATTGGAACGGGAGTTACATTGTATACGGGACTTAAAAATTTCATTTACAGCGCCTCCAGACTTTTATATTTCTTTTTGATTCTGTCGATCCTTTCCCTTTGCTTTTTGGACTCTGCAAACCCCATGGATTTACAGTTGTGATCGTTTTTTAATATGCAAATACACATGCGTTTCCAACTGGGAATATCCTTTGTGCTTAAAATATCGTCGGTATCGTCGGGGATTTTACCAACGAAAACTATTCTTGTTTTTTTGTCCACGGTGTAATTTGACACCCCGTTAGTCTTTATCTGATAGCCCTTTTCTATAAGCTCGCTTATGGTTTCCTCCGATAATCCTCCGCCTGTGTCGTGCCAGAATTTTATGGAGGTTCTGAATTTTTCGATATATTTTTTCCTGAGTCTGGCGGGAAGTGTGCTCAGCAGAAAATCCGTATAGCTTCTCCACGTATGGCCTTCGGGAAGCTTTATGCTGCGATAAGCCATAGCGGCAGTACGACCGTATATGGAAGCAAAATTCGCGCCCTGTACCCTTCCCAAGAGTCGAACCCATGTTTCGGGCTCCAAAACCCGGTAAAGATGAAGGCTGTCTCTGGCATAGTCATTAAAAGGAGAGGCAACTCTCATCTGATTCGGCTTTAATCCTGCGCGAAAGTACATATCGTACAGCCCGTTGTACGCGTATCCGAACTTATAGTTTGCGACCCATACGTCCTCTACTTTCCAGTCGTACATCGGCGAACCGCACCATACGTCCTTAAACATTTTTGATATCCAACACTTCCCTTTATAACCGTATTTTTTATTTACAAAGGAATTATAGCGCTGAAGCGATTCGGACGCCCGGACGCCCAACAGACATATTGTTTTTCCACCGCCGTGAATCTCCTTATACCAGCGGCCGAATTGTTTTGAAAGATTCTCTTGATGCATTTTATAGCTGTAATAATAAAAAGGATTGTTTTTAAGATTGATAACATACGGCTTTTGCGGCATGGGTCTTACCCACATTTCTTCCTTTGTATCGTCCCACGGATACCAGTATATCTGATAGTTGCTGAGAGATGTCCTTGCGGCCATGGGAAGGCAAATCCAGTAAGGCTCGATTCTGCCCGCGTTCTTTTCAAAAACGGATTCCACGTATCCGGTAGTCACGTTATACTGCGCTTCAAAATCCAGATGGAATACTCCTAACTTTTTTTTGATTTTGTTTTCCAGCATATAATCAAGAACCAGATTCAGCAGCAGACCGCTGTCTTTCCCTCCGCTGAAGGAAACGTATATGTTGTCGAACTCGCAGAAAATATAGTCCATACGCTTTTTAAAAGCTTCAAGCACATTGATGTCAAGGTATTTTTTTGTCATTATGTCAGTCCCTTTGTCCCAAGCTGTCGATTTTTGTTTATGAAAAGAATTACGTATAATATTATATCACAGTAAATCGAAAAAATCAACTTTATGCAATTGTAAAATACAATATTGTCATAATAAAAGGTTTTTTGGCGCAGACATATCGGGCTTAACCGTCAAAAAAGCTCCAAAAATTTCAAAATAACTACTTGACATACCGAAGCAAATGCGCTATAATAATAAGGCTATCATGGAAAGAAGTCTCTATGCTTGAATAATATCATTACCGTGACGGCACTATACAACACCGTTTCCAAAGCTGCTTGACTTGAAGCGGCGTCGGCGCCCAGCCCACAAAAACAAAAATATCGGGCGAAACGGCAAAATAACAACTTAACGATAATCGGAAAGGAAGGACGAATATGAAAAGAACATACCAGCCCAAGAAGCGTCAAAGAAAGATGGAACACGGCTTCAGAAAGAGAATGTCCACAAGCAACGGCAGAAAGGTGCTTGCCAGAAGACGTGCCAAAGGCAGAAAAAGACTTTCTCACTAAGCTGTGAATTACTCCAAAAAATATGTAAGCGTTAAGAAGGATCGCGAGTTCAGATTTCTTTTTAAAAAAGGAAAAAGTATTGTCAACAGCGCATTTGTGTGTTATATGCGCCCCAATAAAAGGCGGGTTAACCGCTTGGGACTGGTGACCTCTAAAAAAATAGGCGGAGCCGTAAAAAGAACCCGTGCGAGAAGGGTTTTAAGAGAAGCTTTCCGACGGTTGGAACCGGAACTCAGATTGAAATGGGACAAGCGGTACGATTTTATTTTTGTTGCCAGAGGGCGTACCCCTTTTATGAAATCAAACAAGCTTTACGAAATTATGAAAAAGCTTATATCGGAGCAAATCGGCAGAGAAAATGACAAAGAAAAAGGATAAAAGATAGACGGTATCTGCCGTCTTTGTTTACCGTGCTGTTTTCCGTACCGCACCGGAATTATCCACCGGGTCGCGCGGCTTTATAGAAAGCAGCTTTTTCTCCTTTTCTATACCGTATTTTTGAATAGACCCGAAGGCATAATATGCGTTTCGGCATTATACGAAAAATGAAATATATTTTGATCGGGCTTATAAAATTGTATAGAATGACTTTGTCGGAAAGATTGCCGCGTTTATGCCGCTTTACGCCAAGCTGCTCACAGTATGCGCTTACTGCTGTCAGCCGTTTCGGAGCGGTTAAGGGCGGCTTTTTGGCATTTTGGAGGATTTGCAGGTGCAACCCTTTTTCCGCGGGAGGGTGGGATCCCGTCCCGGAGGAATATTATTTTTTCCGCTCGCTTAAAAATCGCATTAAAAGCAAGTTTAAAAAAAAATAGTCTGCGGAAGAAAACGCATGCAATGACTTTATTCAAAACCACGCTCCCGTACGCAGCGCCTTGGCGGAGCACTTTCAGATTGTAAAAACAGACAAATAAGGCGAGATTTAGGCGGCTCGATTATTTATTCGGAACAAAAAGGTTGTGATTTAAATAGAATTTTTATATTCCATTATAGGTATGCCTCTGGGCTATATTATGTGGGCGTGCTATCTTCTGGTCAATAATTTCGGCTGGGCAATAATTATTTTTACCGTTCTTATAAAGGCGGCAATGTTCCCGCTAACTTTAAAACAGCAAAAGAATATGGCCAAGTCTCAGCTTTTTACGCCAAAGGTTAAAGAAATACAGCAAAAATACCGCAACAATCAGGAAAAATTGCAGGAGGAAATGGGAAAGCTTCAGAAGGAAGGCTACAACCCCATGGGCGGCTGCGGCACCATGTTAGTTACTTTCCTTATCCTGTTCGGAGTTATCGACGTTGTATACAAACCCATGACTCATATGGAGCATCTGAACTGGGGCGACAGCACGGCGGTTTCCACCATAGTGGCGAGAGCCAAACAAACGGATTACGCCCTGACGCTTTTGGCAAATGAGGACGATCTTCAAATATATCTTGATTATCTCAGCGATCCAAACACGCTTACCATTCGAACCCAAAAGGACATTGACGCTCTCACGGATGAGGCTAAAGCCACCGCAGACATTCAGGAACAGGTTGTTATTCCGGAAGAGCGTGAATTTGATATTAACAAGGCTAAGGCCGAAATTGTCTATACAAAAAATGACATAATGACCAAATACGGCATAACCGAGGAACAGTGGAACAGACTTTCCTCCCTTACCGACGAAACGGTTGCCACTCTTGCCGACGGAAAGTCCAGACTTTCCGCGCAGGTTAAAAATTCGCTCAATATGGCAAAAAACGGAAGCTTTGTTTCGTTAAGACAGGAGCTTGCCGCGCTCAGAGTGTATACCGATCATAAGGAAGCTTTTGCTGACATAGCTATAACGCAGGAAGCTATGGATAAGCTGGACAATCTCAGCAATAATATGCAGTTTGCGGGACTTGATTTAGGCGCTACTCCCGGATTCGAGCTTCCTCTTATTCTTATCCCGATATTATCGCTTATTATGTCATTGGCACAGATGATAATTTCGCAGATTATACAGAAAAAAACCAATCCCGATATGCCCGAACAGCCCGGCTGCGCCAAGTTTACACTGTATATTATGCCGCTGTTTTCTCTGTATATTGCCTTTCAGGTACCCGCGGGAGTCGGTTTCTATTGGGCGATGAGCTACTTATTCGGAATATTGCAGTCTCTTGTCGTTTATAAATTCTGGCCCACAGAAAAGCTTAAGGAGCAGGCGAGGAAAGAGCTTGAAAAGAAAAACGTAAACCTTACCGCTACCGCCACCGTGGTGGATATTGACGAACAGGGCAACGAAATAAAGGTGTCCAAGAAAATGACAGATATGTCCGCAAAGGAGATAAAGGAATATCAGCGCAAAAAATTGGAGGAGGCGAGAAAAGCCGACGCCGAAAAATATGGAGACGAAAATATTCCGGAGCTTCCTCCGATAGACGATGACGATGACAATGACGATGATACCGACAGCAAAAGCTGACGGAGCTGTGAAAAAAATATCAATAATTATCCTTATACCATACAAGAATGTTTATGAAAGGAAATATAAAAATGGAAAAAATATATTCCGCAAAGCTGCTGGAGGACGCCAAGGAGCAGGCATACAAGGAATTGGAAGCCGAAGGGGCGGATCGTGACGAGATCGAATTCACCATACTGGAGCAGCCTGTCAAGAAGCTTTTCTCCACAAAGGGCGAATATAAAATAAAAGCGGAGTGGAATCCTGTAGAGGTTGATGTCAAAAGCGTTTTCACATCCTCGGTAGAAGCCGTTAATGAAGAAGAGCCGGCAGAAAAGGAGGCTTCCCATTCGGATTACGCAGCCAAAGCGGTTCGGACGGAATCTCCGGCAGCGGAAGAAACATCGGACGATCCCGCGCTTAGCTGTGCCAAGATACAAAGAGCAACCGCATACCTTGCCGATGTGCTCAAAAAATTAGGCATGGAGGAATTTACCATTACTCCCGTAAAGCGGGGAGAAACCGTTGTACTGGATATTGAGGGCAACAATCTGGGCGTGGTTATCGGAAGAAGAGGAGAAACTCTTGACGCGCTTCAGTATCTGACTATATTGGCAGGCAACAGGGGTGAAGAAAACTATTGCAGATTAAGCATAGACTGCTGCGGTTATAGAGAAAAACGCAGAGAAACGCTGGAAACTCTTGCAGTAAAGACCGCAAAAAAAGTGCTTAAAGCAGGAAGACGCATTACTTTGGAGCCTATGAATCCGTATGAGCGCAGGATTATTCACAGCAAGGTCGCAGAAATCGACGGTGTAAGCAGCCGTTCCATGGGAGAGGAGCCGTTCAGAAAAGTTGTAATAAGCGCAAATGAGCCGCACAGAGCTCCCAGAAGAACAAGCGGAAACAGAAACGGAAATTATTCTACGGATTCATATAAGCGCAGTTCCGGGTTTTCAACTTCCTTTGAAAGAGAATACAAGAGGAAGGACGCTCCTGCGGTTGAAGCTTCCGAGTATTCCGAAGAGACGGTAGAGCTGGAGAAAAGCGTTAGTCTCTACGGTAAAATAGAACTGTAAGAAAGAATAATTTGAAAACGTCATTTTGCAGACGCAGACAAATAAATAAAAAAACAGCGTATCAATCGGTTTTGATACGCTGTTTTTCGCAACAATTTTTTACTTTTCGTAAATATAGCCCTATAATACTACACCTATCTTTATACTAATTCTCATACTAATACTAATAACCATTTTGACACAGGATAAAATCATAGTCAAAATGGTTATTACACCCGAAACACTGTTAACCAATTAAAAACCATTTTTCCAATTTTTAATTGGTTAACAGTATAATCTCTGTTTTGACTGTAGACAAAATATAACAAAGCCTACAGTCAAAACAGAGTTACA
>CAJUFF010000020.1 GCA_910585505.1 uncultured Ruminiclostridium sp. | reverse complement strand
AAAGTGAGCGAAGCGAACGATTTCTATAAAACGGTAAAATGTTCTCAGACTATAGGATAATTTCTTCCTCTTAATTTATTTTCAAATTTGAGGTAAAAAAATGACAGTACAACCCTTAGGTCATACTGTCACTTTGTTTATCATATTCGGTTTTTGTGATTTCTTCGTTAAGGATATCACACTTTCCCGGGAGATGTTTTTTTGCAATAAATAAATATTCCTACCAAACGGATATTAAGAAAGAATCGCGTGCTCGTCGTTAACGTCGAACAAATGAACCTTGTTGGGGTCAAGCGCAAGCTTGATAACGTCCTGAGGACGGGCGGTGCAACGGGGACTTACGCGCGCTGTCATGGGGATACCCTCGCAGGTGAGGTAGAGGTAAGACTCGGCGCCCATCATTTCGGTAACATCTACGTTAGCCTCAATAAGACCGGTTGTAGCGGCGGAGAGGAACATTTCTTCCTCATGAATGTTTTCGGGACGAATACCCAAAGTAACTTCCTTGTCAACATAGTACTGAAGAGCCTCGCACTCCGCGGTTTTGCTGTTGGGAAGCTCGATATAGAACTTTCTTCCTCTGCTGCTCTTAGTATCTTCGGAGCCGAATTCAACGGTGTACTTACCATTCTGCATAATAAGCTTAGCGTCAATGAAGTTCATCTGAGGAGAGCCCATAAAGCCCGCTACAAACTTATTAACGGGATTTTCATAAAGGTTGATGGGGGAGTCGATCTGCTGAATGAAGCCGTCCTTCATAACAACGATTCTGTCGCCCATGGTCATAGCTTCAATCTGGTCGTGGGTTACGTATACGAAAGTAGTACCCAGTCTCTTGTGAAGCTTGGAAAGCTCGGTTCTCATCTGAGCGCGGAGCTTGGCGTCGAGGTTTGACAAAGGCTCGTCAAGTAAGAATACCTGAGGATCACGAACGATTGCACGACCCAGCGCAACACGCTGTCTCTGACCGCCCGACAAAGCCTTGGGCTTTCTGTCCAGAAGGTGGCTGATGTCAAGGCTCTTGGCAGCTTCTTCAACCAATCTCTTGATCTCATCCTTGGGCACTTTACGAAGTTTAAGACCAAATGCCATGTTTTCAAATACTGTCATATGAGGATAAAGAGCGTAGCTCTGGAAAACCATCGCAATATCTCTGTCCTTGGGCGCTACGTCGTTTACAAGTCTGTCGCCTATAAACAGCTCGCCTTCAGAGATTTCCTCAAGACCCGCGATCATACGGAGCGTAGTGGATTTGCCGCAACCCGAAGGACCAACGAGGATAATAAATTCCTTATCCTTGATATTCATGGTGAAGTCGGAAACCGCGGTTACGCCGCCGGGATAACGCTTGTAAATGCCTCTGAGTGATAAACTTGCCATGTATGTGACCTCCTAATTTGATAACTATAATTCTATGTTAATATAATAACAGGAAAATCGAAAAAATGGTAGTACCTAATTAACTAAAAAAAAATCAAAAGCTTTATATACTTTGACTAACAACGCCAAAAGCAAGTGAAAAAGGGGTGAATTTTGTTGACAACTTGCACAAAAAAACGGTTTAAAAAGCCCATTGTAAGCCATTAAAGCAAAAAATTCGGCAATTCTGTTAATTTTTTATTTACTTTTTTGTGAAATGTTTTCATGCTCACGGCATATACATTAAAAAAATAGACCTACTCGGAAACCGGAGAAGTATCGTATGACGCAGCAATTTCGCTGTCAGGCGAAGCCTGTTTTCCGCAGGAATACGGTATGTATTTTAAGGAAAATGGGCAAAGCATGACAGCAAAAGGGCAAGCCGGACGGTGCTTCGTAAGTTTCCGAGGATATCTTATGAAAGGTTGAATAAAAAATGAGCAGAAAAAACAAAATAGGCATAAAACAAGTGGCGCTGTTTGTAACGGCGGTGGTTATAGCGGTATTTTTGATAAATTTTACCATCGGTTATTTAAAGGGCGTTTTCGGCTCCGTATCCGCAGAGGACGCGGCGGAATTTCTGGAGGGATATGGCTGGGAGCTTGAGACGGGAAGCTGCATACAAGAGGAAGTGGTTATTCCCAAGGTGTTTTCCGAGGTATACGAAAGGTATAACGCTTTACAGATCAAGCAAGGCTATGATCTTACCAAATATAAAACCGACACCGTTATCCGCTATACGTTCCGGGTGAAAAATTTCGAGGGATATGAAAACGCCTGCGCTCACGTACTCGTCAAAGGGGGAAAAATAATAGGGGGAGACGTGTGCAGCAGCGACCTCAGCGGGATAATGACAGGATTTGACGGAAAAACGAGTTAATGGCGAAAAGTTATTGCAAAATTTACGTAAATGGTGTATAATATCAATGTTATAAAGGACAATCCGTTTGGTAAGTCCTAAGCAAACAAGCGATTATTATACTATCGTAAAGGAACAATAAAATATAAATGAAGAAAATATATGTTTGTCTGTTATCCGCAATTATTGCTTTAACCGTACTATCGTCGGCATGTTTCGCTTTGAACCTTGAGGAAACAGGCGATTGGAATCAATTGATTACATCAAATTACAAAGACGGTTTTATGACCATTGATACAGATGGCGATCGTATCAAGATAAGCGGTGTTTTTAAAAACGACTATCCGAAAAATATAAGCATTATGGGTGCGGACGCTTCGGAAGAACATCTTCGCGCGGAAAGTGACGGCACCTTTTCGGGAGAATTGGTCTGCACTCCTTTTGAAAATTCCTATTATAACCTCAGAATCACCTTTAACTCACGTATTATCTACGTTTATACTTTAAAATACAACGATGGATGGAGCATCCCCGACAACGGTATCGCCGAAGCCAACGAGAAAAAGCTTCAAAACATCGTTTCCGCCCCGCCCCTCGCCGCCGCGTATTATTTAAGCGCCGAAGGCAACAGGGACGAAGCGGAGGAAACCTTATCGGAGCTTAAAAGGATAGTCGGCGAGGTCTGCGGAGATGAAAAAGACGATTATGTGAAGGCAATGAAGCTTATAGACTGGGTAGGCGCGAATATTAGCTACGATCACGACGCGGCGGAAAACTCGGTAACAATGGATACCGTGGCAATACATAACGTGCTCGAACGCCGCCGCACCACTTGTGCGGGCTTTGCCAACACATTTTCTGCGCTTCTGGAGATAGCCGGAATCCGTTCGGTAAACCTGAAGGGAGCGGCCGTGGCGGGTGAGGTAACTTACGAGGAGCTTCCCGTGGGAACGGAAAATCATGAATTCAGCGCCTTCTGGTACGAAGCCGAAAAAAGATGGGTATACTGCGACTCCTGCTGGACAAGCAACAGCTCTTATCGCGACGGCAATTACAAGTGGGAGATTTCCGGGGGGACAAGGCACTTTGACGTTACCGGAGAGGCATTCGCTCTCAACCACAGAATAGACAAGGCCGAGGAGCGTTCCTATACCAAAGCGCTTGCGGCTCTTGACGGCGAGCTTTCCGAAACCGCTTCGGAAAAAGAAGAATCCCACGTTACGGAAAACGAAACGAGGGAAAGCGAACAAACCACGGCAAAGGAGGGAACATCGGAATCCGGATCCGATGAAAACGCTACGAAAAACGATACCGAAAGCACTTTTGGAAGTACTTCCGAAGAAAAAGAAAAAAACGGCAAAAATCCGACTCCATACATCATAATCGGCCTTACAGGGATTATGGTAATAGGTGCGGGAATCATTTTGGCCGTCAATAAAAATAAAAACAATTAAGCCAACACCGCGCAAAGACCGCGCTGCGCTTTGCCGCGCATACGCTTACATCTTTTCCGTCATTTTTGTCCACCCCCCTTGAAATAACCCGGTATTCCTGCGTCGTTTTGGATAATCTGACGAATAAGCTCACTGCGCTTCTGCACGACAATCTTTGTGCGATATTGCCTTAAAAGAAAGGAAAACAAAAAATGTACATTATCGAAATGGAAAACGGCAAAGAAATCAAAGTGGAGCTCTATCCCGAAAAGGCTCCTATTACGGTAGAAAATTTTGAAAAGCTCGCGGCGGAAAAATTTTACGACGGACTCACCTTTCACCGCGTAATCAGCGGCTTTATGATTCAGGGTGGATGTCCCAAGGGCGACGGTACCGGCGGACCCAAGGAGAAAATCAAGGGCGAATTTTCAGCCAACGGCGTACCCAATGATTTAAAGCACACACGCGGCGTTCTGTCAATGGCGAGGGCGATGGATCCCAACTCTGCGGGCAGCCAGTTCTTTATAATGCACAAGGACGCTCCTCATCTCGACGGTCAGTACGCGGCGTTCGGTAAGGTTGTGGAGGGAATGGAAGCGGTGGACGAAATCGCGGGGTGTGAAACCGATTTTAACGACAAACCGCTTAAACCCGTTGTAATCAAAAGAATATACAAGGCATAACAGGTATAATGGAAATAAAGCTTTTACCCATTGAAAGGCTGGACGAGCTCAACGAAATTTACGATATGCACCGCTACGAAAACTTTCAGGAAACCCGCAGGCACAATCTGGAAAGCTGCAAAGAAATATGTGTGGTGGCGGAGGAAGAGGGTAAATTTGTGGGCGAACTCAGTATAATGACCGAAAACGCAAATATTCCCGCGGCGGTCATTCCAAATAAACGCGTTTATCTGTTCGGACTGCGCGTCCTTCCCGACTATCAGCGGCGCGGCATAGGCACCGCGCTTATAAGGTACGCCGTTTCATTCTGTATGCGGAGAGGCGTTTTTGAGTTCACAATAGGCGTGGAAACAAAAAACGACGTAGCGAGACGGCTGTACGAAGGGTTGGGCTTCGTGAACTTTCTCGAAAATTGCAGCGAGGTTCAGTTTGGGGAAATGTGCAGATTCAATCTGCTTATGCTTAATACCACGCCCTTTTAAAACTGTGGGATTAAAGATTGGTATAAGTGCGGTAACGTTTTAAACCATGAGTATTGCATATGTTTAAAACGTGAGCCACATAAGCTAAGATAATATTTCTATCTGCGGTATATTGTCGGTATCATACATTACCTTTGCGTGATTATCACGAAGGGATTCCAGAAAAACCACCTCTCCCGTTTTTTTGTTAATCCCTTTCCGTATAACCTTACCGCAGCGGTAGACGGTTCCTTTTTCACTGACGAAACGCTCGTTTTCGGACTTTATATGATATTTAAGCGGCTGTGGTTTATCCGCGCGGAGTTCTCCGTTCAGATATTCACCGTCGCTTTTTATCAGAAGCTGGTATGTTCTGTCTGTATAATTGCGCACCCGATAATCCATATAGTTATACATTATGGAGGTACCGGTACCGAATGGTATTTGCCTCCCGAAATCTGGGAAAAGATCGAATCCGTCGTGATGATGGTGCTCCGTTACGGTAAGCTCGGAATGCAGCACCAACCAGTGTATCAGATTGGTAAACTGGCACATCCCCCCTCCGATTCCGGAAGAAACCTTTCCGTCGGATATGGTTAAGCCTTCCAGATATCCGCTTCGCTTGCTGTCTCTCCCCACAAGACGCCAAAAGGAGAAGGTTTCTCCGGGCTTTATAAGAATCCCGTCCACCTTCGGAGCGGCAATGGAAAGATTTACGGCTTTATTGTTTTGCAGCCGCATATCCACCTGTCCGAGACGGCGGCGGATAAGAGAGCGGTATGTGTAAACCACAACGGGAAGATGCTCCTTCGACTTTTCGGAAGCAAAGCTTTCTTTTTTCAGGATATCAGTCAGCTTGCGAAGCGCGATGTTTTTTTCCACGGATATCTTGTAGGCGAGCGGAGAAATCTGACAGAACAGCTTTCTTTTCATAATATCATCTCTTTTTATTTTAATTTGAATTGTGCGCTGTTTTTATTATACTTTTTTTTCGGTATAATGCAATTACAAAGCGGTTACAATTTGATTACAATTCGGTTACAAAAATATTATTTTTCTTTACGGTTGCTTTTTTTCAATTACTGTGTTATAATATTTTAAAACATTTTTATAAGATTTGTGAAAGCTGAACTGTTATGAACGAACGACTCCCTTACCTCCGCGAAAAAGCCAATAAGCTTCCTTTAACTCCCGGCGTTTATCAGATGAAGGACGGCGGAGGAAAAATTATATATATCGGAAAGGCCAAAGCGCTGAAAAACCGTGTGTCAAGTTATTTCCGGGCGGTTGAGAGTCATAACCCCAAGACATATCGGTTAGTGCAGAATATAAACGATTTCGATTTTATTGTCACCCCCACGGAACTGGACGCGCTGGTGCTTGAGGCAAGCCTTATAAAGCTGCACAGCCCCAAGTACAATATTCTCCTTAAGGACGATAAAGGCTATAACTATATCAAAATATCCGGCGGGGACTATCCGAAGATAACCTACGCGCTGCAAACCGACGACAAAAGCGCGGAATATATCGGCCCCTACACCAGCGGCTATACCGTAAAGCAAGCGGTTGAGGAGGCGAACAAGCTGTTTATGCTCCCTACCTGCTCGCGTAAATTTCCAAGAGATATCGGGAAGGAAAGACCCTGCCTTAATTTTCACATAGGGCGCTGTATGGGCATATGTAAGGGAAAAATTTCATCGGAGGAATATAAAAAAAGCGTAAATCAGGCCATAAGCTATATAAAAAACGGAAGTAAGCAAAGCATTGAGCGGCTCACGGAAGAGATGGAGGAGTACGCCGAAAAGTTGGAGTTTGAAAAAGCGGCTAAGATAAGAGACCGCATAGCCGCCATTCAGAAAGCCGAGCTTACCCAGCATATCTATACCGCCAGAAACACCGACTGCGACATTGTAGCGGCGGCGGTAAATATGGATAAATGCAGCGTTGCGGTGGTAAAATACCGCGGTGGCAGACTGATAGACAAGGAAAATTTTTTTATAGGAGAAGAAGAGGACAGCAGCCGCACCCGCGAGGAATTTCTTGTGGAATACTATTCGGACAAGGCTGAAATGCCGAAGGAAGTGTATCTTGACGCGGAAATAGAGGACAAGGAGCTTCTGGAGAACTATTTCGGCGATAAATACAAGCACAGGGTTACTTTGATCGTCCCCAAAAGAGGCGAAGGACTTACGTTAGTCACTCTTGCAAAAAGCAACGCGGAGGAATATCTGTCTCTCAGGGTCGGAAGAACCGCCAAAGAGATTGCCGCGTTGGAGGACCTTAAAAATATTCTGGGGCTGCCCAAGACTCCGGAAACAATCGAAAGCTACGATATTTCCAATATGGGCGAAGAAACCAGAGTGGCGGGAATGATAGTTTTTAAAAACGGCAGACCGTTTAAGCAAGGCTATAAAAAATTCAACATAAAATACGTTCAGGGCATAGATGACTACGCTTGTATGCAGGAGGTAATAGAACGAAGGATACAGAGATATCTTGACGGCGACGAAAGCTTCTCGCCCCTTCCCGACCTTATTCTGCTTGACGGCGGAAAGGGGCATGTGGCGGCGGTAAAGGAAGTGCTTGATAAAATGAACGTAAGTATAAACCTCTTCGGTCTTGTCAAGGACGATAAGCACCGCACCCGCGCCATTGCCAGAGAGGGCGGAGAGATACAGGTAAACGGCAATAAAAACGTATTCGGTCTTATTACGAGAATACAGGACGAAGTGCACCGTTTCTCCATCAATTTTCAGCGGAAGCAGCACAAAAAGAAACAATACGAACTGGAGCTGACCCGCGTTCACGGTATCGGCGAAGCGAAAGCCATGACGCTGCTCAAAGAATACAAAACAAAAAAGGCGATGAAAGAGGCCACGGCTGAACAACTGGCACAAACAGCGAAAATAAGCAAGGAAGTGGCGCAGGAGCTTTATTTGTTTATACAGGAAACCTTTTGATTTGACATACAAGGAGATTGAATTTGAGAGTTATTACAGGTTCCGCCAAGGGCAGGCGGCTAAAAACATTGCCCGGACTTGAGGTGCGACCCACCATTGAGGGAGTCAAGGAAGCGATATTCAGCATAGTGCAGTTTGAGATTGAAGGCGCGATAGTGCTGGATATGTTTGCCGGTTCGGGACAGCTTGGGATAGAAGCGCTCAGCCGCGGGGCAAAGAAGGTATATTTTGTTGACAATTCGGCGGAGTCGGTTAAAGTGATACGGGATAACCTTAAGCATACGCGGCTTGAAGAAAACGCGGTGGTGTCCAACACGGCGAATAACGCTTTTTTAAGATCCACAAGGGAAACGTTTGATATTGCGATTCTTGATCCGCCTTATAATCATAAGCTTATTCGGAAAACAATGCCGGCGCTGGTGGAAAAAATGTCCGAGGGGGGCATAATTATATGCGAGCATGAAAGAGAAACGGAGCTTCCGGAACGATTCGGGGAATTCGGAATCAGTAAGGTGTACCGTCACGGCAGAGCGACCTTGACGGCTTACAGAAGAAGTCCGGAAGAAAAAACCGAGGAACAGAGCCGCGACTGACGCAACTTTCAAACAATATCACAGGCAAATCGAATTATTCAAATTATTTGAATACACCCTATGTTCATACCCGGCAAACAAGGAAAGGACATAACCATGAGAACGGCAATTTATCCCGGCAGCTTCGATCCCGTAACCTGCGGTCATCTCGATATAATAAAAAGAGCGGCAGGGCTTTTCGATAAGCTTATAGTACTGGTGTCGGTAAATCCCACCAAATCCTCCTGCTTTACGCCGGAGGAAAGAGTCGACCTTATAAAGAGGGTTACGAAAAATATTGCCAACATAGAAGTGGAGAGCTACGACGGCCTTCTTATAGATTACTTCAGTGCGAGAAACGCCGACGTAATCGTAAAAGGGCTTCGCGCTATGTCTGACTTTGAGTATGAGTTTCAGATGGCTCTGGTAAACAAAGATCTTTGCTACAACGCGGAAACCGTCTTTCTTTGCGCCGATGCGGTAGGCACCTTCTTGTCATCAAGCATGGTGAAGCAAATAGCTATGTTTGACGGCGATATAAGCTCATATGTCCCTCCCGAAATAGAAGCGGACATAAAAAAAGGCGTGAAGCGGCTGAAACCGACAGCAGAATAATCAGGAAAATTGCTCCTGCGCCTGCGAGTAATTACCCCTTGTTATGTAATAAAATGAAAGGAAGTATAAATAATGAATATTGACGACGCTTTGGAAGCAATGGACGAAATCCTGGACAAATCCATGCAAGTCCCTTTTTCACAGAAAAAGGGAATGGTTGACGTAAGCGCTCTGCGTGACCTTATAGACGATATCCGGATGAATATGCCCAACGAGATAACTCAGGCGAGAAATCTTGTCAACGACAGAAAAACAATTTTAAACGACGCGAAGCAGGAAGCGGAACGAATTATCCGCAAAGCGGAGGAAAGAGCCGAACGTCTTGTTTCTCAGCAGGAGATTACAAGACAGGCAAACGAAAAAGCCACTCAGATACTTACCAACGCTCAGACTAAGTATACGGAGCTTTGTAAAACTACCAACGACTATGTGGATTCTATGCTTTCAAGGGTTGAGGAGCTTCTTGTAAATGATCTGGCTGACGTCAAGAAAGCAAAGACGGCGCTTAAAAGGAAATAGTAAAAGCTTCACAAAATAAGGCTTTGCCCATTTGCGGAAAACAAAAACAGCGTATCAAAATCCTTTTGATACGCTGTTTTTGTTCTTATTTGCAATGCTGCAATATAATTTCCGGTATCTTTGTAAGCGGCGCCTGCTGACAGACCGCGCCCTGTTGATACGCAACCATAGGCATTCCGTATACCACACAGGTCTCTTTATCCTGACCTATGGTAAATCCGCCCCGATCTCTTATCTTCTTCAACCCCTTAGCCCCGTCGGCACCCATTCCCGTAAGAATCGCCGCTACCGCGTTCTTTCCCGCGGTGTCCGCAACACTGTCGAACAAGACATCAACCGAAGGACAATGACCCGAAACCTTTTCTCCCTCCTTGGATGTAACGAAGTATCCGTTTGAGTCCTTTGCGAGCCTTAAATGAAATCCACCCGCACCGATTATTATCTTGCCCCTCTCTACCCTGTCTCCGTCCTGCGCTTCCTTGCATCTCATTTTACAGATGCGATCCAGACGCTCGGCGTACATTTTTGTGAATACCGGCGGCATATGCTGCACTATAACGATACCCGGAGTGTTTGCGGGCAAGTCCTGCACCACCGCAAGAAGCGCGTCGGTGCCGCCCGTACTTGCGCCCAAAGCTATCACTATACTGCTGTTCCCGCTTCCCGTAAGGATAAGATTCTTTGCCGAAGCGGGAGGCGGAACATTGGCGGGATGGCTGTAAAGCTTCACCTTGGCTATGGCGGCTACTTTTATCTTCTGCGCCAACAGCCGCGCAAAATCCTCTATATCTGTCCTCGATCTTACCAGAGGTTTTTTTACAAAATCCACCGCGCCCGCGCTGATGGCGTCAAATGCGCTGATGGCTGTCGCGGTTACAACAACGGTGGGGATAGGCTTTTTAGGGAGCAGCTCCTTAAGAAAATCAATACCGCTCACCTTAGGCAGCTCCACGTCAAGTATAAGAACATCGGGCGTCATTTTATCCAGCTTTTCCCTTGCGGTAAAAGCGTCTACGGCCGTACCTATCACTTCTATCCCGCTTTCCGCGCCAAGAAGTCTTGAAAGCGTTTCTCTGAAAACAATGGAATCGTCTACAACTAAAACTTTAATCGCCATATCTATTCCTCATAAACATTCAAAGGATAAAATTAAAGCGCAGCTTACACAAGCTGCCGGAATTGCGAAGCAATTCCGAGCTTCAGCGGGGGATTTAATCGAGAGATGAAACCCGCCTTCTAAGAGACGAGAGACATCCGACAGCGGTTATTTTTTTTCTCCGGGAAGCGGCTTTCTGTAAATTGCCGGTTTGATATACCGGAACCTTGTCTGCTCTCTGGGTACGCTTTCCGCATGTCCGATAAAGAGGTATCCGCCCGGAGTCACTACGTCATAGAATCTCTCCACAAGCGCAACCTTAGTGGGCAAGTCAAAATAGATCATTACGTTGCGGCAGAATACTATATCGTAAAGCACCGCGGGCTTGGGTATTGGCTTCATAAGGTTAAAGGTGCCGAAATTCACCTTGCTCGTTATGGTTTTCTGTACCTGATAGCACTCGTTGTCCAGGGGAGTAAAGTATCTCTTTACCCATGCGGGATCAAGATTTTTCATTCCGTCCTTGTGATATATCGCTTTCTTTGCTTTTGTAAGAACATTTTCGGATATGTCCGACGCATATATGTTTGTGTCCCATGCGGAGGCTCCCGCTCCGAAAAATTCCTGCATCTGCATTTGGGTGGTATATGCCTCTTCTCCGCTGGAACAGCCCGCGCTCCATATTTTAACATACTTTTTTGGGCGGTTAAGCGAAGATATATAAGGGAGTATTACGTCTTTCATATACTGGTAATGCTCCGGCTCACGCATAAAAAATGTGTGGTTGGTGGTAAGCTTGTTGAGCAAAGCCACTATTTCGGTACCGGTTCTGTCATTGTAAACCGATTCGAGATACTGATGATAATCAGGGAAGCCTTTGTGTTTTATTTCGTTACAAAGTCTTCCTTCAATAAGAACTCTTTTCTGAGCCAAATTTATTCCGTAGTTGTCGTAAACAAATTTAACCAGCTTGTTAAAATCCGCGTCTGTAATCTTTGGTATCACTTGCGTTCTCCTCTCTGCCGTACTGATTTTACACTACGGGAAATTTTCAACTGTTTATCCGACCGAACAAGTTTTTTCTACAAGTCGGTAGATTATTACGCCGCTTTAAAACTTATCTTCACAAGATACCGCACGCGCCTTTTCCGATAGCTTTGCCGACGACAGCCCGCGAAAGCCTTGACACGGCTTTCCGACCTGTTCCGAACAAAATTTATCTGAAAATTCACGCGCAAATCTTGTGATGACGGGTACTTGGATAACATACCGCAAGCGCAGAAGCTTGCCTCTGCGCTTTCGGTCGCGTTTTTTAGTTATTATTCCGCCGCTACCGCTTCAATGTCGAAATCATCGTCGAAAATAAGCTTTTTAACGTCAAGAATCATCTTTATAGAGTCGTTTGTCTCAAGAATGTACTCTATAAACTTATTGTTGTTTACTCTTTCAAGAGCAGGTATATCCGCCTTGTTTTCCGCCTTTACGGAAAGTACCTCCTGAACCTGATCGACTATTATTCCCACCTGAATGTCCAAATAAGTAATTATGATGGTGCTTGTCTTGTCGTCATGCTCCTTTTCGGGCAGGTCGAAACGTGAGCGGACGTCAATTATGGGTATTACCTTACTGCGGACATTGATAACGCCTTTGATGTAATGGGGGATTCCGGGGATAACGGTAATATGAGGAACTCCCACTATCTCATTGACATAGGAGATATCCACGCCGTATATCCTGTCGTCGATAATGAAGGTGAGCGCTTTGGCGATCTCCGTCCCGCTGCTTTTCGCAGCTTTGCTTATTTTTTCATTCAGCTCATTCTGCTGTTCACTGACTTTATTTATATCTGCCATAATGCCGAAACCATTCCTTTCATTTTTCGAGTCGTGCTTGTTTGCCCAAGTGGGCAAGCCTCCGGCTTACTGCTTATCTATAACGTTGTTGACGTCAATAATAAGTGAAATACTGCCGTCGCCCATTATGGAACAGCCCGACAAGCCCTCGGCCTTAAGATTATAGCGTGAGAGGTAGGATGGGAAGGGCTTTACAACCACCTGCTGCTCGCCGATAAGCTTGTCGGCAAACAGGCAGACCTTCTTTCCGTCCGCCTCTACCAGAATAAGTATTCCCTGTTCAAAATCGGTGGTTTCCGTTTCCAGATTATACTTCTGATAAAGCTTAAGAATGGGGTAGCACTCGCCTCTCAGCATTATCATCTCATTGCCCTGCGTATCGTAAATGATCTGATTGTTTGTGATCTTGAAGCTCTGTTTAATGGCGGAAGTGGGCACCGTAAAGATAACGTCGCCGACTCTTACCTCCATACCAGCGATAATGGCTAAGGTGAGAGGAATCTTAATAATGAACGAACTGCCCTCATGCCGCTTGCTTTCAACAAATATGCTGCCGCCAGATTTTTCGATATTCTTCTTTACAACGTCCATCCCCACGCCTCTGCCGCTGTACTCGGTAACTTCGGTATTGGTGGAGAAGCCGGGAAGCATTATCATATTATTGATCTCGCGCTCGCTGTACTCCGAGGCGGGCTTTGTAAGAAGTCCCGCTTCCTCCGCCTTCTGGAGAACCCTGTCGGTATCTATTCCGCCGCCATCGTCTGCAACGGTAATAATTACCTCTCCCGCGCTGCTGGTAGCGCTGAGTCTAATGGTTCCCTTTTCGGGCTTACCGTGTTCAATACGTTCGCTGACGTCCTCCTCAATGCCGTGATCCATACAGTTGCGGACAAGGTGCATAAGCGGATCGTTGAGATTGTCGACAATAGACTTATCAACTTCGGTATCCTCGCCCTCTATGACAAGTTCAACATTCTTTCCTAATTTCTGCTTCATATCGCGGACTATTCTGTGCATCTTCTGGAAAGGACCTATGAGGGGCACCATTCGGATGGACATTACGGAATCCTGCAACTCGTCGGTAAGCTTTCTCAGCTCTCTTGCCGCTTTCTGGAAGCTTTCCAATTTTAGCCCGTCAAGTTCGGGGTTGGAGATTACCATTGATTCGGTGGTAATGATTTCGCCGACTATATCATGAAGCTGATCCAGCTTCTGAAGATTTACACTGATAAGGCTCTGCTTGCCGCTGTTGGAGCTGGCCTGCTGAACAGGTGCTCTTTCGGGCTTTTTGGCGGGAGCGGGAGCTTCCTTCTTTGCGGGAGCCGCCTCCTTCTTCGCCTCGGCGGCAGGTTTTGCCTGCGCTGTTTTTTCCTCCTTGGGAGCGGATTGCGCGGATTGTTCCGCTGCGGGAGCCGCTTTCTGCTGTGCGGCGGATTCCGATTCCTCCTTTTCGTCTGTTACGATTTCGTATGTATCAACGTTTAACGATTGCTCCACTACCTTCAGCGCTTCATCTACGTCCGCCTTATTAAGTGTAACAAGGAAACCGTCCTCCTGTATTGTCGCGCTGCTTTCCGAATTGTTTTCCACATCCTTAGGGAACCAGTCGATAACGTCAAAGGATTCCTTTAATCTGTTGAGAAGCAAAAACGCGCGCAGGTTTTCCATCTTGCAGTCCTGATCAAAATAAACTCTGATAACAGACTGATTTTCGTTTGCGGCTTCGACACCTCCTGATTTTGCCGCTGCGGGATGTTCTCCAGCTTCGGCCGCCTCGGCCTCTTCAAGCTCTCCCTGAAGCATTTTCGCGCCGTTTTCAAGCTTCGCAATCATCTCGGAGAAATCGGTTCCCTCATAATCGGGATTGCTGCGAATCTCTTCGATCTCAGCCTTAAACAGGTCGGACATCTGGAATACAAGGTCATAAACAAAACCTATATCCTTCATCTTAGAGGGATCTTCTCTAATGATGAAAAACATATCCTCTCCTTTATGCGCTAATTTTTGCAGGTTCTCAAAACCCATCATTGCCGATGAGCCTTTGACGGTGTGCATGATCCTAAAGACCTCGTTAATATCGTCATCTGTGAACTCATTCGCCTGCTCAGTACGCAAAAGAATTTCGTCAAGCTGATCGATAAGTGTGGTGGTCTCAAAGAGATACATATCCACCATGCCTTCCATTCCGGCTTCAACCTTTGCCATTTTTCTGACCTATCCTTTCATAATTTTAGCTTGAAGCGCAGTATTCTCCGCAAAGAAAATCCGTTAAATCCTCTAAATAAGGTATTTATCGGAAAGCCTTTCAAAAAAGAAAGCACTCCAAAGAAAAATTTGCTGACAATAAATTTACGCTGATTTATTGAATTTTTTGCTGATATATGATAAAATGTTTTAAGAACATTTTATTTCTTACGCCATTGCGCCGTTTCCGAAAAACGGACGGCTCAAATAAAGCTGGCTTTTCGATACCGAACACGGACGGACGCTTCCTTATGTCAAATCCCGTCGCATTGAGCAGGACGCTCAGTCGGAAGCCCGATCGGCATTGACATTACGCCGGAAAGGAATTACCATGCCACAGATCCCTCAGATATCAGGACCTCTCAGCGGAGGCAAAACCCTAACCTCAACCGGCAGCAACACCGGTTCGCCTCAAAATGCCGAAGCCTTTTCCATAAACGGAGTTAACGCCGTCCAGCGCCCCGGTGGAGTTACTCAAAAAGGCGAAGCGGGGGGCACAGAAAACCACGGAGTATCCGGCGATACCTCGCCTTCAATAGGAGCACCCGCCGCGAAAGATCCTTCCATGGCGGTGGAAACGCTTCACGACGTCTTCTCCGGAGATCTTCTGGAAAACGCCAAGCTTAACGGCTACACCGAGCTTGTAGGCGAAATCGACGATCTCACCAAAGCCATTTACATAAATCCCGATAAGCTTCTTAACGAAATATTGACTCAGGAAAAGGACAACACCGTTTTTTCGGGCAACGAGCTTTTCGATATACTGCGAACGGTGTGCGGCGAGTCGGGGGAAGACACCAAAGAACTTGTGGCAAACCTGCTGAAAACGCTTAATTACGCCATGAGCAAAAACGAAATAATCGAAGCGGTCAGATCAAACATCGGATTCCTGGCGGAATACTTCGGCAAAAACACTACACTCTCAAAGAATCTTACCGCTCTTTATCAGAAATGGATGAGCGGCGATCCAACGGAAAATTTTGAAAGCCTTAAAAATGAAACCGCAGCGCTTATGCGCACCATATCGGGCAGTCTTCAAAGCGATTCACGCACCGAAACCTTGGTGCCCTTGGTCACTCACAACCTTTCCCGATACAATACCAACGAATACATGATGAAGGAAGCTTTCTCCCAGCTCATGTCTCAGATACCATCGGCATCGACCCGCGAAGCGCTCAGCAAGGCTTTTGCATCCTTTGTGTCCAAGCTGCTCACAAATTCATATAATAATAATACTACAAATACGCCAGAAAATCAAGTATCTAATGAAAATTTTGATGTTTCCGCCGAAAAAGCTTCTATTTTAGCCTATATAAATGCGCTTGCAGAAGGCGAAACAACCGCTTCCGCACAAAGCAATGGCAATATTGCACAAAATTTAGCTGCATTTCAAGGTACAAATGCACAAAACGAAAAAACACAGGAAAATGTTTCCGAAAACGGAACCGCCGAACCTCTTGCCGAAACGGAAAAAACCAACCCGTCGGCAAGTTACCGTGAAAACGAAACATCCGTTCTGTCCGAAGATCAAAGAGCGGAGAATTTCCGTAATTCGGTACCCATTTCGGACACAAGGATAAACTACCTTCTGAACAATTACCGAAGCGAAAGCATAGCTGCCAAGGACGCGCTGATTCAGCTTCTTTCCCTTATCGTTCCGCAAAACGACTCCTTTGCCGCCGAATCCATAAGAAACATAGTGGAAAACACTTTAAACACCGACCGTCTTGTAAGCTTTCTCAACGATGTTTTAAGGGCAATGCCCGATATGCCGGAGCGGCAGACCTTGTACGACGCACTTGAAACGGTGATGGAAGACGTAGTAAAGTCCTATTCTCAGGAGCAGAACACCGACGTTTCGGCGGAAAAGGCGGCTATACTGGTGTATCTTTCAAAACTGTCGGGAGGAGCGGAATCCGCTGAAAAGGTACTTTCCTCAATAGTCAACGGAGAATCCGCAGAAGCGGACACGGAAGCGAGGAACGAAGCCTATAAAAGCTCCATCGCTCTGAGCGACAGCCGAATAGAGTATATTCTAAACAATTATCAAAGCAATGCGATAAGCGGAAAAGACGCCATCGACCGGCTTCTGGCGCTTCTGATACCGAGAGACAATCCGGACGCATCGGAAGTGATGAAAACCGTGGTAAACGGCACGGATAATCTGTCCGATCTGGTGGATTTCCTTAACCGCGTCCTTGAAAACACGCCCGACATACCGGAACGGCAGACGCTGTGCGATGCATTTGAGCATATTGTTGGAGGAATGGCGCAGAAGCAGGAAATGTTGGCGCAAAAACAGTCGGGCTACGAATCAGAAACCATGAAGGCGCTTACCGCCTTTATTGACCGCAATGTAAACCACCCCGCAATAAGAGGGATAGACAACTTCAACGCTTCAAATCTGCTTCAGAGTATGCTGAACGCTCCTGGGGTCTTTACCCCGCTTGCCCACTACATCATTCCCCTTCAGGTTGATAACACCCGCGCCTTCGGTGAGCTTTGGGTGGACAACGACAATACCTCTTCGGGAAAAAGCGAAAACGGCGAAAAGAAGTATCACCTGTTCCTGACCTTTGACGTGGAAGCGGTGGGAAGATTTGAGGTAGACGTTTACAGCAGCGGAAAGGAGTTAAATCTTTCCGTACTGTACCCCAAAAGCTACCGTTATCGCGTTTCAAATCTTACCGACAAGATAACCAAGATAGCGGCGGGAGTGGGATACAGCGTGCAGAACTTCAAAACCGGAATATTGTTTAAGCCCCATACTCTTGCGGAAACGTTTCCGAGAATAAACGAAAACAGAAAAAGCTTTGATGTAAAAGCTTGACACAAATCTTCGATCAAATCTACAACTTAATTAAAGATTGGTATAACAATATAACAGGAGATTAACTATGTCAAAACATAAAACCTTCGGTAAATCCGCGGCCGTAGCCCTGAAATACAATCCCGACCTTAACTACGCCCCCATAGTGGTGGCTTCGGGAATGGGCGAGCTGGCAAAAAAAATATTAAACATAGCCGATGAAAACGGAGTTCCGATTTATCGGGACGACAGCGCTGCCGCCCTGCTTGTAATGTTAGGCGCGGGAGAACATGTACCCCCGGAATTATACAAGGTTGTGGCGGCGATTTACGCACAGGTGGTATACGACGCAAACGACCTTAAAAAAATGAGATAAGCGAGGACAACACGTCAATGGCATCTCTTCTTATTGCTATAATTTACATGGCTTTCATAAGTCTTGGGCTTCCGGATGCGCTTTTAGGCTCCGCGTGGCCGGTTATGTACTCCCAACTGGGCGTCCCCTTGTCCTATATGGGGATAATTTCCATGATAATTGCTTTGGGCACGATTTTTTCCAGTCTTGCTTCCGATTTTCTCACACGAAAATTAGGGACGGGACTTGTTACCGCATTAAGCGTTTTTATGACGGCGGCAGCTCTTTTCGGTTTTTCCGCCGCCGATTCCTTTATCGCCCTTTGCGTGATCGCGGTGCCTTACGGGCTGGGAGCGGGAGCGGTGGACGCGGCGCTCAACAACTATGTGGCGCTGCACTTTTCTTCAAAACACATGAGCTGGCTCCACTGCTTTTGGGGAGTCGGCGCTTCCGTCAGCCCGTATATAATGGGATTTTGCCTGACTTCGGGCTTGGGGTGGCAAAAAGGGTATTTTTCGGTATCCGTAATACAGATAATACTCACGGTAATATTGTTTATAAGCTTTCCTCTCTGGAAAAAGCGCTCGGAAAAAAACGAGGAGAACAGCTCCAATGTGGTTGGACTAAGGGGGGCTTTTAAAATAAAGGGTGTGCCTTACGTTATGGCGGCATTCTTCTGCTACTGCGCGTTGGAATCCACCGCAGGGCTGTGGGCAAGCAGCTATTTAAGCGAATACAGAGGGACCTCGGAGGAAACCGCCGCCATGTTCGCATCGCTTTTTTATTTCGGAATCACCATCGGGCGCTTTGCCTGCGGCTTTATATCGGAAAAAGCGGGAGATAAAAGGCTCATAAGAATAGGGGTATGTGCCGCTGCGGCGGGAGTCGCCATGATACTTCTGCCCCTTAAAACGGATATTTCAGCTCTGGCGGGGCTTGTTGTAACGGGCGTTGGCTGCGCGCCGATATACCCGTCCATAATCCATTCCACCCCCGCCAATTTCGGAAAAGAGAACTCACAGTCAATCATAGGTATACAAATGGCCTGCGCTTATACGGGAACCACTCTTATGCCCACATTTTTCGGGGTACTGGCGGATAATATAGGTATATTCCTTTATCCCGTCTATCTGCTAATTTTCGCTTTGATATTGGGAACAATGTCGGAGCTGCTAAGCAAGGCAACTTCTTCAAAAAATTGTAACCGAATTGTAAACAAATTGTAACCGTTTTGTAATTGACTTAAGCCATAAATCGGAGTATTATAAAAGTCAAATCAGCCGCAAGAATATGCAAAAAAGAAAACCTGAGCGGCAAAACGGAAGGAACGATACAAAATGAAAAAAACGAATAAATTCTTGGCGTCTGTTTTGGCGGCTTCTATGATATGTCTTGCTTCTGCCGCCTGCTCCTCCGAAGGAGAAAATGAGGAAAGTACTCCCGAAAGCGACATGCCCCCAATCAGCATCGATCTTTCGGAATCGGCGCAGACCACCCCCGAAATTACCACCGCCGAAAATACCGATTCCCCGGAAACTACACCGGAAAACACTTCCGAAACTGTTTCCGAAATAACCGGATCTGCGGAAACATCGGATATAACCGGGGAAAACACATCGGAGCGTTCCGAAACCTCAATTATAGAGGAAACCACATCCGAAACCGTCCCCGTTTCGGAACCCCAACCGGACGTAAGCGGAAGCGGCGAAGGAATTGTCCGCCTTGCTTCAGCCATGGAAGGAAAACCGTTTTATTTTGGCGGAGCCGATCCCGATACGGGCTTTGACAACTCCGGTCTTATGTACTACGTGCTGAAGGAAAACGGCATAGACTGCCCCCGACTTACAAACGAAATAGCGGAATGGGGAGAAAAGGTTGCATTCGAGGAGCTCAAGCCGGGTTATCTGGTATTTTTTGAATACGAGGGAAGCGGAAAAGCGGATTTCGGCGGAATATACATAGGCGGCGGAATGATGATGGTGAGCACGGACGAGGATCGCCCCGTTTCCGTAACCGACATCACCACAGGATACTATCAAAAAATATTCCAATTCGGAATAAAAACCTTTTAATTTTTTTAATTATGGATATGCATTTTGTTAAGGTCAAAGGAATTTTGTCTTCCTCCAACGGCATGAACCTGTATCGTGGCTGTTCCCACGGATGTATTTACTGCGATTCCAGAAGCCTTTGTTATCATGTGGCGGAGGACGGACGGGACTTTGAGGACATAGAGGTAAAGGAAAACGCCTTGGAACTCCTTGAAGCCGCTTTAAAAAGAAAAAAGAAAAAATGTATGATAGGGACGGGCGCAATGACCGATCCCTATATTCCTTTGGAGTACAGGCTGGAATACACCAAAGGGGCGCTGGAGCTGATAGAGGAATACGGCTTCGGAGTATGCGTTCAAACAAAATCCGATAGGGTGTTAAGGGATATCGAGCTGCTGCAAAGGATCAACAAAAGGACAAAAGCGGTGGTGCAGATGACTCTGACCACTGCCGACGAAAAACTATGTAAAATACTGGAACCTAAGGTCTGCGGAACAAAAAAGAGGTTTGAAGCGCTGAAAAGACTTAAGGAGGCGGGGATACCCACCGTGGTGTGGCTTGACCCGATTTTGCCGTTTATTAACGATACTAAGGAGAATATTGAGGAAATACTTGAGTACTGCGCGGAAGCGAATGTGTACGGCGTTATCTGCTTCGGTATGGGACTTACGCTGAGGGCGGGAAATCGGGAGTATTTCTATAAGAAGCTGGACGAGCATTTTCCGGGACTGAAGAAGGTTTATGAAAAAACCTTCGGATTTAAATATGAAGTTAACAGCCCCGATAACGGCGAGCTTATGAGACTTTTTCACGGAAGATGCGGAAAGTACGGAATGGCGCATAGGAATGAGGATATTTTTGGGTATATGTATAGGTTTGAGGATAAGAATATGGGGGAGCAGCTTAGTTTTTTGGATATTTAAGGCAACACCGCACAATGATTGTGTGTGGATTGCGTCGCCAGATTTTTCGTCAGCTTGTATAAATCCGACGCGGGAATACTGGAGTATTTCAAGGAGGATTTGTGCAATCTGACGGAAAATATGCAAGCAAGCCGCATGCAAAGCCGTCAGGCGGTCATTGTGCGGTGTTGCCTTAATTTATTCGCTGAAAAGGTTTTGTTTCAAAGAACGCACCTGCGCATTAGCCGCACAGGTGCGTTTTTTACTGCCCGTTAATTTGCTTCAACAAAAACAAAATAACGGGCAGTACCTCTAAAAGAGTGATTTTCATTTGGAGTCGAATATATCATGAAATCTATTACTGCTGAGCCGTAAATTTGGCTCTAACGGTGTTGATCTTGTTCTGTTCCGCCTGTTCGGTAGGATACCAGCCCTTTTCCGCCATCTTGTCATACACCTTATCCTGCATACAAAGCGCGTCGTTCAGCGCGTTGGAAAACGCCTGATGCACATTTGGTGTGGGAGATTCCATAGTGCCGTGCATATAAAGGTCGCAGGCGCCCTTTTCCAGAAGGAGAATGTCCTCCATCAAATTTTTATCGTCCATTTATATCACTGTTCCTTTCTTTAAAGAAGCCCGTAAAAGCTTTGGAAAATCTGCTGATGCTTTTGTTCCATCTGCTGTATACATGTTTTAAGGTCGGGATCCTTTACCTGAGAAGCAGTCTCACGGCACTTAGTCCGAAAGTACTGCTCATGACCCAGCGCATCCTCAATATAAAGCAATTCTTTTCCTGTCATAATTTACCGTCCTTTCTCAACAGCCTTTATGAAGAGGCTGTTTTTGTTTACGGTAATATTTTTCCGAAACAGCACAAAATTATACAGGAAAAAAATTGGTAACGAATATGAAATAAATGTATAATTACGCCATAACTGCCAACAATACCCACGTAAACCCCCGAATCGTTGTCATACCAATTTTTAGTCAACTTGTATTCTTGATTAGAGATTGCACCCTGAACACTAATCTTTAATCATTTATATATTTATTTATACTTTGATTAAAGATTAGTATCAGATACGGATTATTCGGGGACGTAATACTAATCTTTGATTAAAGTACAGACAAATAATACGGATGACCAAAGATTGGTATAAAGCGTAATGTTGCTCCCGAAAAATCCCTCGGCGAAGCAGTAGCACCGTGTCTCACGGATAAACTGAAAGAAAGGACTTATACAATGAAAAAACAAGGATTCGCAAAAGTAAGAGCCGCAATGAAAGGAAAAGGCTTTATAGTCGCCTTGGCACTCAGCGTGGCGGCGGTGGGCTTTTCTACCTATTACGCTTACAACAACATTATGAACGGTTTCGGAGGTGAAAACAGCGATGAGCTTTTTATTGAAGTCGACAAAAACCAACCGGGCGTCCCTCTGGTCACCACTACGGCACAGAGCACAATACCACCCACTACCGCAGCGGCAACAACCCCTCCCCAGACATCCGCTGATACAGGCACTGAACCGCAAACCGAGCCTGCAAACAATTTCTTTGCCGCGTCTTCCCCAAGAACAATGCCTGCCGACGGAGAGATCATCAACGAATACAGCGACGGAGAACTGGTCAAATCACAAACGCTGAATTTATGGCAGACACATGACGGCGTGGACATCGCGGCAGAAATCGGAACGGATATAAAAGCCTGCGGCGAAGGACAAATTTTAAACATATGGGAGGACGCTCTCTGGGGCGTTTGCGTTTCCATTGATCATGGAGACGGTCATATAAGCAGCGTTTACGGTCTCGACGCAAATGTTCCCGTGTCCATAGGGCAGGAGATCGCCTGCGGGGATATTATAGGAAAAGCGGGAAATACCGCCGAGTGCGAGTGCAAGCTTGCGCCTCATATTCATTTTGAGGTTAAAAAGGACGGCGGATTTATAAATCCTCTGAGTTTTATTGAGGGTTAAAAATTAATTCCTTTTAAAACTGTGAATATTACGTTAGTTTAAAAAAGCTTTGATTCATCGGAGAGTCAAAGCTTTTGTTTTTTGATATTTGGAAAAAATATTTTGGGGACCGAATTTGACATTTTTTTGCGCATAACGGTGGTAGTATTATGAATGTAATGCTAATCCTTTATACCAATCTTCCGTAAAGTCTGTGTAATACCAATCACTTTTTAAACTGACGTAATACCCACGGTTTAAAAAGGGATTGTACGCCAAACACTAATCCAGCAGTTTTAAAAGGGATTATAGCAATCCAAAAAAAGTTAAAACAAATTTACAACAGCGCAAAAAACACACAAGCTTTGGGGACGTTGCCCCCCGTCCTTTGGACTCCCCTACTTCCCTTTCGGAGTCCGAAAGGGAAGCGGAAAGGACAATTAGTCGCTTCGCTCCTATTTGTTTATCTTTTTGTTGGATTGCTATAGTATAAAGATCGGTATAATACAATATTATATAAACTCCGCTTTTAAAGGAAAGGAATTTTAAAATGACCGTTGAAATCACCCTCGGCGAAGACTTTATAACCGCCTCTCTTTCAGGAGAGCTAGATCACCACACCGCCGCAAAAGCGCGGGAGCTTATTGACGCCCGCCTTGAACGCTATACCCCCAAACTTTGTATAATGGACTTTTCCCGCGTTTCCTTTATGGACAGCAGCGGAATCGGACTTATATTAGGCCGACGGCGCGTCGCCGAGCTGTATGGAGGAAGAGTGGTTATAAAAAATCCCTCCCGCTACGCGGAAAAAATTATAAAGCTTGCGGGACTCGGTTCGATGATACTGCCGGAAAAGCTGAAAATGCAGTAGCATAAACGTTTTGATTTTTCACTCTAAATTCAAGCGCAGCTTATACTGATCTTTGGCCAAGGTACAGACAAATAATATGGATGACCAAAGCTTGATATTATATATCCATATATCCTCTTCAGAAAGGAACATATTTAAATGAAAACGGTAAATAAAATGAAAATAACTATCCCCGCCATGTCAAAAAACGAGGCTCTGGCGCGAAGCTGTATAGCAGCCTTCGCCGCGCAGACCGACCCCACGGTGGAGGAGCTTTCCGACCTTCGCTCGGCAGTGTGCGAGGCAGTGACAAACTCAATAGTCCACGGTTATCGCGATAAAAGCGGAGACATCACCATAACCCTTAAGCTAACCGACGACAACTGCCTGTACATAAAAATAGCCGACAAGGGCTGCGGAATAGAAGACGTGGAAAAAGCAATGGAACCGCTTTTTACCACTGCGCCTGAAGAGGAGAGGGCGGGTCTCGGTTTTGCGGTGATGGAAGCCTTTACCGACTCTCTGAAGGTGACCAGCCGCCCCGGAAAGGGTACCACCGTAACGATGAAAAAGAAGCTGACGGGAAAATATGAATAAGACCGACAATAAATTCATACAGGAGAATTTAGGGCTTGTACATTCCCTCGCCGCCCGCTTCAAAGGAAGGGGCATAGAGTACGAGGAGCTTTTCGCCGCCGGCTGCGAAGGGCTTGTCAAGGCGGGAATCGGCTTTGACGAGAGCAGAGGGCTGAAGTTTTCCACCTATGCCGTGCCCGTTATTTTAGGTGAAATAAAACGCCTTTTCCGCGATGGGGGGGCGGTAAAGGTAAGCCGCAGCTTAAAGGAGCTTTCCCTTAAAGTAACGGCGGTTCAGGCGGAGCTTAGAAGCAGGGGAAACGAACCCAAGCTGTCCGAAATAGCGGAAGTTCTCGGAATAACGGTTGAACAGGCGGGCGAAGCCGTATCCGCTTCCCTTCCGCCCCTTTCCCTGACAACGGAAGGCGAGGAAGAAAACGAACGGGAACTTGACGTTCCCGTTCCGCCGGAGCAGACCGCCCTTACAGACCGGATTGCTCTGAATCAGTGCCTTCTCCTATTAGAGGACGAGGAGCGGCAGATTATTGTTTTAAGATATTTGAAAAACCTGACGCAGACTGATGTGGGAAAAATAACGGGAATGTCGCAGGTTCAGGTTTCAAGGAAAGAAAAAAAGGCTTTAAAAAAGCTCAGGGAACTGTTAGAGGGCTGAAGATCTACGAATTTTTAACAGCCGCCATAGAATCGGAGCTGAGGAAATCCTTAATATACTGTGATATTCTTTCCGGCGCCTCATACATTTTGATAAAGGTAAAGCTTTGCGCTAGCCCGTCTATCTCCTCCATCGCTTCCTTTACGTCAAGCATTGTTTCCGGTGAAATTTCCTTTGCGGAGGTATAATCGGTATGTGAAGGATCTAATCTGTGACTTTTTATGGCGTAATTGATTCTGTCCGCGCACCTGCATTTGCCATTTCCGTATTCGCCGCAGTATTCGCCGAGGAAATCCGCCATCTTTCTGCGCACGCGGGAAAGGCGCTGACGGTAAGCCTCCGGCGTTATACCCAATATTTCTCCCGCAATACGGCTGTCTGTCCTGAACATTGTGCCCAATACAAAAATACATCTGCTTTCCGCGTCAAGACATTGCAGCATAACGTTGGTGCAGGACATTTTAAGCTCCTCCGCCAGAATATTCTTCTCCACGTTCTGCGTAAGGTCGGGAACGTCGTGTATTTTTCCGTTGCTGATATCGTCACCGTAATACTCGAAGCTAAGGGGAACATGGGCGAACATATGCTTTTTGTAATTTTTCAGATGATTTGCGGCGATACTGAAAACCCATGTGGAAAAGGCGCTTTCTTTTCGGAAGGAAGACATATTTGTGATAATTTTCAGCAAAATTTCCTGCGCGGCGTCTTCCGCGTCCGCAAATGTACCCAGCATTCTCAGCGCCATATTGAATACGGGCGCCTGTATGTCCTCAACGATTGCCTCAAGCGCTTTTCTGTCGCCTTCCAAAGCCTTTTCCGCCAGTTCGGTTAATTTTTCTTTTTCCATGATATTGTTTTTCCTTTCTGTTTTTGAGAGCAAAAACATAAATTATTGCTCCCTATTATATTAGACAATACGAAACGGTTTTTGTGACGTAATACTTATACTATAGCAATCCAACAAAAAGATAAACAAATAGGAGCGAAGCGACTAATACTGTTAACCAATTAAAAATTGGAAAAATGGTTTTTA
>CAJUFF010000019.1 GCA_910585505.1 uncultured Ruminiclostridium sp. | reverse complement strand
GTCGAATTAGGTATCATTTTCTGAACACATTTTAAAAATCACACCCAATAAAAATAGTGCGAGGCATAATAACCGCTGTTTTAAGGAGACTTCAAATGATACAAGAACTATTCACATTCTTTAAAGAAAACTTTCCGTTTATAGTGCGTGACAAAGATACCGTACTCGATATCCTCGGAAACAAGAATAACAAAAATATTTATAAAAGAGACGAGAACGGTAAACTTATCGGCGTGTCGGTAATAAACGGAAATACCGTAATCCTTTTCGGAACGGATAAAAAGTATCGAAACAAGGGCTTTGGAAGCGAGCTTCTGGCTTTATCCGAACAAACGGTAAAAAAATGCGGCTTCAGCGAAATTGTAATAGGCGCGGGATTCGATTATCTTATGCCGGGAGTTCCCACCAACAAAAAGTATTTTAAAACCGAAAACGAAAATTTATACGCTAATATTGACGATTCCGCCGCCGCGTTCTTTACTAAAAGAGGTTATGAGCATTCATGGAACTGCGATTGCTTTGATATGAGATTTGAATTAAAGGATTTTACCCATAACGAACGCTTTGTGGGCGAAACCATAGACGGAATCAATTACAGATGGGCGGAAATCGCCGATATGGATTCGGTATGTGAATGCAGCGATAATGCCTTTGAAGAATTTACGCAATATTACAAAAACAAAGAGCTTTATAAGGAAACCGGCAGGGAAAAGATTCTGATAGCCGTTTTAAACGGCGAAACCGTGGGAGCGCTTATCTGTGATTTGGAAGCGGAAGAAAAAGGCTTGGGCAGCATTGGCTGTACCGTTGTAAAACGTTCTTTTCAAGGACGCCACATTGCCGTAAACCTTGTTATTCTCGGAACAAAGTACCTTAAAGAAGCCGGAATGAAGGAAGCCTATCTGGGGTATACGTACACGGGATTGGACAGGTTGTACGGATATGCGGGCTACAAAATATGCGTTTACTATATGATGGCGAAAAAAAGCCTGCTGTAAACCGCTTTTTATTCCTGTTTTACCTTATTTCCTTTTTACCGTAAATAACCACCGAAATAACCCATGACACGATATAAACCAATACACTTAGGGCAGGAAGCACCACCGTCATAATATCATGAAATGCCTTGATATCCAAGCTTTCGCTGACAGAAAAACTCTTCAGCAGCCCCGAAGCTCCGAAACCGATAACAATAAAGACATAATAAAGCACTCGTCCTTTTTCTACTCCCAACCACAGTACAAACGGAAATACTACCGCCGATGAAAAACATGAGCAGCAAAATCCAACGGACGCCGTCATAAAAAATTCGCCTATATCGTTCCCTCCGCTTATTAACCATAGCACAGCAAAAACCGCCGTAACCGCCAGTTGATTAATAAGGCACAAAACATACTTTGAAGAAACAACATCCCTTTTTCCGTAAGGCAATGCCGCACAGTATTCGTTCCAATGGCTCCTCTCATCATACCCCAGAAGCGTTACGGGCATCATCGCCGCCATAAGACAAAGCAGGGAAAGCGAGGACATCCACCACGTTGGGTCAAAGACTGAAAGTCCGGCAAATATAATCATAACCAATAAATAAGAACGACAGTATTTTTTCATCATATAAAAGTCTTTAAGCAAAAGCGCCTTCATAAAGTATCGCTCCTTTCTCCCTTTACCATATAAATAAACAGTTCTTCAATGCTGATAGGGCTAATCGCAGCGTTTTTCGGCGCCGCCTTCCTTAAAATAATACCCTCTTCCGAATAAGGCGTTTCTTTTTTGTTGAGCACTGCCTTGGAGTCAATCCCCGCCAAAATTCCTTTTTCCCCGCGTACTACGCAATATTCCTCCAAAAGCCTGTCCTTTTCCTCACACAGCAGCAGCTTTCCCTTGTGAAGAAACGCAATATAATCGCACAGCTTTTCGAGATCGCTTACGATATGGGAAGAAATAAGTATCGAGTGACCTTCGTCGCGGGTAAAATCGCTCAGCATATCCACAACCTCGTCCCTTACGACGGGATCGAGTCCGCTCGTTGCCTCGTCCAGCAGCAAAAGCCTGCTTTTATGAGACAATGCCGCCGCTATGCCCAATTTCATTTTTGTGCCGCGTGAAAAATCCTTGAATTGCTTGTCTCTCGGTATGTCAAGCTTTACAAGATAATTGTCAAAGGCCTTTTCGTCCCAGTACCTGAAAGTGTGTTTCATTATTTTCCCCACCTGCTCCGCCTTAAGACATTCGGGTATCCCCACCTCATCGGTAACAACGCCCACTTCCTCTTTAGTCAGCCTTATATTGTCGTTGTTGTCCCTTCCGAGTATGGTAACGGTGCCATCGTCCTTATGGAGAATATTGAGAATAAGCTTTATAAGAGTACTCTTCCCTGCTCCGTTTTCGCCGATCAGCCCCATAATGCAGCCCGAGGGCAGCGCCAGATTAATGTTGTCCAGTTTAAAACTCTTGAATTTCTTAGACAGATTTTTAATTTCCAATGCGTTAGTCATTTTTATGAAAACTCCTTTCCTCCGTAAGATACGTTTGTGCCAAAGGCTCATACCAATCTTTAATCATTTTATAGACTTGACCAAAGATTACAGCTTGTTTGAAAAATCGGAAACGCCGTATTTTCGCCCCCAAACGGTCATCTTCTGCGTCAAAAAGCCTCGTCAAAGACGGTTTGACTGCGTTTTTTCCTTGAAGCTAACCATTTTGGGTCAAAAATCCGTCATTTCCTCTATTTTCAAACAAGGCCTAATATCAAGCCTAATTCTCATCCTTTTCCGCTTCAAACGCAAAATCCAACATCTCCTTTATATCGCTTTTGGCCAGATTGCAGGCGGCGGAAAGCCGTACTATCTCCTCAATATGCCCCTCAATCCTTTTCAGGTTTTCCTCACGGAGCAATTCAACGTTTTTCGGCGCCACGTAACAGCCCTTCGCTTGAATCGTATATATGAATCCCTCTCTCTCCAGTTCGTCATAAGCACGCTTGGTGGTAACGAAGCTTATCTTCAAGTCCTTCGCCAATCCCCTTATGGACGGCAGCATTTCGTTCTCTTTTAACGCGCCGCTTATTATCTGGTTTTTTATCTGTGAATATATCTGATCGTATATCGGGGCGCCGCTTTTGTTGTCGATTATGACAGTCATCGCTTTCGCCTCCTCTCTTTTCAGCCTTAAACTGTATAGTGTAATTATATACAGTTTATACAGTTTTGTCAATACCCTTTTAATAAAATTTTAAAAAAAATTTCGACAGGAATTAAACCCCTGCCGAAAAACTTTATACTAATAACCATTTGACACGGGATAAAATCATAGTCAAAATGGTTATTACACCCGAAACACTGTTAACCAATTAAAAACCATTTTTCCAATTTTAATTGGTTAACAGTATTAGTATTACAGCTTTATAAGCACCACATCATAATCAAACGGCGATACATGCAGCTTCCCGCATACTCTCTCACTCTCATGTCTAATTACTCTGAAGCCCTGACAGCTTCCAACCGTTTCATGAAGCAGGAAGTTCCTTGCCTTATGCGACTTGTTAAGATAAATTACCGCCGCTTCTCCCGCTTCTTTATCCTCGCGCCTGAAAATACAATATTCCGGAGTCACCTCAATAAACCTCATGCCGCCCCGTGCAAACGCCTTGCTTGTACTGCGGATACGGCTCAGCTCGGACGTAAATGCGATCAGGCTCTTGTCCTCCTCGCCCCATGGGTAAGGCCTGCGGCAGAAGGGATCCTTATATCCTTCAAGTCCGGCTTCGTCCGCATAATAAATACATGGTATTCCCGGCAGGAAAAATTGCAGCACCATAGCGCACTTCATAAGCGCCACTCCATACGCATACTGCGACGGCGACAGCCAGTGCTCCGACTGCCACTTTCTGTCATTCCACGCTATATCCTCGCCTGCAAGTCTTGTGATTGCCCTTTCGGTGTCGTGCGTTGAAAGAAAGTTCATCAGTATATCCACACAAGGCTTGGGATAGTGTTCTATAATCGTCATTATTCCGTCCCTAAGAGGTGTGGGATCCGAATATTTAACATAGTTCAATATACACTCCCTGAAGGGGTAATTCATAACGCTGTCCAACTGTTTTCCGGTAAGATATCGGCGGCGAAGCCCGTAGCTTTCTTTATTTGAAGCATCCTCCCACACCTCGCCGTAAATCACCTTATCGTCGCCCATATTTTTAACCGCAATCCTGAGACTATCTATAAACTCGTCCGGCAGTTCGTCGGCAACGTCAAGACGCCATCCCGCCGCCCCCGCTTTTATCCATTTCTGTAAAATTCCGCCGTCGCCGCAGATATATTCGGTATAAGACGGATTGTTTTCGTTCACGTTGGGAAGATTGGTAAAGCCCCACCAACTCTCGTAGGTGTTGGGATAATTTATAAAGCTGTACCATTGACGATAAGGACTTTCGGGATCGCGGAAGGCGCCGCTGTGATCCCCGTATCTTCCGAATTTGTTGAAATAAACAGAGTCTGCGCCCGTATGACTGAATACCCCGTCCAATATTATTTTTATTCCCATTTCGCCCGCTTTTTGGCATAATTCGGTAAACTCTTCCTCGGTTCCCATCAGTATATCTATCTTTTCATAGTTTGCTGTACTGTAACGATGGTTTTCGTGAGACTCAAAAATTGGGTTAAAATAAATACAGGTAACTCCAAGGCTCTTTAAATAAGGCAGTTTTTCCCTTACACCCTGTAAATTCCCCCCAAAATAGTCGCTGTTGGTAACAACGCCATTTTCGTTTGGCTGCCACACCGGAAGCTCGTTCCAATTTAAATGCATTTGTCTGTCCACGGGCATCTGCGGCTCGTTTTCGGGATCCGGCGTTCCTTTGGCAAAACGATCGGGAAAAATCTGATACATCACTCCGCCTTTGAGCCATTCCGGAGTAGTCATTCCCTCCTCATACACGGTAAGCTGAAACAGCTCCCCGTTGTCAAAGCCTCCGTATGAAGCGCCCTGACGTTTAATATATCGGCGGCCGCAGTTCCCCGTCACGGTAAAATAATAGTGGTGCAGTCCCGTGTGTTCCGGTGTATACGAACCTTTATATACATAAAATTTTTCTCCGTTTATTTCTTTTTCGCCTTCGTTTTCCAAAGCGGAAAATTTTTCCTTAAAGCCCGGCCGGAACATTACAACGGAGCATTCGGTAACATGATGAGATACCGGTATATTAAGGCAGAAGTCAATTTTCGTGTTTCTTTCCACCGCACCGAAGGGAGACTTATAATAACTGTCAAAACAATCGTAAATAGGTACGCTCATATAATACTACCCTTTCATTAAAATATAACGATACTGCGGTGCAGTTAAAGCACCGCAGTATTACGGTATCAAACTAAATAAGGTTCCAGATTGTCCTTGCATAATCTAAAACTGCTCTGTCCGCAGAGAATACTCCCGCGCCTGCAATGTTCATCAGAGACATTTCATTCCAGCGCAGTATATCCTTATAGGCTTCGGAAGCCTTTTTCTGAGCCTCGCGGTAGCTGTCGAAATCAGCCAGCGCCATGTACTGATCGGTAAACCGAAGTGAATTGGCCACCTCGTCAAATTTTGCGCCGTTTATACCGCTGTACATTCTGTTTATAGCGCCCGATATAACGGGATTACCGGTATAATAGCCTTCGGGAGCATAACCGTTCGCTTTCATCACGTCCACCTCGCGGGCGTCCATTCCGAAAATGAAAATATTATCCCTTCCCACCTGTTCGCATATCTCAACATTCGCGCCGTCGAAAGTGCCCATAGTAACCGCGCCGTTAAGCATAAGCTTCATATTGCCGGTGCCGGAAGCCTCCGTCCCCGCAAGAGAAATCTGCTCGGAAATCTCACTGGCAGGCATAAGTATTTCGGACAGCGTAACACGGTAATCCTCCAAGAAAACAACGCTTAATTTATCGCTGATTTTGGGATTCTGTCTTATCTCCTCGCCAAGGCACCAGATCATTTTGATTATTTGCTTTGCCATATAATATCCGGGAGCGGCCTTTGAAGCAAAAATATATGTTTTGGGAACAAATTCCGCGTCGGGATTCTCCAACAGGTAGTTATAATCAGCTATAATGTTCATGACGTTAAGCTGCTGACGCTTGTACTCGTGCAGGCGCTTTACCTGAACGTCGAAAATACTGTCAACATTGAGTTTTCTTCCCGTAGTTTTCTCAACGTAATTTGCAAAAGCAATTTTGTTTTCACGCTTTATTGCGGCAAGCTTTTTAAGCACATTCTCGTCTTTTCTGAAAAGGCGAAAATGCTCAAGATCGGAAGCGTTCTTTTTAAATCCGTCGCCTATACATTCGGTAAGCAGATCGGTGAGTCCCTTGTTGGACTGTAAAAGCCATCTTCTGTAAGCGATACCGTTGGTTACGTTCTTGAACTTAACGGGCTTATCATCATATTCGTCCTTGAAAACGCTTTCCTTGATTATCTCGCTGTGAAGCTTGGAAACGCCGTTTACAGAGTGGCAGGCGTCAACGCAAAGATTGGCCATCTTTATCTGGCTGTTGCTCACAATTGACATTCTGGCTACCTTTCCGTCGTCGCCGAGACGGTTTCTCAAGCCTTCGCAGTAGCGGCGGTTTATTTCACATATAATGGTGTAGATGCGGGGAAGAATGTTTTTGAGCATCGTCTCGTCCCATTTTTCCAGAGCTTCCGCCATAACGGTATGATTGGTGTAAGCAAAAGTGTTTGTGACAATGTGCCACGCCTTTGCCCAGCTATAACCGCATTCGTCCAGCATTATTCTCATCAGCTCGGGAATAGCGAGAGTCGGGTGAGTATCATTAACATGTATGGCAATCTTTTCGTAAAGATTGTCCAATGTACCATATATATTCATATGACGCATTACTATGTCGCCTATGGAAGCGGCGCACATAAAATATTGCTGACGAAGTCTCAGGGCTTTTCCGTCCAGATGGTTGTCATTGGGATAAAGCACCTTTGTAAGGGAATGAGCTATGTTGTTAGCTCCTATGGCGTCGCCGTAGTTACCGCTGTTGAAAGCACCCATATCGAAGCTCATGCCTTGTGCGCTCCAAAGACGCAGCTTTGACACTCCCTCGCTGTCATATCCGCTTACATACATATCGTAGGGAACGGCGTTTACGGTAGTATAGTTGACATGATTCACCGAGTGATAATTATCGGCCCAGCTTTCCTGTATCTCACCGTCAAAGTGAACCTGAATCGCCTGATCGGGCACCTGAGCCAGCCATACTTCTCCGCCGGGAAGCCACGCGTCGGGAAGCTCCGTCTGCCAGCCCTCCATTATCTTCTGTTTAAATATTCCGTATTCGTAAAGAAGGGAATATCCGGTGGCGGGTAGTGCGCAAGTAGCGAAACCGTCCATATAGCAGGCGGCAAGACGACCGAGACCGCCGTTTCCGAGACCTGCGTCGGGCTCTTCCTCATAAATGCTGTCCATCTTCACATTGAAGGTTTCCTTAACAGCCTTTTCAACCTCCTCGCTCATTCCGAGGTTATACAGATTGGTCTTAAGAGAACGACCCATAAGGAATTCCATAGAGATGTAATAAACTTGCTTTTTCCCCTGGGAGTTGCACTTGGTCATAAATCTGTGGCGCTTTTCCTTAAGGTGACTTACCACTATCTTTGACAAAGCCTTATAAATCTGTTTGTTGGTAGCTTCTTTTGGAGACGTTCTGAAATCGAACTCCAAAATCCCTTTCATTTGCTTAATTATTTCTTCGGATGTGTACGGTGATGTCATAGCATTCCTTCCCCGCATTCAGATAAATAAATGCGTTGTCGTATTTTTTCTTTCTACAAATATCAGTGCTTTGGTTGCAACTCTGTTTTGACGGTGGATTTTGTCTATCGGCAAAACAGAGAATGGTACAATAATATGTCTTTATAAGATATTGTCCGCGTCTTTTTGGCAAATTTTGCCGACTAACTGCTTTTTGCCATTTGCTTCACTAAAAAATCTTCGCCTTATTCACAACAAAATTTGCTCGATAATCCACTCACAAATCTTGTAAAGACAGATTTCAATTCTAATCTTTTATATCTTATAAACAACTTTAATTATACATCAAAACGGTAAAAATATCAAGTGCGACAGATATCAATCGCCAAATTTAAGCATAATATACATAATCGACTATAAAAAACGACAAATAATTGTATGTTTTCACCTTTAAGAAAATTATTTAAATTATTTATTTTTTATTTTAAGCATCTTTCTTACCTCGTTGGCGGCGGACACGGAAGACACTATAAGCAGCTCGTCATTACTGAGGAGTTTGGTGCGGCCTCTCGGTATTATCAGCTCGTCTCCCCTTGTGATGCAAATTATGTTGCACCCATCGGGAAGTTTTATATCGGCGATTATTTTTCCGTGGTATACATAGTTTTCGGGTATAATCACCTCAAAAACCGCCGTTTTTCCGTTTATAGGCATCAGCTCTTTTATGCGGCTGTTGTCAACTTCTCTCTCCATTTGCTTTATAATGTTTTCGGTTCCGGATATGGCTATATCAACTCCGAGAAGCCGCATTGTTTCAACATTTTTCGGATTATTAACCTTAGCTATGGTCTTTTTTACGTCAAAAAGCTTTTTGGCAATCTGACATATAACAAGATTTACCTCGTCTTCTCCGGTTACCGCAATCACCGAGTCGCATTTATCTGCCCCCGCCTTTTTAAGCACTGCCGCGGTGGAACCGTCGCCCATTACCACGGTAACGTCCAAAGTATTGGCAAAATATTGACAGGTGGCCTTGTCCTTTTCCACCACCAATACGTCATAATATCTTTCAAGCAGGGCTTTTGCCAGATAATATCCTACCTTTCCCCCGCCTATGATTATCGCTTTCATTTCAGCATATGCCGATCATATCAATCTTCAGTCAAGCCGTATACCTGATTAAAGACTGCACCCAAAGCACTGATTCACAATATCGGCGCGTATTTTAACCGAAAAAGCAGATCAGTCCACTACTTTAGAAAAGATCAGCGTATCCCCCTCTCTAAGAAGTATATTATAATTGTTCACAAGAGTGAATTTTCCGTCTTCGTTTATAATTGCGTAAAGTACTTCGTTCTCCTCAAATTCTATTTCCACAGCCTTTAAACCGATATATTCCTTGGGAATATGCATTGTGTAGAACTTAACCTTATGGTTGACAAACTGTATGCTGTGCTCCTCCTGATATTCTTCGATAACCGAAAGAGCGGCATCCATGGTGAGGAGGGTAGAGCATATTGTTTTGAGTCCGCACTGCTGAAACACCCATTCCTTATCGGGATCTTTTATTCCTGCCAGTACTTTGGGTATTTTATAAACCTCCCCGGCAATCTGAGCCACCATTATGTTTTCGTTGTCGTTTTCGGTAACGGCACAGACTACGTCGCAGGATTCTATACCGGCCGCCTCAAGATCATCATTATCAATGGGAACACCCTTGGAGGTTAGCCCGGTAAAGCTTTCGTCAAGCCGCTCAAATGAATCGCTCCTTTTGTCCATCACCGCCACGTCATGTCCTCGGTTAGACAATGCGCAAGCGAGAGCCGCACCCAATCTGCTGCAGCCTACAATTAAAATATTCACTTCAAGTATCGCCTTTCTGTATACTTAATGTTGTTTTTTTACAAATTGTTAAAAATTTAATTCCTCACCAGTCTGTAAATACTGAAGCTGATTTCCGAGTTTTTCCCTTAGTTCCTCATATCCCTTCAATCCGGTGCAATGACAGGTGTATATTGCCCCGACGTTTAATTCCTTTATTTCCTTGGCAAGCTTATCTATGTAAGCTCCGTCGACCGTTATCTTCTTTGAGCTGTCGCCCATAAAATGGAGTCCCGTCAGTATCGCCAGAACGGGAACGCTGCCCCAGTTCTTATATACCGTTCTTATCATATTGGGAAGACCGCAGTGGGCGCAGCCGCCTAAGATAACACAGCCTCTTTTTCTGTTTTCAAAAGGGAAAATCACCCCAAAGCATTCATGTTCCAGCTCGTCATTTACATATTCGGCTCCTGTTTTGATCTTATAGCTTTTATCGGTGACATAAAAACTCTTGTCTCCGACCTCGTCTTTTAAAAGAAAAAAGCCTTCACTTACCTGCTGAAAACTGTTAAACAAAACGAAATTATCCCTGTTCTTTTTTATTCTGTCCGCCAGATCCCCGACAGGAGCGCTAAGCAATCCTTTTTTTCGGTATGGCGAGCAATCAGCGGCATTTAAGGCAAAAACTTTCATTTTCGGATTCATCTGAAGCAGATTATCAATGCCGCCCGTATAGGAAAGATGATTATGCGGTATTATCGCCGCATCTATGTTTTCGGGATATAGCTTCATTCTTTTAGCGTTATTGATGAGCTTTGTACTGCTGCCCGTGCCGAAAAGGCAGCGAGAATCTCCGTTTTCAATGTAAACCGACATTCCATGTTCCACAAGCAGCTTCTGTGAAACGGCGGTATTCTCTATCAGCATTACAATACGCATTAGTTTCTCCTTTTTACGCTTTTATAAGGAAAAAGCACTTTTTTAATACCAATCTTTAATCAAGTTGTAGACTTGATTAAAGATTGCACCCTAAACACTAATCTTTGATCATCCGTATTATTTGTCTATACCTTGATCAAAGATTAGTATAAGTATTATGTAATTATAGCACAATTTACTTTTTAAAGCAATATGAATAAGAAAAATTTTTGGATATATCGGCTGCGGCGGGAAATATTATAGTAAAACGGCAAATAAGCTGCCAAAATTACTATGGCTTGTTTGAAAATAGAGGAAATGACGGATTTTTAACCAAAATGGTTAGCTTCAAGAAAAAAACGCGGTCAAACCGTCGTTTGACGAGGCTTTTTAACGCAGAAGATGACCGTTTGGGGGCGAAAAGACAGCGTTTCCGATTTTTCAAACAAGGCCTAATGTTCGGCGGGAGATTTTTATACCATGCCGAACCGAGAGATGAAGAGACTTTATCCGTTCGCTGCGCTCACTCCTGGAGGATCAGCAATTACAAACACAAAAATTTTTGTAGTTTGCCGTATTATTGTTTCGTAAAAACGAGAGGAAATAATATGACCACAATATTTATCTGCGGAGACCCGAAAGATTCGGGCTTCGCTCATTTATTAAAAAACTGCCTTTCCAGAACATATCGAATAACCTACGTCAAAAACTCTTCCGTAAGCCAATGGGGAAAGGGATACGAGCTGCTGGCACTTGAGTTTACGCGTTTTGAAGCAGTTGAGACAGAAAGTCCCGTTTTTTTGCTTAAAAAAAACTGTATCCCCGATTTCCGTTTACCGGATAACAGTACGGTAATCGCCTTTTCCGAAAATGAAGCGCAGATAAAGGCGCTTAAAAACTGTGCCGGTCACGTTATAACCTGCGGTTTCGGAAAAACCGATACCTTTTCTTACAGCAGTCTTTCCGACGAGGAGGTAGTGGTTTCCCTTAACAGAGAGATTACAGCTTTTTCCGGAAAAAAGATACAGCCCTTGGAAATTCCCTCGGAAATACCCCAAGGGACGGATATCTATTCGGTGATCGCTTTCACCGCACTGAGAATACTGCTTGACGATTTCAATTCTGAAATAGGCGAACTTATTTAGATAGGAACTCTTGTCGTTTACTGTCGTATATGTGCTTCCCATATAAAAAAACAGCGGTTTTTATGTCGCTGTTTTTTTATACAATATCATATTTACCGAATTGGCTCTCTGCTTGTAGCCGCCTTTTTTATCTATGATTATCAATTTATTTTACATAATCCGATTTTTCATTAAAACGCAGCTTACCCTTCAGTCTTAGCCTTAGCCAACGCGTCCCTGTAAGGCTGAATAAACGCTTCAATCGCCTGATACTGCTTATTAAGCACCTCTGTATAGGAAGCGTCATGGTAAGTAACTCCATCGATAAGCGCCTCATCGGTGGAGGTCATAATATCCACTATTCCCTGATCAACTCCCATAGCGTTGTCAAACACTCTTTCAAATTTATCCGTGTGCAGCATATCATCCAAAAGATCCAACTGCTCCACCGTATAAACCGCCTTGAATTTTTCCTTCCTGGCCGTCTGACATTCAGGGCATACAATCAGATCAGCCTTGTCATTGGCAATGTAATCGTACTTGCATCCGGGACATTTATCGTAATAAATCGGACCGGGATCAGTTTTCAATGCGTAATCGGCCGCCTTTGTTTCGGGATCGGTTTCGTAAATGCGGCTGGCCAGTATCCAATCAACGCCGCCCTGAACGTTTTTCGCGCCTGCGGGAACCATATAGCCGTAGGTGTCCGCCGAAACATAGTATTTGTCTGAAAGGGGATCCTTCGGCATTGGTACGGTAACAATCTCACCTTCCAGACCGTAGGTAAACACCGCAGACTGAGCGCTTTCAAAGGTCCACTCCGATTCCATCGCCAAAAACAGCAGATTGCCGTTCATAAACGCAGTACCCGGATCAATATATCCATCGCCTATAAGTCCTTCCTTTCTCATATTGGAAAGGAAGCTCATAGCACGCTCTATATTTTCATTCTTAAGATTATTGACAATGTCTGAATCAGTAACGTCGATCAATTTAACGCCAGTGGTATTGGCGAACATAAGCCCCATCCACTTATTTCCCCTTAAGCCCTCGTTTTCACCGGGGTTTTTATCAACCCATTTGGCGGTAATATCCTTAAATGTGTTCCAGTCCCATTTGCCTTCCTCGTAAAGCTCCCAAGGGTCTTTAAGTCCTGCTTCGATGACGGTGCTTCTGTTATAAGTCAAAGTAAAGCCCGGCATTACGTCGGTAGGGAAATAGTAGTGCTTTCCCGCATAATTAAAATCCTCTATAACGCTCTTGATATCCTTCCACAGATCAGCGTCCATATCCAACCAATCATCAAGAGGTGTATAGGTGTTCTTTGAAACGTAGCATGGAAAGGCTATCCAGTCGTACCTTACAAGGTCGGGCGAATTGCCGGTAGCCACATATGTACCCAATTTATCCCACCATTCCGCCCAGCCTGCCACTTCCGTGGTAAGGGTTCCTCCGAATCGGGTGGCAAAAACCTCCGCCACATCCTTGGCCTGATCGCCTATGTCATAATAGCAAAGCGCCTTTACCTCTCCGGCCAGTTTTCCGGCTTCATAAGCGGAACCGGTTCCGTCCTCGTTTTTCGAGTCCACTTCTCCAATATCCGCCATACTGTCATAATCTATTTCATTGTCAAGGCTTTCGGTGGTGGTAACGGCGGGTGAAGGAGCGGAAACATTGCCGCCGTCTTCTCCGCCGGAGCAAGCCGACAAAAGGAGAATTGAAGCGCACAGAGCTGCCGAAAGAATTTTCTTTTTGGATTTCATAATTATTTTTTCCTTTCTTAAGGTTTATTTCATTGTAGCATTTTTGGATAGTTTTGTCAAGAAAAAATAATAAAACGGCATTTTTAACAATACTTTTTGTTAAAAAAAACGAAAAAATATGAGGTTATCAAGATCTCTTTTTAATAAGAAGCGTCCGCATTACAGTCTCATTTCTCCCTCAATGCCATTAAAATCCACCGTTTTTTCCTCTCCCCATTTCAATATTATCCGCACCGGACCGTACCCGCCTTTTTCCTCCGGATCACCGTATTGAACCTTTTCAATCGGGAACAGCTCATCTTCCGTGAAATCATCATGAGATTCCTTGGTAATTACCTGTGAAATAAGAATAAAATTCTCGTACCCGTACTTTTCCGTCCTCCTTGTCACAGCGTATACCGTCAGCGATTTTTCCGAATCGGGATTCGTATTGACGCCCTTGACAATATCAAGTCCGTCCCAACCGTCGTAAACGGTCATAGCAAGCTGTATTGGCCTGTTCATACCGTTATAGCCCTTTAAAATGATCGCCTTCGCCTTTCCTTCCCTTTTTCTGATAATTTCAGTATCCCCGCTGTCCGGAAAACCGTAAGCGCCTAAAGTAACGGTCACCGGAGTTCTGAACAGCCTAAGCTTATCCGCCCGCAAAATTCCGTATTTTACGGGAAAATCCGCCAGATTAAGCGCCTGCATATGATGAGTTTCATAATTCAGGGAATATCCGAAAAACTGCCTTCTGTAAAGTACGCCCCCTCGGCTGCCGCACCAGAACGTAACGTTGCACTTTTCGGGTTCGCGTCCGACGCTGAAATCTTCACCGCCGCAGATCACATACTGCATGGATTCCACGTTTTCCGCAGGAGAAGCTTCCCAAGGGAACTTGCTGTTATAAGCCAATTTGGAATAATTCCACATACCGTGTATGTCTCCCGTGTTTTTCAAAACCTTTCCTGTTCTGAATACCGTTTCACCGTTGGCGCAGTGATTGGTGAAGCAAAGGGCGGGAGCGTTCAGTACGGTTTCCTTTATCTCCCCGCAGCTCAGCTTTTCCCACGAGCCGTTGCTTTCCTTAGCAGTCCAGAACGGGTGATTTTCCGGAAGAGCAAGACACAGAAACGCCTTTCCGAGCCAGTAAACCGATTCCGCGCAGGAGTAGCCCTGTATAAGCGGAGTAAACTGTCTGTAAAAACCCATTGACGGTATCCCGTTCAGCAAAAAATCGTCTCTTGACAAAAACTGTAAAAGTGCGCCCGAAGCAATGCGCCTTGCAAGACCCGGATCGGCGGAGGGATTTTTCAAAAGGAAGTTTTCGGAAAGTGGACTTGTGGCCGCATTCCGGTAAACGCAGCTTCTGCCCCACATAACGACGAAGCCGTCCCTATCAAACATATCGGGATATGTTTTCATTAACTCGTTAGAGTTTCTTGCAAATTTTTCCGCAATATAAGGTAAATTTTCATAACCGTACCACTTGTTCCAGATAGGCGCATACACGTTAAACGCCCAGCAGGAGTAGTAATCGAAGGAGTGGCCGTCCCTGTACCATCCGTCCCCAACATAATACCCAAGTACCGCCGAAGCGTGCTCCGCCATTACGTTTTTCTTTATTTCATAGCCCTCCTTATGCAGAAACGCCATAACAAGCATATTGAAAAAGCGCCAGTTCTGCGCTACCGTACTTTCATGCGCGTAGCTTAAAAGCAGCTTTGCTATAATATCCTTTTCGGCTTTCGTATACCTGTCCCATATCTCCGCCCTGCATATGTCAAGACAAATAACCAGAGCGCAGGTCTCAACAGTCTGCTGAAATATGCTGAAGGAATTTTCGGATTTGTCTCCGCTCAATTCCTTTAAATCCTCAAAGTACCCAACAAAGTTTTCGTCGCCTCTTGTACAGGAACGCAGTATCTGATCCGAATAATAGTCCCTCAGCAAATACCCGCATACCTCGGTATCGGGGTCGTTATGTATAATGGGCGCGGCAATAAACATTGTACGGGTTAATCCTTCAAAAATTTCCGCCATTTTTTCAATTTTTAACCTGTTCCCCTCTGCATATTTATGAGGGTAGGTCACCTCGGTCTCGTTTCTTGGCAGCACTATCGGGGCAGACGGCGAAGCTATATTCCCAAACACGCCCTGCAAAAGATATTTTGCCGCTTCTGTCCAGCTTTTTCTGGTAAGCCCCGTATAAGGGCTGAGCACATAATCCGTTTCGGCAGGCTTGAATATCATTTTATTTCTCCTTTGATACGTTATCACTGTCTTTACCATATCAAGAAGCTTTTTCCGCTTAAGCGAAGAATGGCCTCGGTAAAGAAATAATCCCCGTATATTATCTTCTGATGATGTTCTTTTTCATGATAGCTGACGCTTCCTCCGTCAAGAATACCGTCTGTTGAAGGATCAAAATCACACCACCCCGTCTCCAAAGCTTCAAGTATTTTTATCGCGCTGTTAACATACAGCCGTTTTTCATCATCGCTTACCCTTTCCGCAATTTCCAAAAGCCCGCAGGCAGCAATTGCTCCCGCGGTGGTATCATAATATAAAGGCTCTTCCGGAGCGCGGAAATCCACCAAAGGCACGTAACCCGTTGATGATATATTGGAAATAAAATAAGAAGCGGCACGCTTGGCGGCGTCGAGATAACGGTCTTTTCCCGTATGCAGAAAGGAAAGTGCGTATCCGTACAAAGCCCACGCCTGCCCCCTTGACCATGAGGAGCCGCTTTCATAGCCCTGTCCTCCGGGATTGGCCGTAATCAAGCCGGTTTTTACGTCGAAAACAATCTGATGATTTGCGGAGCCGTCGGGTCGAAGCATATATTTCAGCATTGTATCGGCGTGCCTTTCGGCGATGCTTTCGAACCTCGAATCCCCCGTAATCTCGGAAGCGAGGTACAACAGCGGCAAATTCATCATGGTGTCGATTATGGCTCCGCCCGCCGTGTCATACCCCGGCATCCACTGACCGTCCCACGCCCTGATAATCTCCAGAACAGGATTGTATCGCCCGGCCAGCAGAGTGGCGGCGTGCATAAGCCGCCTTTCGGAGCGCTTGTTTCCTGTAAGGCGGTAATTCGCTCCGGCGGTATGAAGCCAGAGAAAGCCCGCGTCATGGTCGATGTTCTCAAAACCGTCGAGAGCCGCGTCCAAACGTTTTTCCGAACATTCCGCCGTCTTTCGGAAAAGCTCGTTACCCGAAGCATGATAAAGCTGCCAAAGCATACCCGCCCAGAAACCGTTTGTCCACCAGCATATATTGTCCGTATCGGTATATTTTCCGTTACTGTCGGGAATATATGGTATTTTTCCCCCAAGCCGCTCCGCTTCGGCGGCAACTTTAAGCGTAATCTTATCTGATAATTCCGATATATTCATTCTTGAATGTTTCCTTTCAATATATTATCCCTGTAAAATAATTGCTTGACATATTCCTAAAAAAATGGTATAATACTATCGGTTGTCTCAAAATTCGCAATTTGAACTTATTCCTGTAAGAATATGTTCCTTATTTTAGGACATACCCTTAAACAAAAACGAATAAACACGGTATACAAAAAACAACTTCACTGTTTTTTCTGCTGAGCGCGGCGCAGGACGCCGCGGGAGGCGGCGGGGGAACGCGGTGTAAATCCGCGGCAACAGCCATTGTCGTATATGAGATTCCGTTTAAATATAATATATGGGAATCATCACAAGCCGGAATGCCCGCCATACCGCGAGCCGCAGCAGGACTCTTGGGCGGATCGGGTTTTCCCGTGCGGAGAGATCCTGACGCTTTGTTCTTTTTGTTATTATTATAACGGAAAGAAGGTAAACACAATGAAAAAAACAATTAAAGCTCTTATGTTGAGCGCGGCTCTGGCCTTATCCGCCGTATTCTGCACGGGATGCGGAGCGGAGGGAACTCAGCGGGATTCGTCCGCTTCTGTCTGGGACAGCGCGCTTTATACGGAAGATCAGGAGCTTGGCGAAGGAGCGCTTACGCTGGAAGTAGAGGTAGATGCGGAAGAGAAATCCGTAACCTTTACGATTCATACCGACGAGGATACTTTAGGCGCCGCGCTTATTGAAAATGATCTCGTATCCGGCGAGGAAAGCGAATTCGGCTTGTATATCAAGTTTGTCAACGGTATCGAGGCGGATTATGACAAGGACGGCAGCTACTGGTCGTTAAGCAAAGACGGCGAATACCTTATGCAGGGAGCCGACTCTACCGCTATAGCCGACGGTGAGCACTATGAGCTTACGCGGGTCAAGGAATAGGCGATCGGACGTCTCAGCCGTAAACGTATCCGAAGCGGGAAACGGCGGCGGAAAGAAGCCGTTTTTGACTCCTTATGAAATGACCTCCTTTGCCGTTTTAGGTGCGCTTATGTATTGTTCAAAAGCAGTAATGGAGTGGGCTCCCAATATTCATCTGTTGGGAATGTTTACAATGACTTTCGCTTTGGCATACAGAACAAAAGGGCTGATCCCATTATATGTTTATGTATTTCTTAACGGGCTTTTCGCGGGCTTTGCCGTATGGTGGATACCTTATCTGTACATATGGACGATCCTGTGGGGAGTAACAGTGATTTTGCCGAAAAGGCTGCCGGTTCCCGTTTCGGCGGTTATGTATTCGGCAGTATGCGGGCTGCACGGCCTTTTGTTCGGCGTAATGTACGCTCCGGTTCAGGCACTGTTTTTCGGTCTTGATTTTAATCAAACACTGGCATGGATAGCGGCGGGACTTCCGTTTGACATAATGCATGCAATAGGAAACTTTGCGGCGGGATTTCTGATAATTCCTTTGGTGAAGCTGATAAAGAAGGTAAATATCGGAAACGGAAGCATAAAAAATTAAACAATCGGAAATTTTTTATAATTGCTTTAGCAAAATATTTTTTTAAATCGGCGGTTTCGCCGATTTTTCTTTTAAAGCGCAGATTAAACAATTGGCAAATAATCGGCATTACGCCTCATAAAACATTCTGATCTCCGTGTCCTCAAAGCTGACCGGCACTTTTCCTTCGTCTATAAGCTCAATCATAACCTTTACTATTTCCGGGTCAAACTGTCCTCCCGCGCATCTGCCGAGTTCTTCCTTTATCTCATCGTTGTCCCTTTTCTTTTGATAATGTCTGCCGCCCGCCATTGTATCATAGCTGTCCGCCACGCAGATAATTCTGGCAAAATAAGGAATTTCCTCTCCCTTAAGCCCTTCGTTGTATCCGGTGCCGTCATATCTTTCGTGATGATATTTTGCGCCTTCCCATATACCGGGTATTGAAGTGAAATCCTTCAATATCTCCCCTCCTATAAGCGGATGTCTTTTGACCGTTTCCACCTCTTCCTCTGTAAGCTTTCCGGGTTTATTCAATATCCTGTCGGAAATTCCGATTTTTCCGATATCATGCAAAAGCGCGATGTTATATATTCTCTCCTGCTCTTCTTTGGACATATTCAGCCGTCCGGCTATCTCCATCGAATAGGTGGCCACCCTCAGAGAATGTCCGTTGGTGTACTTATCCTTGGCGTCGATAGCGTTGGCAAAGGTGCGCAGCGCTTCCCATATAATTCTTTTATACTCCTTCTGCCGCTTTTTGAGATGAGCCGTCTTAATATGCACCGCCAATACCGTAGCCAGAATAATAACGGCTAATATCGGTATTGCCATTACAATCCTGAACCAGGTGAGTTCCGTAAGCCTGTGCTTCTTATGCACAGGTATAGCAAGCGAATTTATAACCTTTTCCCCGTCTGAATCCAGCACTTCTATACAAAATTCGTAGTTCCCCCCCGAAAGATTTGTGTAACTGGCGCTCATAGGCTCTTTGTTGGAAAGAACTGTGACGCCTTCGTCAAAGCCCTTCAGACTGTACCTTACATTTACGACTTTTCCCGAATAGGACAAAGCCGCGAAATTAAAAGTAAGTCTTGTCACTCCGCTGTCAAGCTCGACACGTTCGGGAGTATTGTAAACCGCGTCGTCGGCAGTAACTTGATTTACCGACGCGATAATCTCGGTTTCTTCCTCCTCCATATCGGAATAATCAAGCAGTGAAAGGCCGCCGGAAGTGCATAAGTACAGCACGCCGTCCTTTTCGGTGTTCCATGTATTGGCGTTCAGCGTACCCGTAAGCCCGTAAGATGCGCCTAAGATTTGTACTTTTGCGTCCTCACCCGCCAAAAGCTTCTCCTTATCCACAATATTTATACCGTTACTCTGCATAAGCCACAGCTTATTTTCCCTCAGCATAATGTCAAATATGCTTCCGGAGCTCTTTGAGTAGCTGTTTAAAAGACGAAACTCTTTGAAATCCCAGTAGTAAAGGCTGTTCCCTGCACTGATAAACATCCCGTTATCGTCCTTCAACATACGCAGAACTACCCCCGAAGGAAGCCCCTCGTCAAAACCGTAATGGGTTACCGTATCGTCCTTTATGGCATAAATCCCCTGTCCGTCGCTTCCCGCGTAAAGGGTTCCGTCATCTCCCTCGCACAGACAAAGTATTATCGGATAATCTATCCCGTTTTCTTTTGTATAAGTTTTAACGACCCTGTCGTTTTCAATAATGCTTACCCCGTTTTTTTTTTTTTTTTCCATCGCGCCGTTTTTTAGTTCAAGGGAAAGTCTTGTCTGATTTCCCGAAAGGCCGTTTTCCTCGTTGAACACAACCGTTTCCCCGCTTTTCGGATCATAGACAAGCAGACCGTGCTGATAATAGGTGCTTATCCAAAGTCTTCCGCCGCTGTCCTTTGTTATATTGCGTACCCTTTCGTCCCTAAGTTCCTCGGTAAGCTCCATGATCGATTCATCTTCCGAAGGCCTGAAATTTTTATCGAGTATGATAATGCCGGTGTCTGTACCAAGATAGTGATTTCCTTCATCGTCTATGGCGACGGTGTTTATAAAAATATCGGAAATTCCCGCGGTATAATTCGGAGTGGAAAAAAGGCTGTCTACTATATGTATCACACCATAGCTGCTGGAGGCCGCCCACACGTTTCCCTCATAGTCAAAACTGACAGTGCGGGAAGAAGCGGTGCGTTCGCTGTTAACCGTGTGCCAGTTTCCGTCGGGATCAACATATCCGAGTCCGTTCTGAGCCGCTACCCAGATATTGCCGTTTTCGTCCTCCGCAACCCAGTTGCCGGTCATTATTTCGCCGGTTGAATATTCAGTAAGCTTATATGAACCGACGTTATATTTGTCGTCGTTAAAAGACACACGATAAATATAGTTTTCGCTGGTGCCCAAAAGTATATCGCCGTCAGCCGCCGCCCCAAGGCAGTATATGGAAGCCTTAAGACTGTCGGAATCAAAGCTTTCTATAATTTGCTTTTCTTTAAAGAGCACCGCCCCGCTGTCCACACAAGCCCAAATTACTCCGTTCTTATCCCTTGCGATATTATAAACGGTGGAGGAAAGTTCCCCGCCTATTTGCAATAAAGTATTATCATCATCCAGCACTGCCAGTCCGGATGTGGCGCCTACGTATATTTCACCGTTATCCCCTTCGGCCAATGAACGTACGGAAAGAAATTTCGTCTTGTCCGGGTGGGTTATTTTTGTAAACTCCCCGTTTTCAAAGTAAAATACGCCCTGATCGTTTGTGCCTATCCAAAGCCTGCCCTTACTGTCCTGAAACAGAGATCTAATGCTTGAAGATGGAAACACCCCGTTTTCGGAATAATTGTGAAAAGCTGTTCCGTCATAACGGATAAGACCGCCGTAGCTCCCTATCCAAATATAGCCGTCTCTTGTCTGGAGCACGGTATTTGCTTCGCCGGTGGGAAGTCCGTTGGTGTCATCGAAGGTGTATATTACGGTGCTTTCGGTAAAAGCTTCCTCGGCAAATACACCGGGTATTAGAACCGAACAAGCGCAGACTGCCCCTAAAAATAACAAAAATTTAATCAGATATTTTTTCATGATCAATTCTCCCGTGATCATACCGATTTTTTTAAGCTTGTTCTGTTCGTAGATTTTCAAGCAAAATTTACCTAAAAGACGCGTTATATATCCTACGAATACAAGCTCTTGCATAAATATAAGCGTGCCCACGGATATTTTGTTGCGGTGAACACGCTTTTGATGTTTTTTTCAGTCAATCGAAGTACCGAGAAGCCCACAAGCTGTTTTATACATAATTTTATCCCTTTCCTCATCGGTAAGGTCAAGCTTTTCCATATTCACAAGCTCGTCTCTCACGTCCCACATTGGGTAGTCTGTGCCGAACATCACCCTGTCGGCAGTAAAAGCCCTGATATATTCAAGAGCTTTTTCGGCGGACACCTCGTAAAGTGAGCTGCTGGTATCCACATAAACGTTGGGGTTATCGGCAAGATATTTTCTGCCCTCGTCCCATTCGCTCCACCCACCGAAATGCGCGCCGATTGCTATTAATTTTGGAAAATCCTTAAGAATCGCGGCGAGGTGCTTAGGCGAGGAATAATCATAGCGTTTGTCTCCGGTATGAAACAGTATGGGGAGCCTTCCCTCGGCGGGCTCATAAATATCGTAAGCCTTCCGCTCGTCTATCCTGAATTTTTGAAAATCGGGGTGAAGTTTTATTCCTTTAAGCCCTAATCCTATGGCTCTGTCTATCTCCGCCTCGATTTCTTTTTTTTCCATCATGGGATGTAGCGAACAAAAGCCTACGAACATATCCGGATATTCCTTAACGCTTTCCGAAATAAAATCGTTTATGCTCTTAACCTGCGCGGGAGTGGTAGCCACGGACTGTACCAGACATTTGTCTACCCCCGCTTTTCCGTACAGATCCATAAGCGTTTTCACCGAACCGTCAAAGCTCATATGAAGCCCGTAAAACGCACCGATATTAACGGAAGCCTTAGCCGCTATTTTTTCGGGAAAAATGTGACAATGCGCGTCGAATATTTTCAAAAACATCAGATCCTTTTTTTAAAATTTTTTCTTAGAGCTTGTATTCATAGGAATTATACGCGGATTTTCGGTAAATATCAATTTTTATACAAATAACATCCTTTTACATGGTCATTAACAATTCCCACTGCCTGCATATAGGCATATATAATTGTACTGCCTACAAACTTAAAACCGTATTTTTTCAAATCTTTACTGATTTTGTCTGAAAGAGGCGTCTTTGCAGGTATTTCAGCTTCTGAATTGAAATGATTATAAATGGGGTTGTTGTCGACATAAGACCATATAAAGGAATCAAAGCTTCCGTATTTTTCCTGTATTTTTATATATTGCTGTGCGTTCGTTATTACCGATTGGATTTTTAACCTATTACGAACAATTTTTTCATTTTTCATCAATTCTTCAATTTTCGCTTCGTCATAGAGGGCTACTTTTTTGCAATCAAACCGATCAAACGCTTCTCTAAAAGCTTCTCTTTTATTTAATATTGTTAGCCATGATAACCCGGCCTGCATTCCCTCAAGTATCAGCATTTCAAATAATTTGTCATCATTATGGACAGGTTTTCCCCATTCCATATCATGATATTCTTTATACAAGTCTGTTGTTGCCCAAGAACATCTTTCTATATTCTTGTTTTTCATATTACTCCTTCACAAGCTGCGGTTTGTCGATTTAATTTTACCATACTTACCGGCTTTTACACAAGATTTCAACTGGTAAAATTGACGAAAATATTATCCGTCAACACGAAAGGCAAAAGGGACGTATTATTGTTCCCTGCGTTCAAAAACCGATTTTATTATATCCTTAAGCCGGATTATATCCAACGGTTTTGAAGCGTGGGCGTCCATTCCAGACTGTACGGACATTTTCTGATCCTCCGCGTAGGTATTGGCGGAAAGGGCTATTATGGGTATATTTGCCAGATTTTCATCCTTAAGCGCCCTTATCGCCATTGTCGCCTCATAGCCGTTCATGCGCGGCATCTGAATATCCATAAGTATAAAATCAAAGTGTCCCGCTCCCGCTTTCTGTACCGCCTCCACAGCCTGATCCCCATCGCTGACCGTTTCCACTATAAAGCCCTCTTCGGTAAGCAGCGCCTCGGCAATTTCACAGTTTATACTGTTGTCCTCCGCCAGGAGCAGCCTTTTTCCTTTAAGTGATATCTCTCGCTTCGTTTTCTTGCTTATCGGAATATTTTTTTCCAATTTTTTAAGCACTAAGGTAACCGAAAACCTTGAGCCTTTTCCCTCCTCGCTTTCCACCGATATTGTTCCGCCCATAAGGTCGACGAGGTTTTTTACTACCGCAAGCCCCAGACCGCTCCCCGCAACTCCGCTTCTTGTAGTATTGTTTTCCCTTGAAAAAGGTTCAAATATGCGCTCCATAAATTCCTCGGAAATACCGAAACCGTTGTCCTCCACAATAAATTTGTATTTTCCGTAGCCGCCTGAATGTACCTCTTCTTTGACCTTAAGAATTACTTTTCCCGAATTATTGTTATATTTGGCGGCATTATCAAGAAGCTGACACAACATTTCTTTTGTTCTCAGCACATCAATATAAACGGAAAAATGGGTTATACAGGATTTATCTATCATAAATTGTATGGATTTTGCGTTCATTTCGGGGAGCATCGCCTTTTCCACCTCCGCGAGAAGATCGATAAGATGGCATTCCGTTTCCGCCAGCATGGCTTTTCCCGATTCCATTCGGGTAACCTCCAGCGCCTCGTTTAATATATTAAGAAGCTGATTTCCCGAAAGTTTTATTTTTTCCGCATATTCCTCAACCGCCTCACTGTCACCCGAATGAAGCTTTATAAGGTCTGTGAAGCCTAAAATCGCGTTAAGCGGGGTCTTTATGTCGTGGGACATATTGGAGAGGAAGGTGCTTTTTGCGATGTTAGCCGCCTGCGCCTGTCTTAATGACATCTGAAGCAGCTTTTGTTTTTCTGCCTGCGAGGTAACGTCCTTAGCCATAATAAGAGCGGAAACTTTTCCGTCAGCGCTTTCTCCCAAAAGAGCAACATATTTCAGCAGCCGGCGTCTTCCAAGGTTGTCGGCGGCATGACACTCATAGCTTTGCTCCAGATGACCGTTTTCGCAGCATCGTATGAGTCTGTTTCTATCGAAAAAACGGATATATTCTTCAGGCTCATTCTGCCCCTTTGAGGAAAAGTCTATAAAATCCGAAAACTTTGTCTCTCCCCCCGTATTTAACGAATCGAACAGGTCAAAGGGATGTATATTCTCCACATGGGTAATAGCGGTAATGAAACTGTCGTTTGTAAGGTCGATTTCAAAAAAGAAAATCGCATCGTACAATATGGCCTTCCGGTATTGCCTTTCTCTGGCAGAAACTTTCACCAGCTCGCTGTTTACAGTCTCGAGATCGCTCATACGCTTTTTCATTCTCTCGGTGTCATCGGAAATAAAAACATAGTATATACCGCCGATATTTTCCAGATAAGCGTATCTTCCATAGTCGGTGACCCAGCGGGTTGAACCGTCCTTCTGCCTTATCCTGTATTCCACGTAATCCAGATTGTTGGCGCTGTTGGCTATCTGATATGAAATACTGTTTTCCACCCGCTCCAGATCGTCGGGATGCACCATGCCTCGGAAAGTACCGCCGGTAAGCTGCTGAAACTCACACATATCATCGCAGCCGAATATCTTCAGCGCAGCCTTGTTTATCCGAAGTATTTCTTCTTTTCCTTCCGCCCGGTAAACAAGAAAGCCGCCGGGCATTTCCTCAACAAGTCTCTTGAAAAAATCGTCGGAACTTTCAGCGGAAATATTCATCAGGTCTTTAAAACTGTCATGCATATAACTTCCTCCGGTTCAATTCTATGAACCTGTCTTCACAAGATTTGTGCGTGGATTTTCGAGCAAATTTTGTCGAGGACAAGGCGGAAAGCCGAAGTAATACTTGATGTATTTCAAGGCTTTCCAACACGGTCATCGGCGAAATATGCCGAAAAGACGCATGTAATATTTTGTGAAGACAAGTTCTGTATTCCGAGTAAATAAAAGCGGAGTTGAAAACAACATATATCTCTCAAACGAACATCAACTTTAAAAGTATTAAAGACTTAAAGCAATTTCCTTTTCGCCCGATATGTACTTTCTGTATGTTACGCCCGCCATATCCATCATTTTTTTTGAAGCTTTTATACTGTCCGTATCGCTGTATTTATCCTCCATATATACAACCTCTCTTATTCCGCATTGTATAATGGCCTTTGTGCATTCGTTGCAGGGGAAAAGCGTAGTGTAAACGGTGGTGCCCTTTAAAGAACCGCCGTTGTTGTTAAGAATGGCGTTAAGCTCCGCGTGGCAAACAAAAGCGTATTTAGTGTCCAGCATCTCGCCGTCTCTTTCCCACGGCATATCGTCGTCGTTGCAGCCGATAGGCATACCGTTATAACCTACCGATATGATTTTTTTGTCGCGGTTTACTATACACGCGCCTACCTGAGTTGAGTTATCCTTGCTTCTTTGCGCGGAGAGTAGGGCTATTCCCATAAAATATTCTTCCCATGAAATATAGTCCTGACGTTTCATTTTTATTACCGTTCCTTTCTGTTGAGGGGACTTCGTCCGAATCGCCCTTGAAGCACAAAACCGACGAACTTGAAAAAACAAATGTTTTTTTGTATTTTCACAGAACCTGTCTTCACAAGATTTGTACGCGGATCTTCGAGCAAATTTTGACGAGGACAAGGCCTTCCAACACGGTCATCGGCAAAATTTGCCGAAAAGACGCATGAAATATCTTGTGAAGACAGGTTTTTATATTATTTTAACATATATTATGGCGACAGTCAAGAGAAATCACTTTTAAAATTTTATTGCGCCGCATTATAAAGACAAGTCCTAATACCAATCTTTGATCAAATCTACAACTTGATTAAAGATTGGTATTAAAATAATTTATTCCGATAGCCTCCCGCACCTCCGTCAATGTCCTTTCGGTGACTTCAACAGCTTTTTCCGTGCCTTTTTTTAAAATATTCAGCAACTCCGCCTTGTCTCTTTCATACCACTCGCGCCGCTTTCTAAGCGGCAAAAGGGTTTCGTTAAGCACGTTAAACAAAAATTTTTTACACTTCATATCACCTAATCCTCCCTTTTGATAGTGCTCCTTCATTTCGGAAAGATTATGATATTCGGGAAGATATTCCGCAAAATGAGCGTCGGACGAGAAAGCCTCAAGATAGATAAATACCGGATTGTTTTCCGTATGCCCGGGATCGGAAACGTTTATATGGGTCGGATCTGTAAACATAGACATTATCTTTTCTTTTAATGTTTTTTCATCGTCCTTAATATAAATGCAGTTACCCAAAGATTTTGACATTTTCCCGGAACCGTCGGTGCCTATAAGCCTGAAGCAGGCGGAGCGTTTCGGAAGTATTTCCTTTGGCTCCACAAGTACATTGCCGCCGTAAATACGGTTGAAAACGGAAACAAGCTCTCTTGTCTGTTCCAGCATGGGAAGCTGGTCGTCTCCGCATGGAACGTATTTTGCCCTAAAGGCGGTGATATCCGCCGCCTGGCTGACAGGATACGCCATAAAACCGGCAGGTATACTGTGCCCGAAGCCTTTTTCCCTTATCTCGTGCTTAACGGTGGGATTCCGTTCCAGTCTTGCCAACGTCACAAGGTTAAGGAAGTACATTGTAATACTAACAATCATTTAAAATATAGACAAAATACAGAAGATGTGCTATAAT
>CAJUFF010000018.1:18388-27643 GCA_910585505.1 uncultured Ruminiclostridium sp. | reverse complement strand
TTTTTTTAACTTTTTTCCATTTTCCTATTGACTTTTTTATAGTTGGCTCCATTGAGATTTTAATTTATAATTTTATCTCTATGCACAAATAATATCACAATATGTAATTAAAAGCAAGCACTTTATATAAAAATCTCAAAATGAGACTTATAAAGAGAAATTATTGCAATATAATCTCAACAAGAGATAAAGTTAAAAATTAAAATTTCTGAAATGAGGTGCTGAAATGACATCATTACATGAATATCGTAAAAAAAGGTTTAACACAACGTGAAATTTTAAAAAAACTTGGGATTGCACAATTCACAGTTGCTCAATATGAAACAGGCGCGCGTAAACCTGATACAGTAACATTAAAGAAGTTAGCCGCTATACTCGACTGTAAAACAGATCAGTTGCTTGAATCTATTGAAATATAAGGAGGAAAACAAATGAACGAACTTCAAACATTCATGTAAACGGGCAAAGAGATAGCGAAGCTGTTGAAAATGCTATTGCTGTTGCTTTGGGTATTAAGAGGTAAAGAAATAGGAGAGTGAAAAATAAGCAACTGTACAATCTGCTCCGGCATAAAATGTATAAAAATATAACAGAAAAGAGGTAAAAATCATGGGGAGAAAGGTTGAACCGCCCAAAATGGGACATATCGTGAAAGAGTGGTATGACGGTAACACTCACTGCATCATTTGCGATGATTATTGTCGTGATACAACACCGGAGGAAGTTGAGGCTATTCTTGATCATATCGCCGACATTGCCTATCCGAATTTGTACGCACAGGAAATGAGACGCAGAAAAGCCGAAGAGGATGCCGGAGAGAAAACCAAGGTTTGACTGTAAGAAAAAGGACGTTTAAAGAAAGGACAAGCAGTCAATGGAGATAAATCAGATTGAAGTAAGCGACAAATTGAAACAAGGTTCATACACAATCATAATCCACAGCAACGGTACGCCGCCGAAAAGCAGAATAAATAAATCCCGCCCTTTTGGTATTGCGGACGAAAAAGAACAAGACATAAAAAACTGATTGAACAGGGACAACAAACGTTTATGAAAGAAATTTTAAACCATGAAAAAAGAAGAATTTGTAAAAATCGGAGTTTTCGAGGAATTGGCGGTGGCTTGCGAAAAGACCTACCTCGACGAGCTTAAGGATTTTCTACCCCGTATGAGAATGAACATGGTAACTTCGATAGGTAGTTTGCACAAAATTTTGGGTTATAATTTATTGGGTTTTGCGTGGCGGACAACAGGAGTTTTGTTGGTGTAATAAACAGTGGATGAACTGTTGATATGATACAAATGTTATAATGCGTGTTCTAATGAAATATTTGGCGGTTACCCGTGGTTCAGCAACAAAGAAATGCTGAATCGTCCCGGATTCCCTTGGGCAAGCGCCAATTCCGAGCGCTATTCACTCATACGCGGCGATCTTTGCCGCGGTATATCTCCCGTCAAATATGTGGAAAGTCTTGCCAGGCAGACTGCTCAAAAAGCCTCGCAGCTTGACAGCGACACGCCTGAACAGATTAAAATGAGGGAAATGTTTATGCTGAATTTCTATTGGTTTATGCAGACGCTTCTCACTAGAAAGGACCGTTGTTCTATGGCACACGGGCTTGAAGTAAGAGTTCCCTTCTGTGACCACAGAATCGCACAGTATGCCTATAATATTCCTCCGGAAATAAAGTTTTTAGAGGGGAGAGAAAAGGGCATTGTGCGGCTGGCTTCGGAAAGAGTACTGCCAAAAGATGTGGCGTGGCGCAAAAAGTCACCTTATCCGAAAACACACAATCCCGATTACACAAAGCTTATGCTTGAAAAATTCAGAGCATTGCTGAAAAAAACCGATTGCAGGCTGTTTGATATAATGGACGCGAAAAAACTTCGGCAGCTTGAGGAAACCGAAGGAAGAGTGTTCAGTAAGAATTGGTACGGACAGCTTATGGCCACATCACAGATGTTCGCTTATATGATACAATTGGAGTATTGGCTTGAACAGTATAATGTGATTATCCAAAAATAGTTTTTTAAAAGATGTATATAAATTTGTGTAAAAGTAATTTTTTAATTAAATAAGCTTCTTTGTAAGTATAATTAGGATTTTTCTATTAATCTCTCACATCCTGAAAGTTGAACGGATATGTGCGGGAAAGGAGTGAGTGTCAGTTTAGATTACCGTAATTTGACACGCAAAAACAGTCAAATAGAAAAGATGGTGAAAAACAGGAAAAATCCCAACAAACACAATGAACTTTTTTGAACATTGCAACGAACTGGTTCTTTGCAAAAACAAGACTTGCAAAGCATTTGTTTAAGTGCCTTTACAAAGATTTATCTTTTGTAAAAGATAACGAATTACAACAGCAAAATTTAATTTGCAGGGCAACCCAATTAAGCTGACAGAAATTTTCTGTAAGCCAAAATCAGATTTGCCATAGCCAACATAATATTCAGTTTTGAGGTCTGCTTTGAGACCCTAACAAATTTTGTGTAAAGCAGAATAAAGCACTTCCAATCAGACAAGACTTAAGTCAAGGAAAAAACTGAAAGGAAGTGTTTTATACTAATCTTTGATCAAGGTACCCTGTGCCTGCTTCATGCCCTCTATAAACCTTTCAAAGCGTTCCTGTTCCTGTTTATCAATGTCGGCAAGGTAAGCATTCTGCCGATTGGTGTAGGTAACCTTTTGTTACTGCTTCAGATAGTCCATATGCCGCTGTCCCCAAATGCCTATCGGCTGTTCTTCCTCATCTGGTAATCGTAAATCTGGGATTAAATACCCGTTTTCTTCGTGATATGTGCCGCATAACTGTTCAAATAAAGATTTTGCCATTTTACAATTCCTACAAATAAGATGTTCACTCCACATTGTTGTGCTTGTTGTCTTAAACAAAATTTTGAGTTTTCTCCTTATCCGGTTTCATTCATTATACATCGCGTGACTTCCATAAAAATTTTCGTTTTTAATTTTGCCGTCCGCTATCAAAAATTGCCCGTACAATTCCATACTGTTCGCCTCACATGAAACGTTCATCACAACACGATAAACTCCGTCCTCCAACTCCTTCCAAAAAGTGCGGACGGGCGCCTCAAAAAAGTTGTCTTTTCCGGGTTCGGATATCATGGCTATCGAGTTAACAGCAAAATCCTCGGTAGGCGGAATGCTTTCCCATTCTTCGTTCACAAGCTTCTCCAGCGAAAAACCCAATCCGTAATAATATACGCGGTCGGTGCGGTTTCTGATTATGTACTCCAGCGGGTCATTCTCTCCGAGTGTTTCGGGGTCGCTCTTAAGTATCATTGAAATATCTCCGTCCCCTTCCGTATTGCCGACTTCAAATCTTCCGTAAACCGTTTTCGCTTTTTCACCGCCGAAAACTTCAAGAGCCACTCTGTAACTTCCTTCGGTCAGATTTTTCCAGAAGCTGTGTACCGGCGCGTGGAAAAGACAGCTTTCCCGTGCGGGCAGTATCACCAGATCATCGGTGAATATAGCCGGCTCGTCCGGCTCCACAACAGTCCATTTATCTCCCTCATATTTTTCCACAGAAAAATATCGGCCAAATGAATACTCTCGATCGGTGCCGTTGTAGATAAAAAATTCGAGAGGATCGTCCGCGCTTGTGCCGGATAAGGTCATTGTGACCGTGTCTTCGGGAAATATCTCCGGTATGCTGAAATACCCGTATACTGTTTTTGTTTCGTCTTCGCTGACAATTGACAGCGCAATACGGTAATCACCATCTTCAAGAACTCCCCAGTTGTGAAACGTATCCGCGATGTAAGCGACATTTTCACCGGGTTCCAGTTTTATCATAAGCTCTGGAAGCTCCTGAACGGGTTCCATACTTATCCATTCCGAATCAACGCATTTTTCCAGATTGAATTTATCCCCGTAATAACATAATTTATCCGTTTTGTTATATAAATCAAATCCGAATACCCTCAGGTCGCCGCTCTGCTCCGGCGTAAGCGTGAGAGTGATTTCCCCGTCGACCGCAGGTGAAATATCCGTTGTGGGCGGAGCGGTTGTTACGTCGGCGTCTGTGGAGGTTACGTTTCCCTGAGGAAACTCTACGTTTATATCAATATATTCCGCCGTTTTGGGTGCATTGGCTAAGTAGCGGTTTATTACCTTTACCATAAGATCGTTAAGCTTTTCCACCGTATAGGCTCCCGTTGTGGGGGTAATATGTCCACCTGCGCTTACGCCGCTGTCGTCGGTGAGGAACAAGTAGCTTCCCCCTGTTTTAAGAGCAAAATCACGCATAAGAAACTCGGTTTCTTTATCTCCGCCGCTGGCTAAAATCGGTATAAGTCGTATTCCTTTTTCGGCGGCCTGCGCGGTAAGTTCATTCATCTGCGTAACAGCGGTGCTGTCATCGCTATGAGGCGGCGCATCGAGAATTATAAAAAGAAGCTTTACAGAATCCTCGTTCCAGCTTAAGTTGTTTATGGCGCTGTCTAAGACCGCGTTGACCTTTTCGGGATTATCGCCTCCGCCGTCCGCCTCCTGCTGTTTAAGTATCTCAACCGCATAAGATATATCGTCGGTAAAATCAAAATCTCTTACCACATATTCGTCACCATCATCGCGGTAAAAATTCACGCTGAGTCTTACGGGAATATTTCCGTTCTCTTTCTCCGCTCTTTCGATAACGCTTTCCAGTTCCTTTTGAAGATAAGAAAGCTCGTCGGACATGGAACCGGTGGTATCCACCGCAAGAGCCAAATCAAGGGCTTTTGAGGAAGGTTTTTTATCCTGCTCTATAGTAAACGCGACCGCCTCTTGATCGGAATTCACCTTAATTTCCCCGCCGAAATCGTTTGTTACCGTCAACTTTCCCTTTGACAGCTCGGAGGGGGAGCAGAACAGGTACGCCTTTCCCTCGTTATCGGTTCTGGCGCGCCAGAGGGTTTCGTCATCCCCATTGATAAGAGTCATAAGCGAATTTTCCAATGGCTTACCGCCAGACTCCGCCGTTACGAATATTCGGGAGCAAAAAGCTCTGTCCCAAAGGCTTCGGTATTCCTCCCAGCCGGTATCGGCTTTTTGAAAAAGATCCTTCCAGAAGCTGTAATGATCGTTGTCTATCCATTCGCCCGCCGTAAGAGTCCCCGCCGCCGGAGGAATGCTGTTTTCCGAATCAAATATATTTTCCTCCGGTATCACATCTCCGGAAATCCAATCTTCTTTAGCCACCATATCGTGCGCTATGTCCCCTTCGGGAGAGATACCGGTCGGAGCAAAGGTGGTCAGAGCGCCGCCAAAAGTCCCGGAGTCATCCGCTCCGTCTCTGTCCGCAGCTCCTCCAGCCGCGCCGTCCGCACCAACAAGCGGAGAGCCGTTAATTTCACCGCCCGACATATCGCCGGAAGCCGCGCAGGCAGTAAATGAAACCGCCAATAAAAACGCAGTTAAAGTCAATAATAGCTTTTTCATAATATAAACCCTTCCTTTCTGTCGTCTTGTAAAAATCCAATATCGCTCAAAGCTCTTCGGAATTTGTTTTAACGGATATTTCATACCAATCTTTGATCATCCGTATTATTTGTCTATACCTTGATCAACAATCTGTATCAAGTGTATTTTTTTCTGAAACAAGGTAAATCTTTCCGCTTCGGACGTCTACCGTCAAAAAATTTTTCAATCTATTCGAGCAGGCTCTAAATTATCTTGTTGTTTTTCATAACAATATAAGTACCCGTTTCAAGACCGTATCTCGCGCTTTCAAGATCCACCGATTCAAACATATATCTTTTAACCTGTTCCAGATCTGAAAATTTTGTTGCTTGATAGGGCGACTGTGGATTTGTCTTTTCAAAAAGCAAAAGCTCGCTTCCGTTTTCCGCCAGCACAGCCGCGTGACCCGCCGCCGTCAGACCGTCGCTTTGAAGCCAAATAGTAATAAGAGAGCATTTACCCTCCTCAAAGGATATCCCGCGTTTTTCCCACGCTTTTATTATGCTTTCATTCATTTCCTGTTCCGAACACTCCGTTTTAATTTCTATGGGCGAATACAGCGAAAAATATTTTTCCATTTCGCTTTCACCGAAATCAACCAAGGGATTATTGCAAATAGCGTCATAATCGCTGTAAAGCCATTGTGTATCCGAATAGCATTCCCATTCGCTTTTGTCCAAAGGATTACCGACGGAAATAAAGTCGCTCAAAAGCTTATAGGCGGCCAGTCTGCACAAAATATCACCGTAATCGCGCCTGTTGGTTTTGAACCACATTGTGCTCATGGGATAATAATCTCCGTAATCTATCGCATATGCGGAAACGGAAACAAAATCGTCCTTCAAATCAAAATTTTCACAGCTTCCCATGCAGGAGTTATAGTCTTTAACCCATTCAAAAACCTTTTCGATTTGGTTTTCCGGTATACCCGCTATTGATAAAATTTCTTTAACCTCATTCCGCACGGCTTCTCCCGTTAAGTTTGAGTAGTTAAGCGTACCGTCGGGATATCTTTTTTCCGTATCCGCGTTTACGGAATTGCCTTCGTTTTGTTTTGTTTCCTTTTTTTCGACTGAACCCGACAATAAAATCTCTGTTTTTCCGGCGTTCGTTTGTTCCAAGCCATATTTATCGGCAGTACCCTCAGAAGCACAGGATGTTAAAAAAACCGCTCCCGAAATCACCGCCGCAAGCATCGTAAACAGCGACTTTTTCATTCCAAAAATATCCTTTCAAAAAAGTGTCTTTTTTTCTGTTCATTTATAAAACGATACAAGAAATTATTTTGTCCTATAAATTTGTTTTATTGTAGATTTTATACAAAAATAAGGTTAATTTATTTCCAATATATGTCTCAATTACCAAAAATAAAAAAATCTTTAAAAAAGTCTTGATTTTTTCTTAAAAAGGGTTAAAATAGTAATTAGCACTCGTGAGGCAAGAGTGCTAAAGTGTAAAAAGAACAAATTTTTTAAGGAGGCAATATATATGAACATTAAACCGTTGGCTGACAGAGTAGTTATCAAAATGCTGGAAGCCGAAGAAACAACAAAGGGCGGAATCATTCTCACCAGCTCCGCACAGGAAAAGCCCCAGGTTGCTGAAATCGTCGCAGTAGGCCCCGGCGGCATCGTTGACGGCGAGAAGGTGGAAATGGAAGTTAAGGTAGGCGATAAGGTACTTATCAGCAAGTACGCGGGAACAGAGGTAAAGGTTGACGGCGTGGAGTATACGATTCTCCGTCAAAGCGAGGTTCTCGCAATTGTAGAATAATAAAAAAAGAACAAAATTTGAAAGGAAATGATTCAATATGGCTAAACAGATCATCTATGGCGAAGACGCGAGAAAAGCGCTTTTAAGCGGTATTGACCAGCTTGCGGATACCGTTAAAATTACTTTGGGTCCCAAGGGCAGAAACGTGGTTCTTGACAAAAAATACGGCGCTCCCCTTATTACCAATGACGGCGTTACCATTGCCAAGGAAATCGAGCTTGACGACCCCTTTGAAAATATGGGCGCACAGCTTGTAAAAGAGGTTTCCACAAAGACCAACGACGCGGCAGGCGACGGCACCACCACCGCAACTTTGCTTGCTCAGGCTCTTATCCGTGAGGGAATGAAGAATATTGCCGCAGGAGCCAATCCCATGGTAGTTAAAAAGGGTATCGCTGAAGCTGTTGACGTTACCGTTGAGGAAGTAAAGAAGAATTCCCAGAAGGTAAAGGACAGCGCGGACATTGCCAGAGTTGCCACAGTATCCAGCGGCGACGAGGTAGTGGGTAAGCTCGTTGCGGACGCAATGGAGAAGGTAACCGCCGACGGCGTTATCACCGTAGAGGAAAGCAAGACCGCCGAAACAAGCTGCGAGGTAGTAGAGGGTATGCAGTTTGACAGAGGCTACATCAGCCCTTATATGGCCACTGATATGGAAAAGATGGTTGCCGAGCTTGACGAGCCTTATATCCTTATTACCGACAAGAAAATTTCCAATATACAGGAGCTTCTCCCCTTGCTGGAGCAGATCGTTCAGTCGGGCAAGAAGCTGCTTATTATCGCCGAGGATATCGAGGGTGAAGCGCTTTCCACCATTATTCTCAATAAACTCCGCGGTACTTTCGTATGCGTTGCCGTAAAGGCTCCCGGCTTTGGTGACAGACGCAAGGAAATGCTTCAGGATATAGCCATTCTTACCGGCGGTCAGGTAGTGACCTCCGATCTCGGAATCGAGCTCAAGGACGCAACTATTGATATGCTCGGAACTGCGAAGCAGGTAAAGATCGGCAAGGAAAACACCACCATTGTTGACGGAGCGGGTACAAGCGAATCCATCAAGGAGAGAATCGCCCAGATCAGATCGGCCATCGACACCACCACCAGCGAATTTGACAAGGAAAAGCTTCAGGAGAGACTCGCGAAGCTTTCCGGCGGCGTAGCGGTTATTAAGGTCGGAGCTGCAACCGAAGTGGAGATGAAGGAGAAGAAGCTTCGCATTGAGGACGCTTTGGCGGCAACTAAGGCTGCCGTTGAGGAAGGCATCGTAGCGGGCGGCGGCACCGCGCTTATCAACGCTATGCCCGCCGTTGAAAAGCTTATTGAGAAGCTTGAAGGCGACGAAAAGACCGGCGCCAAGATCGTTCTCCGCGCTCTTGAGGAACCCGTTCGTCAGATCGCGCTTAACGCGGGTCTGGAAGGCAGCGTTATTATCGACAGCATTAAGAGAAACGGCTCTGTCGGCTACGGCTTTGACGCGGCTAAAGAAGAGTATGTTGACATGGTTACCGCAGGTATTGTTGACCCCGCTAAGGTAACGCGCTCGGCTATCCAGAACGCGGCTTCCGTTGCGGCTATGGTTCTCACTACCGAAAGCCTTGTAACGGATAAGAAGGAGCCTGCCGCTCCCGCAGCCGCTCCGGGAATGGACGGCGGAATGGGCGGAATGTATTAAGCTAATACTAATAACCATTTTGACACAAGATAAAATCATAGTCAAAATGGTTATTACACCCGAAGCACTGTTAACCAATTAAAAACCGTTTTTTCCATTTTTTAATTGGTTAACAGTATAAAACGCGAATCAGCCTGTAATATAAAAATATTATAATAAAAAATACCGTAATCTTGCTTTTAGATAAGATTACGGTATTTTTTAAGTCATTATATAGAATGTCAGATTGGGATTTTTAGACGCAGGAAATCCCTACAAGAGAGGTTTCCCATTTTTTCGGTAATCAAGCTTTTTTCTTCTGGGTTATACTAATTCTCAATCATCTTGTAGACAAAATATAATA
>CAJUFF010000018.1:0-18378 GCA_910585505.1 uncultured Ruminiclostridium sp. | reverse complement strand
AAACCGTTTTTTCCATTTTTTAATTGGTTAACAGTATTAGTATAACACTATTCTCAAATTAAAATCCCCTTTTAACAACAGTCGAAATGTTGTCAAAAGGGGATTTTTGCTTATGCTAATAGTTTGTAAAAATCTTTTTACTATAATTCTGCCTTGAACCCATCCTCAAAACTTCCGTTTACCGATATCTCATATTTTTTCCCATACTCCGCCGAAATCGCAACAATATCAGTTGGCTCGGATTCGTTCAGATTTTCGTCCAATACGTAAATTTCAATCTGAAACTCCGAAATATCGGCTTCATCGGGAAAAAAATTTTCGTCAAATACTGCTTTCATATTTTGTTTTTTGCTTAATTTACTTTCATCGGCGTTTATTACGACTTGTCCCCCTATCGGTTTTCCGTCAAGGTAATATTCGATCCTGTAACCGTAAATGTCGCTTTTGCAGTCGTTCGACAGTGTTAGAACAAAGGATTTGACATCCGCAATACCGAAATTGTTGACGATCCTAAACGTGCATCCGGTGAAAGCGAGAGTATACAGTATAAATGTCAAAACCGTTATGATTTTAGCTGCTCTTTTCATTATCCGCGCTCCTTTTTGTTTTTATTACTGACATATTATATCAAAAAGAAGTTTCTGTTTACATTGAAAGCAGTTACATTTCAGCTTTTTTCGGTGACATTTTTGTAATACTACAGGTGACAAGCAAGAGAAAAGGAAATCGTAAAATTTATGCTGTGACTATTTTTTTGGCATTCTGAAGACCCAGCTTTTCAACGGCGTTTTCACGCATTTTATATTTCAGTATTTTTCCAGCCGCGTTCATGGGAAATTCCATTACGAAATCCACATAACGAGGAACCTTATGCTTAGCCATATGGTCGAGAACGAATTTTTTTATTTCATCCTCGGATGATTCCTCCCCGTCCTGAAGAATAATACACGCCATTATCTCTTCGCCATAGTCCTTATCGGGAACGCCGATTACCTGTACGTCCTTTACTTTTGGGTGAGTGTACAGAAAGTCCTCTATTTCCTTGGGATAAATATTTTCTCCGCCGCGGATTATCATATCCTTTATGCGCCCGGTTACCTTGAAGTTGCCGTCGGGGAGTCTCCTTAAAAGGTCGCCCGTATGGAGCCAGCCGTCTTCGTCTATCGCGGCGGCGGTGGCTTCGGGCATCTTGTAATAGCCCTTCATAATATTGTAGCCCCTTGCCACGAATTCTCCGTCCACATTGTCGGGTACCTCCTCGTTGGTTTCGGGATCAACGATTCGGCACTCAACGCCGAATATCGGGCCGCCAACGGTGTTTACGCGGGTTTCTATACTGTCGGTGGTTTTGCTCATAGTTGTGGCAGGGGAAGCTTCGGTTTGGCCGTAGGTAATACAAATTTCGCTCATGTGCATTTTTTCTATTACTTCTTCCATGGTCTTTATAGGGCAGGGGGAGCCCGCCATTATTCCTGTTCTCATATGGGAAAAATCGGTTTTGGGGAAATCTTCGTGGCCTAACATGGCGATAAACATAGTCGGCACACCATGGAAGCAGGTTATCTTTTCCTTATTGATACAATTCAGGCTTTTACGGGGTGAAAAAGCGGGAATAGGGGACATTGTAACGCCATGAGTCATTGAGGCGGTCATTGCCAGAACCATTCCGAAGCAGTGGAACATAGGAACCTGTATCATCATGCGGTCGGCGGTGGATAAGTCCATGCAGTCACCGATGGCCTTGCCGTTGTTTACAACGTTGTAGTGAGTGAGCATTACTCCCTTGGGGAATCCGGTGGTTCCTGAAGTGTACTGCATATTGCATACATCGTGCTTGTCTATGGTGCGCCGTATTTTTTCCACTTCGGTGTAGGGAACCTCCTCGGCTTTTTTTGACGCTTCTTCCCATGTATAGCAGCCATTCATTTCAAAACCGACTGTGACAATGTTTTTGAGAACAGGGAGACGCGCCGAGTGAAGCTGTCCTTTTTCCGAATTTTCAAGCTCCGGACAGATTTCCCTGATTATTCCAGCATAGTCGCTGTCCTTGAATCCCTCTACCATAACGAGAGTGTGAGTATCCGACTGTTTCAACAGGTATTCTGCCTCGTGAATTTTATAGGCAGTGTTTACCGTTACCAACACCGCGCCTACTTTGGTTGTGGCCCAAAAGGTTATATACCAAGCTGGAACATTGGTGGCCCATATTGCCACATGATCTCCTTTTTTAACGCCCATGGCCAGAAGCGCTCTGGCAAAATTGTCTACATCGTCACGGAATTCGGGATATGTTCTCGTGTATTCCAGCTCGGTATAGCGGAATGCGTATTGATTTGGAAATTCCTCACAGATTCTGTCCAAAATATCAGGGAATGTATAATCTATCAATCGCTCTTTTGGCCATACATATTTGCCGGTTTTGGTGTTGTTGTCCTGAAGAGGGTGTTTGTGTTGAACCTTGTAGGGAGCCATAAAGCTTGCGTAGTGGGGAACCACTACGCCCGCGTCGCAAAGGTTATTTGACCATTGTTTTACCCATTCCAGAGAAACATAGCCGTTATATCCCAAGCTTTTTAAAGCTTCCAGCATTTCTTTTATCGGCAAATCACCTTCGCCCATAAGCTTGTATTCAATTTTTCCGTCTTTGCAGACGCTGTCCTTTGTATGAACGTATTTAATGTATTCCCCTAAGTTGGCTGCCGTTTCTTCCGGAGATTCACCGTTGAAACGGTAAGGGTGGTGCATATCCCAAAGAGCGGCAACCTTTCTGCTCGCCACCTTGTCAAGTACTTTTTTAAGGCGCTTGGTGTTGCTATACACGCCGTTTGTTTCCACAAGAAGGGTAACGTTGTATTCCTCGGCAACGGGAACCAGCTTTTTCAGTTCCTCTACTATGGCTTCATCATCCACTTCGCCTTCCGGCATAGGCTCAAGATCGGCAAGTATTCGGATATAAGATGAGTCAAGACTGTGAGCCAATTTTGCGTAGGCGGTTATTTCTTTACGGTTTTCCTCTGATTTGTCCGTAAATTTAAGACAGGCACCGGAAGATATACATGGGATTTCAAGTCCTAATTTTTTGAGCTTCGCCGTTGTTTTGGGAAGCTGCGCTTCCGTAAAGGGCTTGGCTTTAACGGAAAATATATCCGAGCCAAGTCCTCGTATTTCGATACCGTCAAAGTTAAAGTCTTTGGCCATCGAATATATGTCTGTCCATTCAAAATCGGGGCACGCAAGGGTTGAAAAGCTGATTTTCATATTAATTGTCCTTTCATTTATTGTATTTTTTAATTTTAACATAAACGGAAAAATTTTGCAAGTCAATATTATTTTTAACAAGGTTAACGATACTGATACAGCAAATAAATTAGGATTTAAAAATACCGCTTAAATTAAGAGCGCTTAAAAGTCCCTTTACCGAAGATGTAATAATATCGCTGTGGATTCCGGATCCCCATGTAACAATTCCGTTTTTATCCGCTATTTCAACATAGGATATTGCTTTTGATTTGGAGCCGGTGTTAAGGGCGTGCTCATTATAGGAGCAAATAGTGAAAGTAATTCCCATACATCGTCTGAGAGCGTCGCTTACCGCGTCAAGGCGGCCGTTTCCTTTTCCGGAAATTATTCTTTCTCTGTTGTTTTGTACAATGGTAAGCCGCGCTTCGTATTCGTCGCCGGGAACGAAATGAACCTCTTTGAACCTAATGTGTTTTTCCACATTGACAAAGTTTTCGGTAAATGCGCCGTATATCTCATCGGGAGTAAGCTCCTGATGATGTTTGTCGGAAATTCCTTTTATTGTGTAGCTTACCGTTTCGCGGAATTTCGGGGGCAGGTCTACGCCAAATTTTTTCTGAAGCAGGAATCCTATTCCGCCCTTTCCGCTCTGACTGTTTATGCGGATAACGTCGCTTTCGTACTGTCTGCCCACGTCTTTTGGATCAATGGGGAGGTAAGGTACCGTCCAGTAAGGAACGTTTTTTTCCTCGCGCCATTTCATTCCTTTTGCGATAGCGTCCTGATGGGAGCCGGAGAAAGCGGCGTACACAAGCGCCCCCCCGTATGGCTGTCTTTCTCCCACCTTCATTCCGGTCGTTTTTTCGTACATCGCTACAACCGCCGGTATATTTCCGAAATCCAGTTTTGGGTCAACGCCGTGCGTATACATATTCAGTGCCAAAGTAACTATATCCGCATTTCCCGTTCTTTCACCGTTTCCGAACAGCGTGCCCTCAACTCTATCCGCTCCGGCCAGCAGTCCAAGCTCGGTATCGGCCACGCCGCAGCCGCGGTCATTGTGCGGATGCAGGGAAACGATTACGTGCTCTCTTTTGTAAAGATTTTTGCACATATACTCGATCTGACAGGCGTAAACGTGAGGAAGCGAGAGCTCCACCGTTACCGGAAGATTTATTATAACCTTTTTTTCCGGAGACGGTTCCCATACCTTAAGCACCTCGTTGCATATTTCCAAAGCAAATTCGGGTTCGGTTCCCGTAAAGCTTTCCGGAGAGTATTCAAAAGTAAAATTCCCGTCAAATTCCTTCGCATATTTTAAAAAGAGCCTTGCGCCGCTTACGGCTATATCGATTATTTCTTTCTTGGATTTTTTGAAAACCTGTTCCCGCTGGGCTAAGGAAGTGGAGTTATAAAGGTGCACTACCGCATTTTTTGCGCCCCTTAAAGCTTCGAAAGTCTTTTTAATGATATGTTCGCGGGACTGCGTGAGTACTTGTATGGTTACGTCATCGGGAATAAGCTTTTTTTCTATTAACTTGCGACAGAATTCATATTCTGTTTCCGAGGCGGCAGGGAAGCCGATTTCTATTTCCTTGAAGCCTATTTTAACAAGAAACTTGAAAAATTCCAGTTTTTCTTCCAATGTCATAGGAACTACCAAGGCCTGATTTCCGTCTCTAAGGTCTACGCTGCACCAAATAGGAGATTTGTTTATATATTCTTTTTTTGCCCAGTCGAGACAGGCGCATGGGGGCATAAAATAGTTTCTGGTGTATTTTTCCGTGTTTTTCATTTCTTCTCCTTTCTGCATATCGTGAAAACAACAAATAAATAGCGGCAAAACATAAATCCCCATCTCTTAAAATAAAGAGACGGGGATAATTCCTCGCGGTACCACTCTTTTTAGTACGATTTTTACCGTACTCACCTTAACCACATCAAACAATGTGCAGCTCTGTAACGGGAGCGCCCGTTCAAACTTACATAAGATAAAATCTCACTTCAGCCGACTGCTCAAGGGTGAGTTATTACAATTTCGTTTTACCGTTTTACATCACCCAACGGCTTTCTGAAAAAACAAAATTACTTTTTTCCCTGTCATAGCATTTTATTTTTAATTATTATAAATGATTTTTTTTAGTTTGTCAAGTGGTTTTATAAAATTTTTTTAACAATATAAATGTCAAGAGTAAATGCGAAAAAAGTGCAAAAAATTTTTTCTTTAAAATCTGGGGCGGTATAGGTAAAATCTATACCGCTCTTAAATAAGCGTTAAACTTTTCAAAACAAATTAGTACCAAGTATCACGGCACGGGATAAACTCAATTTCAATATCTTCTTTAACGGGCATATCCGGCTCACCGTTAAAAGCATTTCCATACTTATACTAATCCGCTTCTAAAAAACATTTTTCAATCCAGCCTCTTAAGGAAATGTGTTTAACCATATTATTGGAGAGCAGATTCATAGTGTCACAAAGATGTGTAATAACATCATCGAGTGAATTGAACACAACGTTTTTGAAACCTAAAGAGCGTATCTGTTTCCAAATTTGCTCTATGGGGTTCATTTCCGGCGTGTATGGCGGAATAGGCAAAAGTTGAATATTTTGTGGAATTTTTAACCCTGTTGATTTGTGCCAAGCGGCTCCATCGCACACTATCAAGATCATATCATCCGGGTACTCATTTGAGAGTTCCTCAAAAAACACATTCATACAATCGGTATTGCAGTATGGCATAACAAGGAAAAAGTGTTCGCCTGTTAATGACTCTATTGCACCGAATGCGTAACGGTATTCACGTATATGGTGACACGGTACTATCGGTCTTTTTACTTTGGCACACCAGCAAGCTTTAGGCTTATTTATCCGTCCAAACCCGGCTTCATCTTCAAACATCAGCCGCACTTTACCGCTTTTTAGTAATAAAGTAGACTCTGCTACTTTTTGTTTAATTTTTTTGAGGTATCGCACACCACTTCATCAGCAGATTTTGGATGTTTGAGTCTTGGCATTACTTTGCGCCATTGATGACGCTTCAATAACTTGTAGATGTAAGCATTTCCGGTATCTTTTCCGCAGGCTTTGTCAAATTCTGCCTTTATCTCCTTTACTGTCAGCTCATGTCCGGCTTCTGCTTCTTTAAAAAAGACTTCCAATATAGCGGTTTCTTGCTCAACGCTGAGCAGTCTTTTATGTGAAGTATATTTGTTTCGTGCGTATTCTTCCAAACCCTCCTGCATATACCTCATACACATTGCGCTTACGCTTGCTCTGTGCAAATCAAGATGTTCCGCTATTTCCTTTGCTTTGAAGCCCTCGTATCGCATTATTAAAACCTTTAACCGTCTGCTAACGTTTTTATCTTTGATTTTCTTTTCCTGTGCGACTGCTTTTTTGTATTCTTCTTCTGTCATTTTAAAGCGGTTATACATTTTTATCAACCACTTTTATTATATCACTTTTTCGTGAATAATTTAATGATTTAGAGAAGGAATAGTATAAGATAAAAGTACCTTCTTTGTGTTTTTCACAAAATTCCCCGACGGTAATTTCCGATTCCGCCGTTTTCCGCTCAAACCCTTTCTCCCTAAGATATTTCCCCCATACTCGGTTGGCTGTGGGCATATCTGCCATCTTGAATCCTTGGGCGCAGATTTCCATATAGGTTTCCTCCCAAGGCTTGTCCAGAGCAATGGAAAAAGCTCTTATAACGCAGTCTCCCACCGATTTTTTTTTGGGGTTCGGATTGCAGTATTCAAATCTTTCCATCGGCTCGCAGCGAAAAAAGCCGATACTTCCTCCAAAAATTCGTTCAGTTCGTTAAGCCGCTTTGATTTCCTTGTCTCGCTACTTTAGCTGCCTGTGCAGCTCTTTGTTTTCCTCAACAAGCGTCAACGCGGTTTCCGGCGTTTGCTCGTCTTTTCCGGAATTCGTCTCCCTTTTTTTCGCCTTGTGCACACATGTACCAAATGTGTTTTTCGGCACACCCAACTCCTCCCACGCTCTCTTTATGCCTTCCTCATTAGCAAGTTTTACTGTCTGCACCTTAAACCATCAGTGTATGTTCTTGCTTGTCTCATTTCTGACATCTTCCTTTTCATTAGAATTATTTTATTGTTGTGCTTGGATTGTGTCAAGTTTTATTATACAACATTACCGCGAAAGCACAATTATTTCAATGCAAAAAATGTCAGATAACGTAAATTATCGCAGTTTAGCGTCAGGTATTGCAATATTTAGCTATTTGTGATAAAATGAAAGTATAAATTTATAAGAGGTAAAAACACGGTGATTGAGTTTATAAAAATGACTGACAGCGATATAAAGTGTTTGAAAGAGTTTGCGGCACCCATATGGTTGGAATGCTACAACGGGATTGTTGAACGGGAGCATATTGAAATACTCATAAAAAAGTATTTTGAGTATGAAAATATTCTTAAGTTTAAAGCTGAAGGAATGATTTACGAATACATACTTTGTGATGGTGAAAAAGCTGGATTTATTGCTTATTGTTATTTTTCCGGATATATTTATTTGGATAAACTTTACTTATCGGCAGATCAAAGAGGTAAGCATGTTGCGAAAAGCGTTTTTGAATATCTTATAAAAAATTATAACCTGCCAATAAGATTAAATGTAAATCAGGGAAATGACAGAGCGGTTTCCGTCTATAAGGCAAATGGCTTTAAAGTGATAAAAACCGAAGAGATACCACAGGAAAACGGGTATATTAACGTGGATTATGTTCTGGAAAAGTCAATTTGACTTTTCCAGAAGTTATGTATCGGTTATGCAACCAAAACATTTCGGGGAGGTAAAGCAAATGAAGCTTACTGAACGAATACTTACACTTATTGCTGTTATAAGCGTTATAGGATGCTTTGGATTTTCGGCTGTATCAGCGGTTCCTGAGGGGGAATGGGATGGTGTAACGGAGCTTCGCAATAACCGCTCATATGTTCTGAGCCGAAGAGTGGTTTTGGATAATGATTTAGTTGTTCCTTCTGAAACTACATTGACTCTTAAGGAAGGCGCGGAGCTTTTAATACCTGAGGGAAAATCTCTGATTATAGAGGGCGGCATAAATTTAAGACAGCGCAGTAATCTTTTTTCGTCGGGTGATCTTATGGTTACACCAACGGGTACACTTTCCGTGTACGGCAGAGCCTACGCCGAGAAAAATTCTTCTCTTCTTATTTCCGGAGCATTAAATATAAGACCCGAAGGCGCTTTTGAAAATAATACTTCTGTGGTTCTGGATCTGGGCGGAATGTTAACCGTTGCTGGGAATTTACAGCTTACTGGTGGCTCGGCTATGACGAGTATGGGAGATATTTACATAGAAAACGGAGGGGGGTTAATAAATAACGGAAATATTACAATAGAGGATGGAATTTTAGAAAGTTCAGGTCATATAACTGTGGAGCGAAAGGGAAATATTTTTGTTTTTGGCGATATGAATATGAGAGAAGGCAGTACCGTAACAGAATACGGAAAAATAATCAGCGCCGCGTCCGGTGTAATTGTTGATAACGCTATTCATACGGATTTGTCAATTTTTTCCACCGACATTTTAAAGAACGAGGACGAGGTGATATTGAGAGGAATAGACGTTTCCTGGGTGCAGGGTGATATTGACTGGGAGACGGTTTCAAAATCAGGAATAGATTTTGCTGTAATACGGGCAGGCAGAGGCGATATTGATGACACCGGTCCGAAAGAAGACACTCATTTCAGACAGAACATAGAAGGGGCTTTGCGGTACGGTTTAGATGTGGGCGTATATTTTTACAGCTACGCCGAAACCGTTGAAGAAGCAGAACAGGAAGCGTACTTCTTTTTAAACCTCCTTGAAGGCTATGAAATAACGTTTCCTGTTGTTGTGGATATGGAAGAGGACGGAAGAAGATTAGATATGACCGATATCGCGGAAGCCTTTCTTGAAACAGTGGCGGGCGGAGGATATTTTCCTATGCTTTATTCATATCAAGCGCGTCTTGACAACCATTTCAGCGATTCATTGAAGGACAGATACGCGGTGTGGGTGGCAAAGCTGAATGATCCGCAGCCGAAAACTGATTACGGCTATTACATTTGGCAGTATTCGCATGAAGGAAAGGTAAACGGTATTGAGGGGAATGTGGACTACAATGTGGCTTACAGGGATTTTCCGGATATTTTAAGAGATTATGGACTCAATAAATTGAGTGTGGAGTAATTATCCGTATATTTTTATCGGCGTTTCATCGGTAATATCGAGATAGGCTCTCGGATTAACGGCGACGCCGTTAATTTGTATTCCGAAATGTACGTGAATGCCCTGAGCTTTGCCTGTTTGTCCCGCTCCCGCTATGGCTTCCCCTTGTGCCACACGCTGTCCGGTGGAAACGAAGAGTATACTGTTATGGGCGTAAACGCTTGTTACTCCAAGATCCTCATGATATATTTTTACACAGTTTCCAAGGCCGCCGTCCCAGCCCGCAAAGGTAACCACGCCGCTTGCACCCGCGTATACGGTTTGTCCGTAGGCTACACCGGCTATATCTATGCCTTTGTGCCCGTCGTATCCTCCGTCCCAATGTGTCCATTGGCTTATATAACCTCCATCTACAGGCCATAAGAATTTTCCGTAGGCCGCCGAGCCTTCTTTAAAGGTTCCTGCGGGAGTCGGCTTTGTTCCTATTGCGATAATTTCGGAAACAGGGGAGAGGAGCTGTTTTACATTTGTTATATTTCTTTTTGTTTCAATTCCGTTAACATATGTAACATCGGCGGTAACTTCGTTTTCGCCGTAATGACCTTCCTGCATTATTCGCGACGATCCTTCGTATACGCTGTTATCTTGATATGTCTCGGTAGAGAAGGGGATTGTGTTAACTTTGTATACTTCCGTTCTGGTAATGCTGACCGACAGAAACGGCACTTCATTGCTTATTTTAATTTTATCACCCCCGTGAAGCTCCCGTTCTCCAAATCCGGGATTTAATGATTCAAGACGTTCGGATGTAAGATCGACTTTATCCGCTATAAGAGAATGGCTGTCGCCGTCCTCTACCGTGTAAAAAGAAGCTTCCTCTTTTTTTCCTGTTAACAGTTCAATAAGTCCGTCTTCGTCAATCAGACTTTCGGAAAGATAAAGACCCGCTTCGTTGTACCTTATTTCGTCGACAAAACTTATAACTTCAGTGTTGTTATCCGTTTTATATTGTTCAAGTAAGCCGTCAAGGCATTCCTTTACCCCGGTAAAATCGGTAAGCGCTCCGTAAAATACGTCGTTGATAAAAAAACCATAGCCGTAGTCGAGACTTATTCCGGAGTTTTTCAGCATCAGATCGGCTATTTGGTATTTGGTAAGAGTCTCATTATTGCCAATTTGTTCTATCGAATACGAGGGAAGCACTTCAATATTCATATCATGCCCTAAATAATTTACTCTTTCCCGTAAAACTTCCTTGGCGTCGAGGAATACCTGTTCATTTTCTATGTATCCTAAAAATTTTCCGTTAACATTAAGTTTTACCGCATAATTTATGGAATTGGCGTATGTTATGACGCTGAACAGGAAAAAAACGCTTATAATGGGAATGGAAAAGTTGAAAATTATTACCGCAATACCTTTTTTTCCGAATAACAGCCTTCCTGTAAATGAAAGAACTCCGATGAAACCAAGCTTGCCGCCATTTTTTTCCTTTATTTTTTCAAGCGCTTTGGCGTTGCTGCCGGAATACCTGAAAAAAGAGACAACAGGGCGCAAAAGAAAAACGCAGATCTTTTTGAAAAAGACTGCAGTGGAGCGCCTTATGCCATGGGTTGCTTGCCACAGGGTTACTGCGGTAAGCCTGATTCCTTTTTCGGTGTATTTTATCGCAGTTAAAAATGTGTTGACAATATATCCGCCGAAGAATGCGATTAATGTGTATATTTTGCTCCCTAAGCCGGTTGATGATACTTTTTTAATTATATTGTTCATTTTGCTATGTTCCTGTTTTGTTACTGATTATTTAAAATTTTTATAATAATAATTATTATATAAACGGTGAAAATGCTCCTTCTATTTTTCCAATAACATATTCATAAGCGGAAAAATCTTTTCTTATCCTTTTTCTTGCTCTGTCGCAAAAATCATGCAGGCTTTGCGTATTGTCTTTCATAATCTGCTTCGCTCCCCATATGTGTGTGTAATCGTCGCGGGGAAAGAAAAGCTCATCTTTATCCATCAGCACTTGTGAGCCTATTTTTTTTTCCTCTGCACAGATTGAGAGCAGTCTTTGTTCTGCAAAAACCATGTAGCATAGATTATCGCTGCAGTCCGCAGCCGATTTCATAAAGGCTATGGAGCGGTTAACATAATATTGCTTAAAGCTTTCGTCCGGAAGGTATAAAAAAGCGGTATTCATCGGAAGAACTTTTTCATTCATTTTTTCCGTATTAAAAGGACGCTTGAATTTGAAGGAAGAAATTTCCGGATAGACAGACGGAGTAAGGTTTTCTCTGTGTGCCGCAACAATACGGTTTATAGGCAATTCAGGCATTTTCCACAGAATAAAATCCAAATCTATCATCGCCAAAGGTGCTGAAAATTCACGAAGAGCAAACAGCTTACCCGCAGCCCAGAACATTTTAGGATTAATTCCCTCAAGATCATCGGGTATAACGTTTTCCATGCCGTCCCATACATTTCTTATTCCTAAACTGTCAATATATTCAGCTCCTTTTTTATCCGAAGCCATGATGATTTCATTTCCGAGACTTTTCCAGCTTAAAGCGGAAAGGACGACGGTATACAGTTCAAATTTATTCATAGAATAAGCGCCGTTCGGATTTTTGGCAAAGAACGGCGCGGTAGAAATGATATGAATTCCTCTCATATAATTCCTTTCTTAAAATACTTTAAAACTTTAACTATAGCATAATTGTAAATTAGCAATAATTTAAATCAGATCAATTCCGTATCCGAAGCGATTCAAAGGGCAATACATGATATTCAGCTTTATTTTTTCTTCATCGGACAACTGAGTTATATTGGCGCGATAATTGCGATTTTTTTTTCCGAAAAGGGAAGCGCCGTATTTTTTGTTTTCGATGATATCGGATAAGTTTTCCGAATCAAAACTTTTTTGTTTAAAGCCGCAAAAGTTAAATGACCTACCATATTCGTATTCATGCAAATAAAAACTGCTTGAAGTAAAAGAACTGCCGGAAATACCGAATGAACTTAATTCTAAAATATTTTGAAACGAGGTTGTTTCAAATGAACCATTAAAAATAGAAAATGAATTCAAAGTAAACGAATTGGCATTTGATATAAAAGAGCCGGTTTCAGTATAAAAAGACTCTGTTATAAGTTCAAAAGAACCGATTTTGGAATTAAAAGTGCTTAAGCCTATATTTTTCGGAATAGCTGAGCAAACTTCGGTGCAGGTAAAGGAACTTGTCTTGTTTTGTTGGGATTTGTCGCTGTTTTCTACTGACAAGGTCGCAGTAGGGAAATTACTTCTGCCTTTGGGAAGCTTTACCGAAAAAATTTCGGCTAACTGTTTTGATATATCACCTAAAGGATTGATATTTTCCACTTTTTCGGCAGTTTCGTTTTCGCCGCATTGTCTGAGCCATCTGGAAAGACTGCCGCCTAAATAATACATTTCCACATTGTCAAAATCAAAATTTTTTCTTAACTGATCCATATTATATATTTTATGATTTCCAAACCAAAGACAATACAACGAGTTCACCGCCCCTTCCTTTACAATATTTGTACCTATAATTTTATCACATTTTACAGCTTTTTTCAATATTTTTTTTATAATTTATCAAATTATTCAATATAATAATATTTTTAAATCACTGCTTAAACAAGCTGCCGGAATTGCGAAGCAATTTCGAGATTCAGCGGGGAATTTTTTCTCCAACTGAACCAAGGATGAAGAGACTTTGCCTGCAAAATATCATATACCTTTGCCTACTAAGAAACGGAGGATATATGACTGCTTTATATTCAGTAAACTCTGTTTATTTTAAAAGGCTTTCCGAAAGTTTTTTCAGATTGTTGGCTTTTTGATCGTTTTCAGGCGACTTGGCTCTGAGGTTGGCGCTCGCCATAAGCAAAAGCTTGCGCAGATCGGCCTTGCTGTATTTTTCGAGCAGTGCAGTTACCTCATGTTCATCCAATATTTCACCCATATCATGATGAATAATCATAAAAGATATATCTTCTATAATGTCCTTCGGAATTTCCAGCCGTTCCAATGCCCGCCGTGCAATCAGCATAGAGCGTTCTCCGTGTCCGTAATAGGTCGCGGAACCATTGGCGGTTAAAGCTTGACAGTCGGGCTTTCCCACACCGTGTAACAGGAGAGCGTACCTTAGCGATAGATCGGGGAAGGAAAAACCAACGCTTTTGCAAAGGTGCTCATAAAGTGTGTAGTTTTGAAAAATACTTTTCTGATCAAAATCCAAAGTCGGTATAAGTTCCGGGAAAATAGTTGTAACAATAGATACGTATTCCAAAAAAACATCGCTGACTCTTTTGGCCGAAAGAATTTTTTCAAATGCTTCTCTCATCACTTTGGGATTCAGTTCTTTTACTTTTTCGGAGCAGTCCATTATCGCATTGGACGTCTTTTCCGATATGATATAATCGCCGCTTCCCATAAGTTCTAAAGCTTTAAGCATAAAAAGCGGATCTTTTTCCACCGAAAGGGGTGTATGGTGCTGTTCTCCGTTTTCGTCTGTTGTGGGAGGTTCGTTTTCTCCTACGGCTTTAAGCGTAAACGGTTCACTGATAATACAGTTAACTCCATTAAATGGGTCTACAATATTCCCGTATAAATCCGCGCAAATGGTGTTAATTGTAAAATCACGCTGCTTTAGTTCATCTATAAGAGTACCGCCGAAAATCGGAGTTCCGTCTTCATTTTTACCGCGGCGGTAGCTTCTTATCATTACGGGTATTCCTCCGGCCATGACCATAATTTCGCCCTGAACAGGATTTATATCAATAACTCGGTAGTTGTCCAATATATATTCTACTCTTTCCACTTCTGCGTTGGTTATAACGTCAATATCTCCCATAGGCTCGCCCAAGAGCAGCTTTCTTACGGTATCCCCGACCATAAAACACTGATAGTCTCTTTCGGTGATCAGATACATTACGCTTACAACGTGATGCGGCATTTCGATTTTATTAAGATTGAGAATATCCGTCAAGGTGTTTCCTCCGTTTTTTTTCTTTTGTTCTCTTTATCTTCGGGAAATCCCCAGCCGTTTATATCGGCGCGGTGCATGGCTCCGAAAAGGCGTATTGTAAATCCCTTGTCCTGTTTTTCCATAGAACGGAGCCATTCCTTTGTTTCCTCTCTTTTTGTGTGAGTATCGACGGGACATTTTGACTTTACGATATCAAGACCTGCGTGCTTTGCCGCCATTCTGACCTGAGCTTCCGGTGCGAGACAAAGGGGGCGTATTACTGTTAGGTCGCGTCTTGTAAGGTAGCTTTTTGGCGCAAAACAGTCAATTTGTCCCACCCTGAAAAGGTTCATTATAAACGTTTCCACAGCGTCATCATTGTTATGTCCCAAGGCGAGCTTATTGCAGCCCAGCTCCTTGGCTTTTTCGTGAAGTGCGCCTCTTCTCATCTTTGCGCATAAAGAACAGGGATTTTTTTCTTTTCTTATATCGAACACTATGGCAGCGATATCGGTTTTTTCAATGACATAAGGTATTCCCAATTTATCACAGAGTTTTTTTACGGCCGAATAATCTCCCGCTTCGCCGTTAAAGCAAGGGTCGATGGTTAAAGCGGTAAGTTTATATTCTATTCCGGCAAAGCGTTGGAATTCCTTAAGCCCTTGCAGCATTACGAGGCTGTCTTTTCCTCCGGACACCGCTAAAGCTATATGATCGCCGTTTTCTATAAGGTCATAGGTTTGAACCGCTTTTCTTATACTGCCTAATACTTTTTGCATTTTATTTTTCCTTGTATTTCTGTTGACTTTTTATAACCTGTCTTCGCAAGATTTGGGCGTGAATTTTTGAGCAGATTTTGTCGATGACAAGGCAAAGATTCGTGTGACTTTGAAAAAGTCACACGGCTTGCAGCTTTCGCGACAAGCAAGGCAAAGAATCTTAACACACGATGTGTTCATTCATATACCCAATCTTGTAAAGACAAGTTCTTAATCTTCGCCGAGCTTTAACGCTTTATTGATATTTATTTTTCTGATAATTCCGCCCAATATCGCAAAACCGCCGCCAAGCATTATTACAATCAGCACGTATATTTTTATATAATCGCTTGTTGCTGCCGAGATTATGAACGGAGGTATCTGATTGGCTATGCTGTACATATTCTGGAACAAAGGCACAAATATATCGCTTGTTACTCCGCCTATAATGAATGCCATAGCAATGGATACCAAGGATACCAATATCTGTTCATAGCCTAACATGCCGATAATTTCCCGTATGGTCATACCCATGGCTCTTAGGATACCGAATTGCAAAGTTCTCCCTTTTATTGACAGTATCCAGTAAATAAGAAATCCTATTACAGCCATTATCATCGTTATTATGAATCCCAATGTAAGCCCGCCGTTCATACCTTGTAAAGTCGGACTGTTTTTTTCCTCGATAAGAAGCTGCGAGCTGTCTATAAGCCATTCTACCGGAATCTTTTTTTCATTTATATCGTTGTAAAGCTCTTCGGAGGTTGCATTGCTTTTAAGCTTCAGCCATACTTCATAGGGTTCGATTTCCGTGTTGTTATAAACATAGTTATAGTTGAGAACGCAAAAATCTTTTTTGGATCCGTTGGTGAGAATTTCATTGGGATTTATTCCCGGCCAGTAGTCTATTATCGCAAGTACGGTGGTATTTAACGGGTCATTTCCGCTCCATGTTATAGATAATTCATCTCCGAATCCGATATCGTATTTATTGGCCATGGAACGGGAGATCAGAACACCGGAGCTGTAATTTGTCAGTGCGTTACAGTAGTTATACCACTGGACGGGCAGAAGATCATCGCGGAACCATGCGGTTTTTGCAAATTTATCGGGTTCCGAAGCCATAACTGTTACCTTTGAGATATCGTTTCCTTTGTCGGTTTGAGCTTTGGCATTATCGTTTATAAGTACCTTGGCGGCGGATTCAACTCCCGCTAATTGTTCGTATCTTGAGAAATCACGCTCGATGTAAACGGTTCTTATATTTTCTCCGGAAGTGTAGCTTTGTTCCATCCAGTATTCCATGAGAGTAATATCCGCACCGTTTTTATAATAAATCATATCTTCTTTATTGTTATTTATGGCTCTTGCCGTATTTGCGGAAAACAAACCGCAGGCAAAAGTAAGTATGAGAAACAGCATCAAAAAGCGCTCTTTGCTGCCTCCGGCGCAGGAAACGGTGGAAAGAGCCATATATTGTGAGGGGCTCCAGAAGGGTCTGCCCAAAAGCGAAATAAACTTTAACAGATAAGGATAAAATCTTACAAATAAAAGCCCCAGACCTAATATAAGACAGGTTGAAAATATGAATACAAGCGGGTCGATCTGTCCGGTAGCAATAAAAGTACCGTTATTTATCGCTTCATCGACAGTATTGGTATAAAGAAAGTAAAATACAACAGAAATGGCAATAAGTATAAAATCGGCGCCGATCAATTCCCAAAGTGCGTTCTTTTTTACTTTGGTCTTGCTTTGCTTATATTGAACTATTGTAAGCTTTGAAGCGGGAATTATCGGCAGCATTGTAGTTACGAAAAATACCGCAACTGAAATAAATGCGTAGATAAACGCTGTGACAGATAATTTGGCCGCTATTCCGGTGCGGTTGACAAATTCCATAAAGCCGTCGCTCACCCCCAAAAAGCGACAGAGTAAGAGACCTATCAGCGGCGATACAACAAATGTCACCAATCCCAACAAACCGGCTTCCATGGAGTACAGCCCGAATATTTGTCCGGGACTTGCTCCTCTGGATTTGAGCACAGCTATCTCGTTTCTTTCCTGCTCCACATTAAGCTGAGATACCATAAATAAGTAGAATGCGAGCATTACCATGGTAGGTATTTGTATTGCCCACAGTATCGCCGTAAGGGCAGACGCTTTTTCCACATAGGCGGAAAGAATACTGTTGGCGCCCATTTCAAATTCGTATCCCATTTCTTTGTAATATTCAAAATCGCTGTTTATCGCTTCGGTAATGGAGGAAATGGAATTCATATTGACCGAATGATAGTCGAGATTATAGTTTACGTTCATATCAACTATATTCAGGTTGCTTGAAGATATCAGCCGATCATAAAGAGAGTAATGAATAAAAACGCTGCCTACATACGCAATAAGATCTTCGGACCAGTAGCTGTCGTTCATATCCGATTGGGTAAAAATACCCGTAATTGTAATGTAAAAGCTTTCTTGGCCCGCATTCATTGGGCGGATTTCATATGTGTTTCCGTGAACTATGCCTAAGTTTCTTGCCGCGTTTTCAGTGACAATCGCCTCATAGCTGCCGTCAGCCGCGATTCCGCTTTCGCTGAACATTTCGCCGCTTTGCATAACTATATGATCTTCAATCCCGCTCATAGCGCTGACTCTTACGCGAGAGGAAGAAGAGCCGGAGGCGCTTTTTCCTTTACTAAGGTACAGCAGATTGTCAGATACCACGGTTTTATTGTTTAAAATCGGTATACCGACCTTATTTACGCGGTCAGACGTCATTTCGGGAGCTTCGTCCAATATTTTAAGTTGATCTTCTATGGCTACCCCATGAGGAAGAGAAGCGGAAACGGTATATATTCCCGGATATTTGCCGCTGCTTAGCTGATACTCTTCCATATCTTTGATTAGAACGCGCTGAAGGGATGCGTCCATATATATAGGTACGGTACTCATCATTCCCGCCGCCATTAAGAAACCCAAAAAAAGGCATAAAACCATCCATTTTGTGTTTCTCATTTTTCTGAGCAATATAGTAAACAAGGTTTTCAATCCTTCCTAATCAGCGATATACAGTGAACGAGCGATTTTAAGCAATAACGCACAAAGATTGTAGTGCAGACGCGCAGTCAGCTTTTTCATCAGATTGTCCAAAACGACGCAGGAATACCGGCGTATTTCAAGGAGTTTTGGGCA
>CAJUFF010000017.1 GCA_910585505.1 uncultured Ruminiclostridium sp. | reverse complement strand
CGGAGGTTATAAGCGACCTTTACTTCACCGCAAAGGGGCTTGGCGAGGCGCTTACCGTTCCTTACCGCTTCGTTTCCGCTTCGCTTTGGGCCTTCTCCAATCTTAAGCCATCAATTGTGGATAAGGGTGCAATTTCGGGGATAAACGAAAGAACGGTTATCGGCTTTGACAACATTGATTTCGGCAGCTACGGCAGCGACAGGCTGACTCTTTACGTGGGCAACGGGAGATCCAACGACGTTGAAATAGAACTGTGGCAGGGCAATCCCGACGATCCCTCCACCAAGCCGATTCTGACGGATACGCTTTTATTCAAACCCAACAACGGCTGGGACAGGTTTATGCCCCAGGACTTCACGCTTTCAAGGCGGTTTAAAGGTATTTGTTCCCTTTCCTTCGCGGTTTCCGAAAACATTATATTCGGCGGATTCGAGTTTACCAAGTTGGAGCGTTCTAAGGCAAGACTTCAAAGCGGCGAATACGACGACATATACGGAGACGACTTCATTATCCGTGAAAACAGGATCGAGGAAATAGGAAACAACGTGGTAATTGTATTTAAGGATCTGGACTTCGGCGAGAAAGGGGTTGACGGCATTATTATCAGAGGAAAAACCTCAAACTCCGTTAACCCGATTCAGATCAGGTACACTCCGAAGGGAGGAAATCAGATTACACAGCTTGCGGAATTTGAGCACAGCGCGGATTACGTTGAAAGAGCCTTTAAGCTTGACAGGATAAGCGGGGAAGTCAGTGAAATGTCGTTTGTGTTTATGCCGGGGTCGGAATTTGATTTCGATTGGTTCAGGTTTGGTGATTATTCGGGTTTCAATGAGCGCCTTTAAAAACTTGCACGTTTTTACGCAAAAGCATAAGGTATTCCGAGAGGAATGGGCAGTGCTAATTGTCCTTTCCGCTTCCCTTTCGGACTCCGAAAGGGAAGCAGGGGAGTCCAAAGGACGGGGCAACGCCCCCAAAGCTTGTGTTTTTTTGCACTGTTTGTAATTTGTTTAAATTTTTTTGGATTGCTATAAATATAAAAGACCGTGATCATGTTTTGCAACAAGATCACGGTCTTTTTATCATATGAGATTTTTTTATTTTTTCTTTTCCCCAAAACTGTCGTCCAGCACCACGTTTTTTTCCGCCGCCTGACGTCTTCCATAGATAAGTGAGGGGCTAACGCCGGTATTTTTCATTATAGCGTCCATAACGTGCTTTGTTTTATGGGAAAGAGGTACGCCGTCCGGGTCAAGAGGAAGGTTTTCTTCCTCAAAGCCATCATTTCTCTCGATACTGTCAAGAATTCGGGCAAATTCGTCCGAAATTCCGTTTGAGTTTCCGCCGCTTTCTTTCTTGGGAAGCGCGGACTGGGAAACGGGCATATCGGTGACCGTTTTATAGGCGTTTACCGCCTTGGCGGCGCGGTTTGTCTCGGCGTTTTTTTCTTTGGCATCCGAGTTTTCACGCGCATGTTTATTGTTTTTTTCTTCCATTTCTTCAGGCCTCGATCGAATTATTTCTTCCGACCCCGCATCCGACGGCTTATCGGAATCGTTAATCGGAGAATTTAACTTTATTCCCACATAAGCACTGTTGGCGGAATATCTGCTGTAAGCGCTGCTTTTCGGATCGGGCTTTTTTTCGGAGCTTATGGAAGTAACCGGTTTGTCGACCTTTTCATCGCCCAACGACGGATTATTATGTGCGTAATTTAACTTCGGATCATTGACTTTTTCCTCCGAGAGGGTATCCGACGGACTTAAAACGCTCTCCTTTGTGTTTCTTCTTTCGCTTTCGGCAAAAAGATCCTTGAAGCCGTCGCTGTCAGTGGGAATTTTTTCCCCGACAGACATTGCGGGAACAGGAAGCTTAACTTTCGGCGCTTTGGATTTAGGAAGTTCCGGTTCGTCATCAGGCTCCGAAAAATCTTCAAACTGATCCAGATCGGGAAGAAAATGAGTCTCCTCGCCTATTCCGGAAACGGGCTTTTCGGTCTTCCTGCGATTATCCTCAGCGGCATTCTCGGCTATGGAGCGTATTGCGGCGCCCGTATTTTCACCTGTGCTTTCGGCGCTTCCACCAACGGAGAAATCCTCACCCAAATAAACATCCTTTTTTACGGCGTTTGTCTCCCCTATGCTGATGGGACGAGCAGGCATTTCGCGGTATACGGACGGGTCGGCACCCCTTATTATTTTTGCGACGGCGGGAGGCGGAGGAGCGACGGGCGCTTTTTTCTTGACATCGGGAAGCGGGCTTTCATCCCCACGTTCTATCGGCTTCAATGCTCCGCTTTGTTCCAGTTCCTTCCTGTCTATCCTTGTAAACTGATACGGCTTTATCTTCTTTCCGTCGGGGGAAGTCTCCTCGACCTCTTGCTCCTGAGGCTCCGCAGGCTCTTCCCGCTCGGCGGGGGGAGGGAAAGAAAACTGATTCGTATAGGATATAAAGTCGTCAAAATCAGAAGGTCGGGCTTCACCGTTAAACACCTTTGTTTTTATCACGTTAAAATAGCCCAGCCACTCGGTGAAATCCCGCTGGCTGATATTTTTACCCACTCTTTCGGATATATCTTTGTAAAGACCGTCGGACTTTTCCTTAAGCATATCCAACTCTTCGGGTGTGGGAGGATCGAATTTGGGCTGCTCCATTATCTCACGGCAGGTACTGCCGTCACGATGAACGGCGTCGCAATATTCGGAGGTGTAATAGTCGTCCCTTATATAAAACTCCTTGCAGCGACGGCAGCGCTGCAAAAACGCTCCGCTGTTTATCAGCGCGTCTATTTCAAGATCGATTATAGCCTTGAAGCCCGAAGGAACGTATACCTTTTCGGGCACCTTTACCATTGATTTTATTATGGTATTGACCACGTTGTCGGAATGATCGGGCAGATAGCTTTTTATTGCGCCGAACGCGTCCATGGACTCCCAATCAGCAATTGCTCCCTCTTCCTTGGAAATGTATGGCTGACTTTCGGTAAAGTGGACGTTTTTAAACAGGTTGCGCATTATCTCCTTGGCGGCGCCGCTGAATACAAACGGAGAGCTTGAAAGCCTTCCGGGGCGGTACACCTTTACGGAGCTGACGGTGTCCAGCGAATAGCCCTGTTCGTTTGCCGCCACACTGAACATAAGATCGAAAACGTTAAGTCTGCCAACAGCCTCTTCAAGCTTTTTAAGCTTACATCCGAACACGTAATCAAGTTTTTTTTGAGCGTATTCCTGAACCTTAAGAAGATTTGTCCAGCGGTTTATGGCGCGATGAGCCCTGTATTCGGAAATGCGCTGAAATACCGCCTTCTCAAAGGGAGTTTTACACTCGATAAAGCTGTTCCAAAGAGTTGAAACGCTCATTTCCCCTTGGCGGCAAATATAGTCTATCCAGCAGTCCACCACTATCTTGTCAAAAATCCCTCTCATATTGTTTTCATAATAGCGGTGACAGCCGGATATGGAGTTTCTTATGATATTTACCTCATCAACGGGGTACTCGCCGGTTTTCATACAGTCGCGGCAAAGCTGATTGCAGTCCTCGGCAAAATGAGTAAAATCAAACTTACAGAAGCCTAACAGATTCGAGGGTACGTTTACCTGATATATATCGTTGGAGCTTTTGCCCGCTATGTTTAATACGCAAGGTGTGTGTAAATTCATACTGATCTCTTTTCGGCGTTATTTTTGGCTCAATTTAAACAAATTAAGGGAGCGTTGGGAAAACATCGGAAAAAGCCTAAACACAATGCTCCCCAAAAAATCGTTCAGTCGGCAGTCGAAGTTTCGGTATCAGCTTCCAAAGGAGCTTCGGAACCGGCGGAGGACGCTTCGGTGATTGTAATACGGGCGGGAGGCGCTTTAGTGGTAGTTTCCGTTTCCTCCTCTTCTGCGGCTTCGGGATGGGCGAAAAGCTCCTCCATTTCAACCGTTTTTCCATCTATATATAAAATATCGTCGGACACCCAACGGGGATTCGGCGCCGCGTTTTCGTATGCGGTAGCCAACACTTTTCTGCACCCGAAGGATCTTCGGAAGGTAACGAACGGATACTCCTCGTCTTTATAGGCTTCCTCCACATAGTATTCGGTTATTACCAAACCGTCTCTCTCCTTTGTGTAATTCACCAGACGATAGCGGCCGTCGGCGCTTATAAGATAATCGAGGCTGCGCGCGGAATAATCCAGTTCCTGATCCTCTTCGTAAATCTGATCCACCAAAACGTATCTCAGAGAAATGCCGAAATTAAGAAACACACTGTAAACCAGACCGCCCACCACAAACATCATAAGGAAAAGCGTCCCCGCCACCGTTTTAAAAGATTCGCCCACCCCGCAGGCGAGAAAAATCACGGCGGATACCACAACGGGAGGTATTATAATATGCCACTGGCCAAAGCCAACTATCATTATAACAAAGGCTTCCAGAGGAATCAGTACGGCGGTGATAATCGTCGGTATCTGCTTTCTTGTAAAAAACATAAGTACGGCAAAAAGGAAATTCACAAACACATACATTATGGTAAGTGTGGTGGCGTTTTCCGTTTCAAGGTAACTTGTGAACACCAACTGCGCGATCTTGCCCAAGAAAAAGACGTATATCAATGACAAAAAGGATATTCCCAAGAGAAACCATTTATTTTTTATAAATTTTAAAAACTTGTCCATTTTATGCTCATTCCTTTCCTCTTGAGGAAGTGTCTGCGCCTAAAGCACAAACGCGGCGGGTTTAAAGAACTTATTTTTCAAGTCCTTTCAAACTTTATTCCTTTATTTTCAATTCAAAAATTATATTGCAAAAAGTACACCTTATATTGTATAACAAAACGGAAAAAATTTCAAGTAAAATTAAACTATTTCATCTTTTTTATAGAAAAAAATGGGTTTTTATGCAATAAAACGGGCATTTTTTTTAATTTTTCGGAATATTTGCCGTGCTTTGCGAAAATTGAATTGACATAAAGTTAAATATGTACTATAATAGTATTACTCCCCCAATTAACTCTTGAATTTTTCTGCTTGCTCGGCTGCCGAAATACTTCGTCAGAAATCCTTGAAATATGCACATATTCCTGCGGCTTTCTTCCTTGTCTTTCGACAGCCGCTCGTCGCATAAAATCTTCAAGAGTTAATTGGGGGAGCAATAAATTGTTAAATCACAAAAACATAAAAAACAGGAATCGGACAGCAATATGAATTTTATAATAAGAGAAGCCTCTCCCGCCGACTACCGCGGAATAAAAGAAATTTACGCCCAAGGCATAGAAAGCGGCACCGCAACTTTCAGAACAAGGGTTCCCGAATACGAAGAATGGGACGGGTCTCATCTGCCTTTTTGCCGTTATGTGGCTGAAAAGGACGGAATCATTATAGGCTGGACGTCGCTCGCTTTAGGGCTTACTCGCGGCGCATACAGAGGTGTGGCGGAACTCAGCATTTATGTAAGAGACGGTTACAGAAGGCACGGCGTAGGCTTCGCGCTTATTGAGGAGGTTAAAAGGAACGCCTCCGAATTTGGCATCTGGACTCTGGAATCCAGAATATGCCGCAGGAATACTGGCAGTATCCGCCTGCATGAAAAGTGCGGATTCCGTATGGTGGGAATAAGGGAAAGAATCGCTATGGATATGTTCGGCGAATGGCAGGATACCGTGGAAATGGAATACAGAATATAGGCAACACCGCAAACACGCGTTGGAGACATTTATATGAAGAAAAAATATTATCAAGCGGTGATTTTGGTCGCCGTATGCATATCGACAGTACTGCTCGGCAGCTGCGCTTTTAACCCCGCCGAAATCCCCGTTTCGGAACCGTCCGAACAGACCTGTTACACAGATGTTGTTTCTCACGATCGTTTTCCAGAACCGGCGGGAAACAACGAGCAAAAATATAGAGGAACGGATCAAATGCCGGAAACGACGGAAATGCCGGACATATGTCTCTTGGAGGTCTTTGAGGATTTCGGCGAGGCAGGCGAAAAACTTCAGACGAATATTCTGGATTTCGGAGTCCTCGCTAAGGTTCGGATGGGTAAAATATATGACTCTTGTGTTCTGCAGGCAAACATATTTCTTGCCGACGAGGAAGACTGGAATTCAGCCGGCGGTCTTGTCAAAACGTTTATAGAGGACGGGGACGGCGATTCCGTTCAATCCCGTAAGGAGAATCCCGACGAAGCCATACGACCCGTCGGACAGTACGTACTTTTAAACCCCGACGAAGAAAAAACCGCTCTTTTCACTGAATACGAAACGGATAAGATTTCTCAAAAATCCTATTTCAGCGAAAAATTGCAAAGCGACATTCATTTATATTTCGGAAAATATGCCGAATCCGATAATACCACGGCAATGATTGCGTCTGCGGTCACAGAATATAACGGCGCCGTTTACAAATTGAATTTTGAAATCCGAGATTTTAAAAGTATGGAAGATTTTGAGACAAACGCCAAAAAAATAATATGAAAGTACAGTAAGCACCCTGACTCAACATAAAATGGGAAGCCCCGCAAGAAAGGGCTTCCCCTGTTTGGAATCGGTAATTTTACCCTGCGAGGTGAACCTCGCAGGGTAATGAGTTTTTTACAGCCCCTTTGGTATAAAAACAGCTTCGAGAAAAACGTATTTAAGTTTCCGTCACCCCCTTTTCAAAAGGCAGCGGCAACCACGTAGGCAGTAGCCTTCGGTCTCTCTGATGCTTGGAAATAAATCAGAATTTATTTCCGCACTGTTTGCAAAAAGATGCGTCAATACTGTTTTCGGTGCCGCAGGCGCTGCAGAACTTATGAGTAACTTTCGGTTTTTCCTGCACGGCGGTAACAACCGTCGCGGGCGCGGAAGAGGCAGCTATCGGGTCAAGTATAGGCTCGGCTGCGGGCTTAACCGACTGAGCCGGCTGAATGGGGGGCTGCTGCATATTCTGCCCGTACTGAGCGGGCTGCTGAGGCTGTCCGTAGTAGGGCTGCTGCACAGGCGCGGGCTTAGGCGGAAGCGTCGCTTGAAAATAAGTCCACACGATAAAAGTAAGGAATCCCACCGCGGCCAATTCCAACAGTGAAAAAAATATGCCCAACAAAGCTCCTCCGAAAACAGAGCCGAAAAAGCCGTATTTTACCGTCTGAATCATATAGGCGATACTGTGTATGAAACAGATAAGACTGAACAGTGAAACCGCAGACATAGCCACAGCAAGCGGCAAAAGCTTCTTTTTTGAAAGAGCAAAGAATCCGAATACGACGGAAACAACGCCGAAGGGAATCCTAAAGTTGCCCGCGGACATAAGTATTATTGAAAACAGTACGCATATTCCGGTTACTATGTAGGAAAAAATCTCTGAATTTTTCTCTATAAAGGTCAGAATGGGATCGGCCTTTAGAGCTTGCGCTATCTTGTCTCCGAGATTGTTTACGGCGTCCGTCTTCTGTTTTTTCACAAACGCGGGATCAACGCGGGGTTTCTGCGGCGGTATGTAAGGCGGTGGCATTTGCCCGTTGGGCTGCTGATACTGATTGTTCATTATAATTCCTTTCCGTAAATAAGTTAGCTTAGAAAATGTTACAATAAGAATGGCGTGCGGATTTTCGAGCATATTTTGTTGATGATAAGGCAAAAATCCGCAGGCGGGCTGTCGCCCGTCAAGAATTTTTAACGCAGTCAGCGGCAAAATATGCCGAAAAGACGTGCGCCAATTTCTATCGGAACAGTTTCTTAAACAAGCTGCCGGAATTGCTTTGCAATTCAGAGGTTCAGCGGGGGATTATCCCCTACCGAAATACGAAGAGACTTTGCCGCCTGAGAGGCGGGGGCATCCGGCAACGATTATATTGAATCCGAAACGCACATTTCATAGTACATTTTAGCATAATTATACTATTTTTATGTCATATTGTCAAGAGTATTGGTAAATTTCACATTAGTTTAAGTTAAATTTCTGAAAATGTTAAAAAGTACTTAACATTTCAGCAAAAATGTGGTATACTAAAACAGAAAATACGCGGAAAAAGCATATTTTTTCCGTAAACCCGCTTATGAGCAGTACTTATTGGTGAATAATATGAATAACGAAAAAAAAGTAAAATATGTAAAAATAGGCGACGAAAGTGATTCCGCTTTAAAAAAGAAAAAGAAGAAACAACATCTCGGAGCCGTTTTGGAGCCGGAAAAGATCACTCCGCTGCAAGTAATAGGAAAAAGCGTCGGTATAATAGGCACTACGGTCGCCGCAATGCTGTTGGTAATTATAATAGCGATCTGCATTATTATTACGGGACTTGCCCTTTACGTCACGCAGTTTGCGGAAACGGACTTTGACGTGAGTCTTGAGGATGCGGAGCTTAATTCCTCCACCTTCCTTTACGCCTACGACGCGGCGGGGAACGAGGTGGCGCTGAAGCAGCTCAGCACCGACGAAAACCGCGTGCTTATAAAGCTTAGCGATCTGCCGCAGCATGTTATCAACGCATTTATATCCGTAGAGGACGCGCGCTTTCTTGAGCACGACGGAGTGGACTGGAAAAGAACCGTGGCGGTAACGGTAAGAATGGTGGCCGAGGGTGGAACCGACGGCGGCTCCACCATTACCCAACAGCTTGTAAGAGATATCACGGGCGATAAAGAAGTAAGCATAGGGCGCAAGCTCAGAGAAATATTCCGCGCTCTGGAACTGGAAAAAAAATACTCGAAAAACGAGATACTGGAAAGCTATCTTAACCGTATCCCTTTAGGCGGCGTTACTTTCGGCATCGCCTCGGCTTCAATGAGATACTTTGATAAGACCCCCGACCAACTGACCATAGCCGAAGCGGCGATACTGGCGGGAATAGTGCGCTCCCCCTCAATCAGAAACCCCTACGCAAATCTCACCAAAACCAGAGAAGGACAGGTAAACGCCCTCAATAAAATGTACGAATACGGCTATATCTCCACACAAGAGTACAACGATGCCATAAACGAAAAGGTAAGGTTTCGCCTTCCCGTTAAGGGCGACGATTTCGGCTATGTTGACGAGCGCTATAACGAATATTACGGAATACAGGACGAGGACGATGAGGACGACGATCTGTATTACGAAAATGTTTCCTGGGAGGAACTGGGAGTGGAGGACGCGGATTCCTATACTCCGTACAAATGGAACGGCGACTATGAGGTGAGCCAGAACTGGTATGTGGACGCGGCTATAAACCAGATAATAAAGGATCTGGCGGAGCTTAAGGGCATAACAAACGACGCGGCTAAGGAGCTGTTCTATAAAGGCGGCTTCAAAGCGTATCTGAATATGGATATGGATATGCAGAACAAGCTTGAGGAAATGTTCAGAGATCCGTCTCTTGTTCTTAAATCTTATAACCCCGATACCGTTTACGACTCGCCAAATACGGCCGCCAACGAAGCGGAGCTGGCGAGACAAAACACCATTCAAGCTTCCTTTATCATAACCGATTACAGCGGCACCGTATTGGCGCTGGTAGGTGGATTGGGAGAAAAAGAGGGCGACAACTGCTTTAACCGCGCCACAATGGATCCCCAGATCATAGGCTCCACAATAAAGCCCTTGGCAGTGTATTCCGTCGCCATAGAAAACAATATAATCACCTATTCCACAATGCTTAAAAACCAGTCGGGAAAAATCCCCGCCTCTGCTTTCGGATCGGGACCCTACAACAATGTATTCGGCTACGATCCGGAGGACAACACGGTGCGCTGGCCCCATAACTACGCGGAGGAGTTAGGCTTCGGAGACGAAAAGTTCTACCCGTCATGGTACGCGGTGCAGGAATCCCTCAATACCATTGCCGTAAACGTTTTAAGCCGCGTGGGAATACAAAAGGCTTATACGCAGCTTTCGGAAAAGCTTCACTTTACCCTTGACCCGGTTAACGATATGTCTTATTCACCTCTCGCTCTGGGTTCTATCACCGAGGGCGTAACGCTGACACAGCTTGCCTCCGCTTACGCCATAATGGGCAACGGCGGCCTATATTACGAGCCTTATCTTTACTCTAAAGTGGTTGACAGCGACGGAAGAACGGTTTTATCTCAGGACGCGGTGGGAGAAAGAATAATTTCCTCCGACACCTCTTATATCACCAACAGAATGATGAGAATGGTTGTGGCAGGAACAAACCTTTACGGTTCCGGACGTCACGCGAATCTGGAAAACATTGAGGTAGTGGGAAAAACCGGTACCGCAAACGACGAATCAACATTATCCTTTGTGGGACTTACGCCCCGATATGTGGCCTGTTACAGAATAAGCAGAGACAACCATAAGCCCATTCACAAAACCGACAACTGGAACACAGTTCCGGCGGTCTGGGGAAATGTAATGAAGGAGATTACGGCGGGAGAGCCGGCTCAGACGTTCGTTCCCGACCCCGACGTGATTACTTTAAACTACTGTACGGGAACGGGGCTTATCGCGGGAGAAAACTGTCCAGAAACGCGTATAGGCTACTACAGAAAGAGCAATATCCCACAGAAGTGCAGCGGAAAAAGCCATAATCTTTCAGACGACGCGTTTCTTATTGACTTCTGGGAAAATTACGATACGGGTGAAATACCGCTTTACGATTGATTGACGCCAAAAAGAAAGGACCCCAAAATGTACCGACTAACCGCGCCCTGCCTTTTCGGACTTGAAAAAACTCTTTCCTTTGAAATAAAAAGAGCAGGCGGAACGAATATTGCCATGAGGGACGGGAGAGCGTTCTTTGACGGCGGCGAAAACGTTATAGCCAAAATGAATATTACCTCCTCCGTTGCCGAAAGGGTACAGATTGTTTTAGGAGAGTTTAAAGCTTCCGATTTCGACGCGATTTTCGAGGGGGCAAAAAGTGCTCCCATAGAAGAATTTGCGGGAAGCGAGGACGCTTTCCCGGTAGCGAAAGGACACTCCTTAAACTCGAAAATAACCAGTATCCCCGCCGTACAGAGGACGGTAAAAAAAGCTCTTGCGGAACGCATGAAGAACAAATACGGAACGGAGCTTCCGGAAAGCAAGCATACACTTCCCGTGCATTTCCTGCTTCAAAAAGACGTTATGCTGCTTACTCTGGACACAACGGGCGCCAGCCTGCACAAAAGAGGATACCGAAGCAGATCGGGCGAGGCTCCCATAAGAGAAACCTTAGCGGCGGGAATGGCCGATCTCGCTCATGTAAGAAGCTCCGACTTAATCTGCGACCCCTTCTGCGGAAGCGGCACAATACTTATTGAAGCGGCGATGAAACAGCTAAATATAGCTCCGGGAATGAACAGAGCTTTTATAGCCTCGGAGTGGGACTGCTTCCATAAGGACATATGGGAAAGGGAATTCCGCGAGGCCGGGGAAAGAGTCAAAAACGATAACATTACCCTTTTCGGCTGCGACAAGGACGGAGAAGCCGTAAAGCTGGCCGAGGAAAACGCATGGAAAGCGGGGGTAAATAAGTATATCAGATTTGAAAGGCGGGATATCAAGGACTTCCGATATCCCGAAACATCTGTTAAAATAATAACCAATCCCCCATACGCTCAGCGTATGCTGACGGAAGAAGAGGCGGACGGGATTTATCGGGTTATGGGAGAAAGAATGCTGCCGTTAGGCAAAAACAGCCTTTATGTCATTACCTCGCGGGAAAGCTTTCCGGAGCTTTTCGGGAAAAAAGCGGACAAGGACAGAAAGCTTTACAACGGTATGCTGAAATGCCGTCTTTATTCGTATTTCGGAGAACGCCCCGAAAAAATCCGTTAACCAATACTATTTTAAGCTGACGTAATATCAACAGTTCCAAATGGGAGCAATACTACCCGAATATCTTTTTCAGCCATTCAAAGAGCGCGAATTTTATTTCGGCCGGCCGTTCGGGATCGTCGGTATCAGCGGCATTATAAACATATTCCTCCACCGCGCCCAGACAAAGTGGAGGAAACATCACGCACCACCAGTTTTTTCCTTCCCCCTCTCCGATAAGTATGCGAAGGGCGTCGTACTCCCCTGCGGGAACCGTAACAGCGCCGTACTGTCGGGTGGTAAAAAACACCTTTTCTACGCTGGCGGTGATTTTGTAATCATATCCGCTGTCATAAACGAACCGCTGCGCCTTCACGGTTATTTCCCGAAGATTTTTTTTTGCGGCGTTTTTGGCGTCCTCGGCGGTGGAGCAGCCTTCAAAAATATATTGCATATCCTCAGACAGAAAATCCCGCAGGGCATATTTAAGCGACTGATCCTCTTCGCTGTCGGAATTTGCCAGAATGTGCATACGAAAAAGCCGCTCGGGCATGTCCGCGCATTCTCCCGCAAAAGCGGAAAAGCTTCCGATAAGCACCGCCAGAGCGGTTCCGAATAGCATGGACAGAGTAAGCGCCCTTTCCTTGGACAAAAATTTCATGATAAAAGCCTCTCTTTCATTTTTCTACGGTGATTATTGGAAGAACATGGTCTAATATACAGGCGTACAGGAAATATAAAGGGATTTTCGCTCAAAATTTCAAAAGCTGAAACTTTTTACCATAAAGTCCTTACTACTAAGTGTAAGGCGGAAAGCGAGGTGAAACGCTTGAACCGAAAAGGTGAAGCCTCTCCGGAAACCTACTTTAATACCGTTTACGACAGTACAGTGAAATCTCTCACCAGATTTGTCATCAGTAAGTGCGGAAACATACTTGACGCGGAGGACATTCTTCAGAACATCTACGCCAGGTTTTATCAGCGCATAGTGAAAAAAGGCTATGACGACATAGAAAACGCCGAAGCGTTTCTGATAAGCATAGCAAAATTTGAATGCAAAAGCTATTACAGCGCACAGAAAAAGCACAGCGTCACGGAAAGCTTTTCCGACTACACCGATGAGCAAATGGTCATGATAGAAAACGAAATGTCCAAAACCCAGAAAAATTTCGAGGACATTCTGTGCGACGAGCTTCTGGCTCGCGAAATTTTCGAGGATATTGCCAATACGGACGAACTGACGGGTAAAATTTTCTACCTGTATTTCGTCTGCGATATGAAGCTTTCGGATATCGCCGAAGATCTTGATATGAATCTTTCGGCGGTAAAAAACAAGCTGTACCGTACAATTGAACGGCAAAAGAAAAAATTCAGACTTTAGGAAGGAGGGAAGCAATGTGGATAAAAAAGAATTTTACAGACAGCTTATGGAAAGTTATACCGTCGACGCCGAAAGGGTAAAACGCAACGCTAAGCGAAAGAGCCGTAATGTAAAGAGCAAAGCCCTCGTGATCCGCAGATGGACGGTGGCCGCCGCAGCGTGCAGCGTGGTGACCGCCGCAGCCGTTGCAGCCGTTTCCCTTGGTTCTTCCGGCGTACCGCATATAGACAGCTCCGAAGGATACAACATCACGGACGGCGGCTTGGAAAACGCCAGAGCGAGACTCAGCGCCGCGGAGCAGCAGTATTCCGCGCTTTCGGCAAGCAGCGGGATGGAGGAGTCTTCCGATTTGTACGTTTCGTTCCGTAAGCCGCTTAAATACAGCGAAATTACCATGGTGCTTTCGGTAATCGAAGACTATAACGATATCAGCATAAGCCTTCTTTATGAAGCCGACGGAAGTCATTATGACAACTCTTCCGCGCTTGACGATTCACTCAGCTTCTTGGGAGCGAAAATATCCGTTCCCGTATCAATGCTTCCGGAGGTCAGGGGCTTAAAGGAAATAACTATGATGGAATACCCGGAAAGCGGTATTTCCGACGATAGTTTTGTTCCCATAAACAGCCTGCCCGCCGACGTTACCACCACACCCGAACCGGTAAGCGAAAATATCAATATTTCCATTCCGGATCCCGTTACCGAACCTCCCCTTACCGCTCCGGCAACGGAAACTCCTACGGAAACGGAGCCGCCAGTAATAACTCCTGCGGAAACCGAATCGGAAACGAAAACAGATATCCCACCGGAAGAAACATTGCCTCCCGATACGGATACAAGCACGTCCTACGATGAAACCGCTTCTTCCGTTACAACTGGCGAACCCGTCACCGAAACCTCAACGGAAGCCTCCGAAACGGAGAAGCCTGTTTTCGACACGGTAACGGTACCCCTTCAAGGAATCAAGACAATAAACTTCATAAACAAAAACCACTTTGTGGCTACCACTGAGGACAGCATACGGCTGTTCAGATGCGAAAAAGGCGAAATAAAGCTTGAAACCACCTATTACGCATCCTCGGCGAAGATCAGCTCCTCTTACGACGGTTCAAAACTGTTCATCATAGCGAGAGACGGGGAAAACATGTCGAGACTTTACTACGCCGATGGCGAGACCTCGCTTTTAAGCGAAGTGGACGTAAAATATATTACTTCGGGAGGAGCGGAGCTTTCCTCCGTTTCATGCAGCGGAGACGGCAAAACCGTGCTTATGAGAGCGGTATCCTTGGATAAAACCATAGTATACTACGGCGAACGCTCCGAAGGTACAATATCCCTCGCCAAGCACGAATACGCAAGTCCCGTATCGGTTCTCGCCTATTCAGACGGCACGGTTTACACCGCCGTCACCGATTCAAAGGAAAACACCGTAAAGATATACAGCATATCGGCTGCGGACGGAACGGAAACGGAGTTAGCCTCTTATACGGGAACGCTTAAGTATTCGAGAAGCCCGGATCTCAACATGGCGCTGCTCACAGTTACGGGCGATTCAGGCGAAATTAACGTTATTCTCAACAAGAATGTTCTGATTCCCGTGGAAAGCGGAAACGCGGTATTTTCGGGTAAGAAGAACGACCTTATAATGTTAGGCGGCGTTTATTATACCGTAACGGAAGGCGAACTGACCGAGACGGCCGAGGAGGATGCTAAGCCTTTCTTTGAAACGATAAACGGACCGGTATATGAGATAACGGAAAACGGAGACGCTTCCGTTGTTATACAGATAAATTAAACGGAATATATACAGAGATAAAATAAGGAGAAGAAGCGGAGTCCTGTTTGCAGGGCTCCGCTTCTTTTTGAATAAGCTTGGGAGAGGGGAAAGAAGCGGGTAATATCCGTCGGCGGTTACGGCCACATTTATTTACCTTACTTTGAATAGTGCAAAAATCAAGCAGTATTTTGTATAAACTGCCGAATTTCTTTAGGAAAACGTTTTAACAGCACTGCAACAGTCAATACAAAAAAATCGCTGATTGTCCCAAAATTTTATTGGTAACGTTTACAGCCCTTGAAATTTTTATAAAAATGTTATATACTAATGAAAGATGCCGTGCGAACACTCAAAATTGCACCGTAAAAAATTATTAAAGAGCAATTTATAACACGTAACAATACGAAAGGAAAGGGAAACTATGAAATTCGGCTTTTTCGACGACCTCAATCGGGAGTACGTCATTACCTCGCCCAAAACGCCTTATCCATGGATAAATTACTTGGGAACGGAGGGCTTTTTCTCACTTATTTCCAACACTGCGGGAGGATACAGCTTTTATAAAGACGCCAGACTCCGCCGCATTACCCGCTATCGCTACAACAACGTGCCCGTGGATATGGGCGGGCGCTATTTTTACATCAAGGACGGGGATACGGTATGGAATCCCGGATGGTCGCCCGTAAAGACAGATCTGGACAATTACTCCTGCCGTCACGGTATGGGTTATACCGTTATTTCGGGAGAAAAGAACGGGGTAAAGGCCGAAGTCAAATTCTTCGTTCCCGTAGGCTTTAACGGCGAAGTACAGAAGCTGACCGTTACCAACAACAGTGGAAGCGCAAAGAGTCTTAAACTATGGAGCTTCCTCGAATGGTGCCTTTGGGACGCCAACGACGATACCACCAATTTCCAGCGCAATTTCAATACGGGCGAAGTGGAAATCGACGGCAGCACCATTTACCATAAAACCGAGTACAAGGAGCGCCGCGATCATTACGCTTTCTATACCGTAAACGCAGATATAAATGGCTTCGATACCGATAGGGAAAGCTTTTTGGGACTTTATAACGGGTTCGGAGAACCTCAGACCGTGAAAAACGGAAAGCCGTCCAACTCGGTAGCCGACGGCTGGTCGCCCATCGCGTCCCATTATCTTGAAATAGAGCTTAAGGACGGTGAGAGCAAAGACCTTATTTTCCTTTTAGGCTATGTGGAAAACGAATTTGAGGAAAAATTCGCGCCCGACCTTACCGATAATGACACGATAATCACCACCGCAAACAGCAGAAAGAACATCGTAAACAAGAGAAAAGCAAAGGAGATGATCGAGCTTTGCAACACCTCCGAAAAGGCCGAAAAGCTGTTTGAAGGATTAAAGAAATACTGGGACGCTGTACTGAGACAGTACAGCGTAAATTCCCCCGACGAAAAGCTCAACAGAATGGTCAATATCTGGAATCAGTATCAGTGTATGGTGACCTTCAACATGAGCCGCTCTGCATCCTACTTTGAGAGCGGTATAGGAAGAGGTATGGGCTTCCGCGACAGCAATCAGGATCTTCTGGGCTTTGTGCACCAGATTCCCGCAAGAGCGAGGGAAAGACTTATCGACCTCGCCGCCACGATGCTTGAGGACGGCGGCGCTTATCACCAGTATCAGCCCTTGACCAAGATGGGTAATCACGAGCTGGGTTCAAACTTCAACGATGACCCGCTGTGGATGATATTGGCTGTGGCAGCTTACATCAAGGAAACGGGCGACATCTCCATACTTGATGAAAAGGTGCCTTACGAAAACAAAGACGAGCTTGCGGACACCATGCTTGACCATATGAAGAGAGCGTTCTATCATGTATGCACCAAAATAGGTCCCCACGGTCTGCCGCTGAGCGGACGGGCGGACTGGAACGACTGCCTTAACTTAAGCTGCTTCTCCGATAAACCGGGACAATCCTTCCAGACCTTCACCTCTCCCAAGTACGGGGACACGGGTTACAGCAAGGTGGCGGAATCCGTAATGATCGCGGGTATGTTCTGCTTTATCGGCCCCGAATACGTAAAAATGTGCAGAATAAAAGGGGATAACGAAGAAGCGGAAAAGGCTCAGGCGGAGATAGACAAGATGAGCCGCGCCACAATGGAATACGGCTATGACGGAGAATGGTTCCTCCGTGCCTACGACGACAACGGCAACAAGGTAGGCTCTCACGAAAACGAAGAAGGCAAAATCTTTATTGAACCTCAGGGCTTCTGCGTAATGGCGGGCTTAGGAAAGGATAAGGGCGCCGACCTTAAGACTTTGGAAAGCGTTGACAAATATTTAAACAGCAAGCACGGTCTGGTGCTCAACAATCCGGCATTTACACATTACTATATCGAATACGGCGAAATTTCCACCTACCCCCCCGGATACAAGGAAAACGCGGGCATATTCTGCCACAACAACGCGTGGATAATCTGTGCGGAAGCGTTTGTGGGACACGGGGACAAAGCGTTTGAGTATTACTCGAAGATTGCTCCCGCCTATAACGAGGAGATATCCGACCTACACCGCACCGAGCCTTACGTATACGCTCAGATGATAGCTGGCAAGGACGCGCCGAGATTCGGCGAGGCCAAGAACAGTTGGCTTACCGGTACCGCGGCGTGGAATTTCGTAGCGGTTTCCCAGTATATATTGGGAATAAAGCCCGATTACGAGGGTCTGACCGTAAACCCCTCAATTCCTGCGGAGTGGGACGGATTTACCGCTTCGAGACAATTTAGGGGCGGCACTTACAACATTACAGTCAAGAATCCCGACCATATCAGTCAGGGCGTCAAAACTATGATTTTAGACGGTAAGGTTACGGCAGGAAACGTAGTTCCCGATCTGGGTGAAGGTGAACACACCGTTGAAATAACCTTGGGCAAATAAAAAATACCGCGGAGTATCCAAATCTTTACGGAAAAACAAAAAACAGCGTATCAAAGGGTTTTGGTACGCTGTTTTATATTCTTAATAAAACAAACGTAGATTTCCGAAATAAAAAATGTCATAATATTTACTTTTTCTCTTGACACCTTTTTAAAAAAGTGATATAATATTTTTTGCGTAAAATCCCCCACGGGTTGCTCCCCGTCGGGCTGAGAATAAAAAGAAAAGGCGGTGACATTATGAAAGACGGTATTCATCCCGATTACAAGCCCACTACCATTAAGTGCGCCTGCGGCAACGTGATCGAAACTCGTTCTACCAAAAAGGATATCAAGGTAGAAATCTGTTCCAAGTGCCACCCTTTCTTCACGGGTAAGCAGAAGCTTGTCGACAGCGGCGGACGCGTTGATAAGTTCAACAAGAAATTCGGCTTGAAGAAGTAAGGTCAGAATCCCTCCCGATTTATATCCGGAGGGATTTTTGTTATACACGGTACTTTCTGGATAAAAGGAGTTTATTTTGAGCACAAAGATTTTTTTCGGGGAAGCGGGTACGGGAAAAACCACGTCAATGTTCCAAAAAATAAAGGAGCTTGCAATGAAGGGGAAGGAATGCGTCCTATTTGTCCCCGAACAGTTTTCCTTCGACACGGAGCGCAGAGCTTATTTTTCCGTAGGGGCGGAAAACATAAGACACGTAAGTGTAACCGGCTTTTCCAAACTTTCAAGAGCTATACTGAAGGAATTCAGGCAGGCCAAACCCGTGGCCGACAACGCGGTGAAGCTTGTTACAATGTGGCTGGCTGTGGAAAAGCTGAAGGGCAATTTTCTTTATTTTGACAAAAACGCAAACTCTCCCGCTTTCTGCGGCGTACTGCTAAAAACGGTGGCGGCGCTCAGAAACGGAGGGATTTCCCCCAATGAGCTGAACCGTTTTCTTACTTCGGAAAACGTTCTCGATGAAGAGCTGACGGATAAGACAGGCGACATTCTTGCCGTTTATTCCGAATATGACCGTATGCTTACGGAAAATCTCGACGATAAACTGGACGATGTGTCAAGGGCGGCGGTGCTGGCGGAAAAACATGATTATTTTTCGGGAAAATATCTTTTTTTTGACAACTTCGACACCTTCTCCGAGGTTCAGAAAAAAATGCTGGAAACGTCGCTGAGACAGTGTGAGGAAAGCGTGTTCTGCTTTACTTCGGACAAGCCCGACAGCGGCAAAAGAGAGTTTTTGTGCGTAAGCAGAACCATAGCGCAGGTAAAGGCAATTGCTCCCGATTACGAGGAAAGGGAATTTTCCGTACCGTACAGAGCGATGGGGAGGGACAAGCCCTCGGCGGAGCTGTATTCCGCCAAGGACACTTACGAGGAGGCAAGGCTTATAGCCGCGAAAATTCACCATGCGGTAAGAGACGAGGGTTTCAGGTACAGGGACTTTTTGGTGCTCACGCCCGACAGGGAAAAGGAGCCGATAATTTCCTCCGCTCTGCGTCTCGGAGGTATACCGGTATTCAGTGATTTTCCCCGACCCATGACCGAAAAGCCGGTTATCGGCTTTGTGCTTCGTATTTTCAAGAGTCTTGAACTTGACACCGAGGAACTGCTTAAGCTCACGGAAAGCGGATTTAAGCGGATACGGGATTTCGAGCGACCGGAAAGAGGAGTAAGGCTTATGTTCCAAAGCGAGGTCTATCGCCTGAGGCTTGCCGCAGAGCAATACGGATTAAGGGCGGAGGATTGGACTAAAGACTGGAGCGAAGAGATCGAGCCGAGAAAAAACCTTAATCCGCTGGAAAATATACGAAGGGGGATTGTGGAACCGCTGATCAAGTTGAGGGAAGAGCTTGAATCCGCCGAAAACGGAAACGAAATGTCTAAGGTATTCATGAGTTACCTTTTCGACAGCGAAAATATACGCTCCACCTTTATAGCCCGTTCCAAGGCGGGGCAGGGCGGAGAGACCGATACGATTGAAACCGACGAATCGGAGGCCGAGGAATACGGCAGAATATGGGACGCGCTGAGTGAAGCGCTTACTTCTGTCGCCTACGGCCTGAAAAACACACGAATCGGATACAAACAGTACGGAGAGCTTCTGGAACAGATTCTTTCGGGAATAAACTTAGCCAATCCCCCCGCCGTATTGGACAGCGTCACGGTAGGTGACACGGAGCGCACCAGAAAATCCGAGCCTAAGACGGTGTTTATAGCGGGAGTAAACGAAGGAGCGATGCCGAGAGAAAGCAAGCTTCAAAGCGCTTTCTCCTATTTTGAACGGGAAAAGCTGTCTGAAAGCGGTCTCCCCCTTTACGACAGCGGTATAAACAGGTGGTCGAAGGAATACTATTTCGCCTACCGCGCCATGAACCTTTACGGAAAAAGGCTGATTCTTTCTTACAGCGCTCAAGCGCCGGACGGAAAGGAGCTTGAAAAAGCCGCCATACTAAAGGAAACCGGTCTTAAAGCGATACCTGTCGACGAGCTGCCCGATGAATATTTCTTAAACACCGAGGATGACGTGAAAAGAGCCTTGGCGGAAAGCACAGAGCCAAAACTTTCCGACATGCTGGAAAATATTCTTAACGAAGTACGCGCGGAAAGGGCAGGTAGCGAATTCAGGGAAAAGCTGGCCGACAGCGAAGCGCTGCTTTCGGGCAAGAGGCGATTTTCTCTTTCCCCCAAAACGGCTGAAGCTCTTCTGAACAGCGCCGAATACTCACCCACAAGACTGGAAGCCGCCTTTTCCTGCCCGCTTATGTATTTCTTTAAATACGGTCTTTTTATAAGAGAGCCGGAATCAAACGATCCGGAGGCTCTCAACAACTTGGGATCAGCTGTACACGACATTTTAAAAACCGCCCTTTCCTCCCACGGGGACATTACGGGCAAAACATGGGAGGAGATTGACCTTATAGCGGAAGAGGCGATTTTCGACTCGTTAAAACGCGCCACAGAAAAAGACCCCACCTTTCCACAAAAAACCGAAGCGGTATACAAAAGCCTTTTCGGAAGGATCAGGGGCATTCTCAGACAAATAAGTCTCGATTTAAAAGTCACGGGTTTTACTCCCGTAGAATTTGAACGCATGGTAAGCTATATTATAAACGATCCGGAATTTCCGGAGGGGCATATTACGATAAAAGGCAGCGCCGACAGGATAGACGCGGTTCCAAAGGAGAAAGAAAACGATTCCGCCGCCCTTGAAAGCTACATAAGAATATGCGATTACAAAAGCTCTGAAAAAAGCTTTACGCTTGACGGAATCGCGGGGGGCAAAAATCTTCAGCCGCTTTTGTATCTGTTCGGAAAGTGCGGAGAGGAAAAAAACCTTATTCCGGGCGCGGCGTGCTATTCCTCCATAGGCGGACTTTCCGCCCTTAAGACCGAAACCTCTCTCCCTCCCGACCCCGACGAGCTTCTGAACGAGTGGTACGGAAAGCACGCCGTCCACGGCGGATCCCTTTCACAAGAGGTTGCGGAAAAGACCGCGCTTACTAAATCGGCGGCGGGAAAACGAAACGGGACGGACATACCGTTAGGCGACGCGGAACAGCTTAAAAAACATATTGATAATGAAATTATCCTGCCGAAGCTCAAGGAAATTATTAAGGGAAATATCGAAGCCCTGCCTCTGGAGCACGAAGGCGCACTGCCCTGTCCGTTCTGCGGATTCAGATCAGTCTGCGGGAACAGGGAGTTTAACGTCGTTTCCTCTGAGGGAATGTGGGAAGAAAAAAATAAAAGGTGATAAGCATGACAGAACTTACACAAGAGCAAAAAAAAGCCATAGAGTACGATCTTTCGGAGCCCGCCTGCGTATCCGCGTCGGCGGGAAGCGGAAAGACCTTTGTATTGGTTGAGCACATAGCAAAGCTTATTTCGGACGAAAAAAAGCCTGTTCCCGCCGACAGGCTTGCGGCGGTCACATTTACGGAAAAAGCGGCCGCCGAGCTAAAGCAAAGGCTTTCCCAAAGAGTGGAATCACTTATGGAAAACGCGCCTCACAACGAATTCTTAAGGGAGCAGCTGGTAAGGCTTTCCTCCGCGCGCATTTCCACCATAAGCAGCTTCTGTCTGTCCCTTGTAAGAGACAACATAAGACTGCTGCCCGAGATAGACGAAGGCTTTAAGATATGCGATCCCACAAGGGCTAATATTCTTTCGGAAAAAGCGGAGGAAAAAACCTTCGAGCATATTTATACCTGCTATTCCGAAGAGAAGAAAAAAACGCTCTTTAAAAAACTGGGCAAGAAAGAAGACATAATTTTTTCAGTAAAAAAGCTGCATTCCTTCCTGTCCGACATTCCCGACCCCGACGGCTGGAAGACAGAGCAGGAAAGCGTTTTCGGCGACGCCGAAAAATATTTCGACAAATACGTTAGAGAATTTACCGAAGAGGTTCCCAAGGATCTTAAAACTCTTTCGGAGCTTTGCCGAAGCGCGGCTGAGGAGCTTCCCTCCGACAGGTCGGCCTCCTCCGAAAACTTCAGAAGCTTTTTCGGCTTCATTGCCCAACGCTCCGAGACTGCCCAAGCAGCTCTTGAAAGATCCGATTTCAAGGAGTCTTATCTGGCGGTAAAGGAAGCCTACCCCGGAACTTCTCCCGCAGCGAGAAGCAAGGCGCTTAAGGAGGGCGGCTTTAAGGAAAAGAAGGAAGAGATCGTATCTCTGTACGAAAAATGTGCCCTCGGACTTTCAGCGGCGGCAAATTACAAAAGCGACGCGGCGGAAACAGAAATCGCCTTCGGGCTGCTCAGAGAAGTGACCGAGCTGTATGAAAAGGAGTACGAAAAGATTAAAAGGGCGGAAGGAGTGTTGGATTTTTCCGACCTTGAAAAAAACGCTCTTAAGGCGGTAAGACAGGGCGGCGGAAAGGGAATGTTCGATTGTATAATCGTGGACGAATTTCAGGACAGCAACGATATACAGTACGAAATATTCCGCACACTTTCAGGGGGAGATAAAAACCTTTACTTCGTCGGCGACGTGAAGCAGTGCATTTACGCTTATCGCAGCGCGAACCCCAAAATATTCGCGGGACTTATCAAAAACCCCGCGTATAACAGTCTTGAACTTAACACCAACTTCCGAAGCAGCGAAAACGTTATTGACGCCGTAAACGCTGTTTTCGGCGGAGCGGAGCTTCCCCATGCCTTTTCCGAAGGGTGCCCATGGGAGGATATGAAAGCGGGGCGCGGGATAAAATCCGAGGATAAGAACATCGCGGAATTTATTACTATAAATGTTTTGCGTGGGGGAAAAAGCGAGAACGACCAATGCCGCGAGGAAAAATACGTTGCGAAGCGGATAATACAGATGGTAAACGAAGGATTTACCGTGCACGAAAGGGGTAAAGAGGAAAGAAAATGCGGGTTCGGGGATTTTGCCGTGCTTTTGCGCACCAACAGGGACTGTGTGGAATTTCGGAAGGTGTTTGAGGAGTACGGCATTCCGTGTGTTTCAGAAGGAGAAAGGCACTTTACCGACCTTACCGAAACGGAACTCGCTTTAGCCATATTCAGCGCAGCGCTCCGTCCCAACAACGACGCCGAGACCGTCAAGGCGTTGATGTCGCCGATATACGGCTTTACCGCCGAGGATGTGGCTAATCTGAGACTGGCAGGAAAAGCGCCCTCAAGCCTGTACTCCAACATAACCAAGCTTATTTGCTCAAACGATAAAAAAACAGCCGAAAAAGCTGCAAAATTTGACGCGGATATGAAGCTCTTGCGAAAAACCGCCTCAAACAGCGTAACCTACGACCTTATTCAGAAAATTTACGAAATCACCATGCTGCCGCTGATAATGAGAGCCGGGTACAGCGGGAGGGAAAGAGAGGAAAACCTCAAGCTGCTTCTTCACTACGCGAAAGGCAACCCCGTTCCCGCCGAATTTCTTACCTTTATGAAGAAAATCAGCAGGAGTAAACTTGAGATGGAGCAGGCTACGGTCAAGGAACGGGAGGAAAACTCGGTAAAGCTTATGACCGTACATAAATCCAAGGGGCTTCAATTCCCTGTGGTTTTCGTATCTGGGATCAATAAAAAACCCAATAAAACCGACGCCTATAAAGATTTTATTTTTGACTCCGAAAAAGGGCTGGGAGCGTTGGTGTGCGACTACGAGACGGGAATAAGAGCCGAAACCGCCTCACACCGCGCGTTGGAAAAGGATTACGCCGACAGGTCGTCGGGAGAGGGGCTGCGCCTTTTTTACGTGGCGCTGACAAGAGCGGAAGAAAAGCTTATTATTACCGCCGAAAACAAACCGAAAGCGAATAAGGGCAAGGGAGAAAACAGAGTGGACGAAAGCTCGAATGTTTTTGCCAGCTCCGAAAGCTACTTCGCTTTCATGACCGACAGATTACCTCAGACAAAAGAAAAAATAAAGACCGTAAGAATACCGACGGACGAGGATGTTTCCCCCGCTGGGGCAGCGGAGCAAGCGCCCCGCAAAGCCGTTCTGCCCGACGCGGAAAGGCTGAGGAAAAACCTTCTCTACAAGTATCCCTACGAAAAAGCCACCGTAACCCCTGCCAAATTCACAGCCACCGCCTTGGGCGTTTCCCCTGAAAGCGGAGGTACAGGCGGAGAGGACAATATTACCTCCGCTTTCTACACCGGAACCCCGTTGTTTATGAAGGAGGGAGCGCCAATCAGCGGAAAGGAGCTGGGCGATATTTATCATTGTGTTATGGAGCACATCGACTTTTCCGTCTCCGACGCGGAATCGGAGCTTCGGCGGCTGCTTAAGGAAAACATAATAACCGAAAAGGAAAAAAACGCGGTCAGCGCAGAGGAGATACAAAGCTTTATGGACAGCTCCCTCTGCCGCCGCGCCGCCGCTTCGGGAAAAATCACAAGGGAATTTAAGCTTTTTACCACCGTAAACGGAACCGGCGCACCCTTCCCCGATAACGAAGATTTATCCTTTATACAGGGTATAGCGGATATGTTTTTTGAAGAGGACGACGGAATAGTACTGATTGACTACAAAACCAACAAGGGCATATCCCTGCGGGAGCTTAAGGAAAAGTATGCGGGGCAACTGAGCATTTATAAAAAGGCGCTGGAGGAAATGTTGGGGAAAAGGGTTAAGGAGTGCTGGCTGTACGGGTTTTCGCTTGCGGCGGAAATTATGCTGTGACAAATTCCGTACAGAAAAAAAGACCGTAATCTTCCTTTATGCGGAAATTACGGTCTTTTATATTTGTTTTTTCCTTATAATGAAATTTCCCGCGGCCGAACACCGCACATGAAGAAATTTCATAATACTTGCAACATTACAAAAAGCAATATTATTTTCGGTCGCCGAGACAGATGTATTCCTTTTCATCGCTGATGCTCTTATACGCCGGCCTGATAATCTTACCGGCGTTTATCAGCTCCTCCATTCTGTGAGCGCTCCAACCGCTGATTCTGGCTACCGCGAAAATAGGTGTGTAAAGCTCCAGAGGAAGTCCCAGCATACTGTAAGCAAATCCGCTGTAAAAGTCCACGTTGGGGCTTACGCCTTTATAAATCTTTTTCCTTGCATATATTATTTTGGGTGCAAGCTCGGCGATCTTGGCGTACAGGCGATACTCCTCCTCAAGCCCCTTTTCCTTGGAAAGCTGCTCCACATATCCCCTGAACACTTCTGCGCGGGGATCGGAAATTGAATAGACGGCGTGACCCATACCGTAAATAAGTCCCGCATTGTCAAACGCCCTTTTATCCAACAGCGCTTCCAAATAAGCGCTTATCTCCTCGTCGTCCTTCCAGTCCTTTACGCATTTCTTAAGATCCTCAAACATTTTCATTACCTTAAGATTCGCTCCGCCGTGCTTGGGTCCCTTAAGGGAGCATAAGGCCGCGGCTATCGCGGAATATGTATCGGTGCCGGAGCTGGTCACAACGTGAGTTGTGAAGGTGGAGTTATTGCCGCCGCCATGCTCGGCGTGAAGCACCAGAGCTATGTCAAGCACGTGAGCTTCAAGCTCCGTATACTTGCTGTCGGGGCGCAGCAGGTGAAGAATATTTTCCGCCGTGGATAGCGATGTGTTGGGCTGATGTATAAAGAGACTCTGTTTTTCAATGTAGAAGTTGTATGCCTGATACCCGTAAACCGAAAGCATGGGAAAAAGGGCTATGAGCTTAAGGCATTGTCTCAAAACATTGGGGAGGCTTGTGTCGTTGGCGTTGTCATCGTAGCTGTGAAGGGTCAGAACGCTTCTGGCAAGGCTGTTCATCATATCGTCGCTAGGTCCCTTCATTATGACGTCCCTTATAAAATTCGTGGGAAGGGTCATAAGCTCGTTAAGCACATCTTTAAAGCTTTTTAGCTCCTCCTTTGTGGGCAGCGCCCCGAAAATAAGAAGATAGCTTACCTCTTCAAAGCCATACCGCTTTTCGGCGATAAAACCTTTTATAATGTCCTTTACGTCGATTCCACGGTAAAACAGCCGTCCTTCGCAGGGAACGGAAACACCGTCCACGGTTTTGGACGCTCTTATTTCGGAAATATCAGTGAGACCGGTAAGCACACCCTTTCCGTTCAGGTCTCTCAGACCCCTTTTCACCTCGTATTTTCCGTAGAGGGAAGGGTCGATCTGTCCGTTGCCGACACAAATATCGGTAAGTCTTTCAATCTCCGGCTGTACGTGATCCGTATTGTAGCTGCAATTCATAAAAATTACCTTCCTTTCTTTTATACCGATTCCCGATTGACGAAGAAACACGTCCGTACTTTGATTGAAAATCGATATCGTTCCGCTTCTTTAAAAATCACTTTTTCTTTCTGTACATTACCACTTGAAAAGCAGCACAATGATATTCATGAAGCCGTTTTTGCATGATTTCCTTTACAGTATAACACAAACTTTTGTTTTTGTCAAAAAATATATGTGAAATTTAAGAAAAAAATGTCGAATAAACAAAGAAAACGCAGCGGCTTTTCCGTGGTTGGCTTTACGGAAACATATACTGCGTTATCTTTGTGCTTTTTTGCCGAAAGTTTTATCTGATATATATAAAACTCCGTTTGATTGGAGGATTTCCTCTTATTCGGTATTTCATATTTATTAGTATCAATTCACCATTCCATAAACGACGTTATCGAAAATTATCTCCTTGGCGGCGGGATCATAGCTTATCTTTTCGTTTCCTATTTTAAGAAAACAGTAATCCACATAATTTATATAACCGCTCGCCTCATCGGTTTCAGGCATATCCTTCCATACGGTGAAAGCATACTTTTCGGCGGTGCCGTCGGAAAAGATAATTTCGTTTTCCGTAAGGGTAATTAAATCTTTTTCCGTATCGCCGTTAAGATAGTAGTTTCCTGCGTAAACCTTGCTTTCCGTCTTTGCGGTCTCGGTTACGACGGCGGATGACGCAGCATATTCATCGTTTCCCTGAGCGGATACCGCAAAAAGGGTGGTGGCCGTAACAAACATCAGCGCGCCGAAAACCATCAGCATAGCTCCGAAAACAGTTCTTTTCATTTTTCCTTACCTTCTTTCCTCGGTGACCTTTCGACTTTTTAAATCTTTTAGAACCTGTCCACATAAGAATGGTGCATGGATTTTTGAGCAGATTTTGCCGGGGACAAGGCAAAATTTTGCAGGCTTGCTGTCGCAAGTCAAGAAATTTTAACGCAGTCATCGGTAAAATGTGCCAAAAAGACGCGTGCCAATTCCTATGTGGACAGGTTCTTATATATTTATATGTACAAGCCTTTAAAAACAGTCGCGTTTTTTCTTCCGCCGGTTTTATTTTATAAATTTTCTCTCTGCTTAATATTATACTCGGCGCAGCGAAAAATGCAATTACAAAACGGTTACAATTCGTTTACAATTCAGTTACAAAAGTGGAGAGAATTTGTATAATATAACTTTTTCTACGCCTTATACTAATTCCCGATCAAAGTATAGGCAAATTTTGTTGTAGATCGGGAATTAGTATATAATGTAAACAATTAAAAATCGGAAACGTTGCCGTTTTTTAAAATTCCTGAAATTTTGTAAAATTTTATAAAATATATTGACATATGTATTTTAAAATGCTATACTAAACAAAATTATTATAATTATTAAATAAATCTTTTTATGGATAAATGAAGGAGTGTTAATAATTTGTTTTTCATCATGACCGTGAATACTTCAGAAGATGAGGACTTTATAACGGTGTTATACTCGAAATATGAAAAAATGATGTTCAGAATAGCATACAATATCTTAAGAAATGATACTGACGCAGAGGACGCTGTACATGATGCGTTTTACAATATTATTATAAGAGACGGTTATTCTAAGCTAAAACGCTTAAAAGACACGGAGATCAAGGCTTATCTGATCGTAACGGTAAAAAACGCGTCTAAATGTATTTATGATAAACGGCGTGATAAATCGGCGGAAAATATTGATGATTTTTATGGCTCAACCCCCAAAGTAGTGGAAAAAGTTCCGGAATTATGATATAATATTA
>CAJUFF010000016.1:16661-30658 GCA_910585505.1 uncultured Ruminiclostridium sp. | reverse complement strand
AGTAAGTGCTACCGCTAAGTTGCACTGTTGCATTTACTATGAGAATTTACTATTTATATAAATTTGTGTAAATTTGGAACTTCATAATTGACAATAATCGGCAAAGATGCTATAATTATCTAATATGTCAGGTTGTTTTATTCGGTTGATATAATGTCAAAAAGGAGAAAATCATGAGGCACAAATTAGGCTGGATAGGTTTTTCATACCTTGCAGGACTTATTTGTGCCGAATTTTTCGGTACTTTTACGATAGGCGTTTTTACAGTCGCCGCAATGCTGCTTATAAGCGCCGTGTCGGTAATAAAATCGGGTAAATCAGCTATTACGGCCGTTGCTTTGTTTACGGTTTCAGCTGCAATGTCCGTTCACGGCATATACACGCTTACCGTATATATTCCCGTGATTGAATGCGCGGGAAAGACGGCGGAAATAAACGGTACCATAACAGATGTGCGCTACTACGGTAATGATACCGCCGCATATACAATAAAAACAAATATAAACGGAGCCGAAACCGGCATAAATATGTTCGGAGAGGATAATGCGGGCGAAATCGGAGACAATATAAGGATAACGGTCAAGCTTTCACTTTTGAAGAATAACCAGCTTTTTGCCGAAAAAAGCTATTACAAACCCAAAAATATTTTTCTTTCCGCTTCTCCGAAATCGAAAGCGGAAATAATACCGAGCGGCAAGTTCAGCGTTAAAAAGCTTTTATCCGATTACAGCGACTATATCGGACAAAAAGTCGGCCTTCTTCTGACGGGCGAAGAGGGAGACATATTAAACGCGATGTTTTTGGGTGACAGAACGGGATTGAGCGACGCGCTTTCGGAAAATATCAAGAGAGCGGGAGTAAGTCATTTTACCGCCGTATCCGGACTGCACCTTACCCTTGTATCCCATATAATCCTGCTGATTATTTCACTAACGCCGCTTAAGCGTCACAGATATCTGAAATTTTCGGTATTGGCAGTACTGATATTACTGTTTATTCTGTTTTTCAGGCTTTCTCACTCGGTGGTGCGAGCCGGAATAATGTTGATTATATATTACGGCAGTGAACCGTTTATGAGAAAAAGCAATGTCTTTAACTCCACAGGAGCGGCGGCGCTGCTGATAACATTGTGCGACCCTTACGCCTGCACCGACGCTGGTCTTCTTCTGTCACTTGCGGGCACCTTAGGCGTTGGTGCTGCTTCGGCCGCGGCAGCACGCGAATTCGGAAAAGGAAGATTTTCAACTGTAAAAAGAGCTTTTATCGCTTCCATTTCCGCCATTCTCTGCACATTTCCCTTAAGCTGCGTTTATTTCGGCGGGTTTTCCGCGGTGGGCGCAGTGACAAATTTCATACTGTACCCTTTATTTCTTCCCGCTTTGGCTTACGCGGCGCTGTTTGCTATGTTAGGCGGCAACGGAAGTATTCTGATATTTTTGGCAGGGCTGTGCGCAAAGGGTATGATCCGGATTATAAACCTGTTCGGGAATTTCAAATACGCTTACTTCCCGTTGGATTACACCTTTACCGCACCTATAAGTTTTCTTTCCGCGATCTTCATTCTGCTTGTATACTTCCGCTTTAAAGATTTGCGGAAAACGCTCAAGGCAATATCGCTCTCGGTTTGCGTTATGCTCTTCCTTACCGCTGCCAGTGATATTTATTTCTATGATAAAGCAAAGCTTACCATGTATTCCGACGGCGACGACGCCTGCATAATAGCAGAACATATGGGCAGCGTGTTTATAGCGGTCTCCGACGATTCGCCAAAGCTGCTGCAAAATATAAACAATTATATGAAAAATAATTTCATTGAAGAGGTATCGGCGCTGACAGTACTGAACACCAATCACAACGCCGTTTCGCGTTATTCCGAAATACCGTGTAAAATATTTATTCCCCCTGAAACTCAAAAAGAGGTTTACACCGATAAAATAACCCTGTATAACCAATCGGACATATGTACTTTGACAATAAACGGCGTATCCGTATCGCTTTCTCCCGCTAAAGATCCTCTGGACAACAACATTTCCGTCTTATACGGCTATACGGGAAAAAACCTGAATTTATCGGGAACAGTCTTTGTCTCCTCAAAAAGGCTCGACGGGGCGGAAGGGTGTGAAAACGTCAAAAACCTTTACTATGAAAAAGCTTCATATATAGTAACCGCAAACGGTTTTTTAAGCAAAAGAAATCAGGGATAGAGGAAAGGCGGATAAAAAATGCCTATAATAACGGAAGTTCAGCTAAACACCGCCATTAAAAGCGGAAATTTTTCACCGGTTTACTTCTTCTACGGAGAAGAAAGCTTTTTAGTCAAAACCTATGCCGTGAAAATAAAAAATACGCTGTTGGGCAGCGCGGCGGTGGACATAAACCTGCTTGAGCTAAGCGGCAACCCCGATCTGAATATGCTGTCCGATCACGCGGAATCCCTCCCCTTTTTCGCGGAGCACAAGGTTATACTGATAAACGATTTTAATCTTGAAAAGCTTCCCGAAGGGGAATTTGAGCTTTTCGAAAGCATACTTAAAAATGTTCCGGATACGACGGTTATGGTGTTTTACCTTACAGGCTGCGGATTTTCCCTCCGTTCGGGACGGGTAAAAAAGCTTTTTGAGATAATCAAAAAATATTCCGCGGTATGTGAATTCAAGCCTCTTAATAAAATGAAAATCGGGGATATAATATTAAGGAAAGTTCATAAGCAAAAAAGACTTATTTCCCCGTCAAACGCCGAATATATAGCTGAAATAACCGCCTGTGATCTGAATCTCGCTTCCGTGGAGACCACTAAGCTGTGCTGCTATGTGACGGAAGGGAAAGAAATAACAAGAGAGATTATAGACGCTTTGACAGCCAAAAGACTTGAAACCAGAATCTTTACTCTGTCCGACGCTATGATAGCGGGAAATAAAAAGGAAGCCTTCAAAATTCTCGGAGAGCTTTTTGCTCAGCGGGTGGATCCTATCCCGATTCTGGCTACGCTGTCCACCGTGTATTCCGATTATTATACGGCAAAGGCGGCAAAAACAAACGGAGTTCCCCCTCAGCAGGTATCCGCGGATTTCGGCTACACGGGAGCAAAAGCCGGATTCGCGGCAAGAAAGTATACTCAGGCCTCCAAAATGAAGCTTGGCGCGTTAAGAAACGCGGTAAACATTATTTTTGACGCCGACGTAAAATGTAAATCCTCTACTGTCAACAGGCAGCTTCTTTTAGAAGAAACTGTACTTAAAATAATTGAAGCATTATACTAAAAAACTAAGTGACGGAAAACAAATGATACATCTTAAGGAAGCTCTTATAGTCGAAGGAAAGTACGACAAAATAAAACTATCATCGCTCACCGACTCGCTAATAATTACCACCGACGGCTTTGGAGTATTTAAAAACAAAGAAAAGTTAGCGCTTATCAGAAGCCTTGCGGAAAACCGCGGTATAATAATATTAACCGACAGCGACAGCGCGGGCTTTAAAATACGCAGCTATATCAAAGGCTGTACCCGAAAAGGGAAAATATACAACGTCTATATTCCGGAAATATTCGGAAAAGAAAAAAGAAAGTCTGAGCCTTCAAAGGAAGGAAAATTGGGCGTTGAGGGGATCCCCGCGGATATCCTCAGACAAGCCCTTATAAAATCCGGAGTGGACATATCCGACAACGTAGGAAGCAGGGAAGAAAAAATCGTTTGGGCAGACAAAATAATGCTTTACGACGACGGTTTTATAGGAAAGGACAATTCGGAGGAAAAACGAAAAAAGCTCCTTAAACTGCTTAAGCTCCCCTCTCTGCTCTCCTCCAACTCGCTTATAGAAGTGCTGAACACAATGTATACTCCCGAAGAATACAAAAAAGCTGCTTTCACGATAAATACCGAAGAAAACACAATACCGAAAGGATAATTCAAAATATGGTTTTTTCCAGCCTTACATTTATGTTTGTTTTTTTACCGATAGTGCTGATACTATATTATATTGTGCCCAAAAAATTCAAAAATCTTTTCGTTCTTATAAGCGGACTTATATTTTATGCCTGGGGCGAACCCGTATACGTGCTGATAATGATAGTTTCAACACTTATTGACTACACGGCGGGGCTCTTGATATACAGATTCGACAAAAGCAAAACGATAAAGCGCATTTGTCTTATTGTGTCCCTGCTGATGAATCTCGGTCTGCTTGGAGTATTTAAATACAGCGGGTTTATAATGCAAAACATTGACATAATATTCGGAACCTCTCTTTATGATCCTAATCATGCCCTGCCTCTGCCGATAGGAATCAGCTTCTTTACCTTCCAGTCAATGTCTTACACAATAGATATGTATATGGGAAAGATAAAGGTGCAGAAAAATCCCATTTCCTTCGCCGCATTTGTCACGCTTTTCCCCCAGATAGTGGCAGGACCAATAGTGAGGTATGACGATATCGCTAAGGAGCTGGATGACAGAACGGTAAACCTCGACTGTATATACGAGGGAATTTTGAAATTCATAACCGGTGTTGGAAAAAAGGTTCTGATAGCCAACAATATCGGTATGCTCTGGACGTCGGTCAAGGGGATGGAGACAAGCGAGCTGTCGGTGCTTACCGCGTGGCTTGGAATATTGGCTTTTACCCTTCAGATTTACTTTGACTTTTCCGGCTATTCGGATATGGCGATAGGTCTGGGTAAAATGATGGGATTTAATTTTCCGCAGAACTTTAATTATCCGTATCAGTCGAAAAGCATCAGCGAATTCTGGCGCAGATGGCATATTACCTTGGGCGCATGGTTCAAGAGCTATGTGTATTTTCCCCTCGGCGGAAGCAGAAAAGGAAAAGGGCGCACCGTGTTTAATCTTGCGGTTGTATGGCTGCTTACGGGTATTTGGCACGGAGCAAGCTGGAACTTTATCCTCTGGGGTGTGCTTTACGGCTTGGTAATAATTATGGAAAAGCTGTTTCTCGGAAAGATTCTGGAAAGAATTCCCGACTTTTTCTCATGGCTTTACACTATCGTTTTGGTGATATTGGGCTGGGTTCTTTTCGATACTGCGGACATACCCACCGCGTTGGGTTATATGGGAGCAATGTTTGGAGGCGGCGGAACGCTTGTTGATAACACTGCAATGTACTATCTTATAAATTACGGCGTAATGTTTGTTATAGGAACTTTTGCCTGCACCGATATTTTCTCCCGCGCAGCCGAATGGCTCAAAGAAAAAATGCCCCTTCTCGTAAATTATTCCACTCCGATAGCGAAAACGGCGATAATGGTGCTTTCCACAGCCTATCTGGCGGACGCTACGTACAACCCGTTTCTTTATTTTAATTTCTGACGAAAGGAATACGCGGAAAAATGAAGAATTTATATAAAAAAATAATGGTGGCGCTTTTTGCCTTGTTTCTCACTATAATTCCGATACTGACGCTGGTCTTTATGTCACCGGAAAAAAAGCCCTTTTCCGAAAACGAAAACAGATATCTGGCCGCTTTTCCGGAGCTTAACTTTAAGAGCTATAAAAACGAAAGCTTTATGAACGGCTTCGACAAGTGGATTTCCGACCGTTTTTTCGGGCGTGAAGATTGGATCGTTCTTAAAAACAAGACGGACTCAGCTCTCGGAAAAACCGAAACAAACGGTGTTTTTATCGAAAACGGAATGATGATGCAAATCTGGAGAGATTATGACGAAAGCATGTACCAACGCAATCTTAAGGCGATAAACGACTTTGTCGAAAAGCATCCGGAAATACCCGCCTACTTTATGTTAGTGCCGAACGCTCAGGAGGTTTACAAAAACAACGTTCCAAAATACGCGGAAATAGGCGATCAAAAGGAATATATAGACAGATTTTACTCGGAATTAAAGGGTTTTGAGGGCACGATAGACGCTTTTTCCGCCCTTATGAACCGCAGAAATTCATATATCTACTACCGCACCGACCACCACTGGACCAGCTACGGCGCCTTTGTCGCATACGAAGCCGCCTCTCAGATTTTGGGCTATAACAGCCGCAAATATGACGATTTTACAATAGAACACGCCGACAGCGAATTTAGAGGCACCCTGTTTTCTAAAACCCTTGACTTTGAAATAACTCCCGACGTAATAGATTATTACACGCTGACGGAGGGGGAACCGGAAGTCAAAGTATCGGTATTCAAAAATTACGATACGGAAACAAACCAAGTTATCTATGACGAATACGACAGTATGTATTTCAGAAGCTTTTTACAGGTTAAAGACAAGTACTCCTCATTTTTGGGTCAAAACTCTCCTATCGTTACCGTGGAAAATAAAAACGCAAAAAACGACAAATCCATTCTACTGATAAAGGACAGCTATGCTCACTCCTTTGTTCCATTCCTTTCAAGGAATATAAAAAAGTCACAATGATCGACCTCAGATATATAAATACGGATTTTCAGATTATGGCGCGGCTTAAGGATTACGATCAGCTTCTTTTCCTTTACAATGTAATTACCTTTTCCGAGGACGAAAATATTATTAAATTAAATATGTGCAAATAATACCGTTCTTTGGCCATCAGCAATATAATACCAATCATTTTTAAACCGATGTAATACCCACAGTTTAAAAAGGGATTAGTATAAAACATTACCGCCGCTTTAAAAACGGCGGTAATTTATAAAATCATGTGATAACAAAAAAGGAGTGCGCCTTGAAGAAAAAAGCTTTATTTTCAATGCTGCCGGCCATAGTGACTCTCGCTTGGCCCACTATGCTGGAGCAGCTTATGCAGACTGCCGTACAGTACATAGACACCGCAATGGTAGGCTCGTTAGGCAAGCAGGCTACGGCGGCAGTCGGCGCCACCAGCACGGTAAACTGGCTTGTGGGCAGCACTGTTTCGGCAATAGGCGTGGGTTTTTTATCCTATATAGCCCAATCTATGGGAGCAAACGAAAAGGATAACGCCAAAAAGGCTTCGGGGCAGGCCGTAACCGCCGTCATCATAGTCGGACTGCTTTTCACGTTTCTTACGACTTCTTTAAGCGGACTTGTGCCCGTGTGGATGCAGGTGGACATAAATATAAGAGAAATGGCGTCAAGATACTTCCTTATACTGTACACACCAATGCTGTTCAGAACGGCAAATATAATTTTCGGAACGGTGCTCAGATCGGTAGGGGATACAAAATCCCCGATGATAATAGGGATTTTTGTAAACATAATAAATATTCTTCTTAACTTTTTCCTTATTTATCCCACAAGGAGCGTGACAATTTTTGATACGGGCTATACCATTTACGGAGCGGGTTTTGGAATAGAAGGAGCGGCCATCGCCAGCGCCGTTTCCTACGCCTTCGGAGGCATTGCCATAACGGTAAGGATATGGAGGCATAAAGAAATTTCGCCGAAGGGGCAAAGCCTTAAGCCCGATATAAAAATACTTAAGCCCTGCTTAAGAGTAGCGCTTCCGAATATGTTCCAGAGATTCGCCACATCGTTGGGCTATGTGGCTTTCGCCTCGATGATAAATTCCTTAGGCGAAACCTCCACGGCCGCTCATACAATAGCCAATACAGTAGAATCCGCATTTTATATTCCCGGCTACGGAATGCAGACCGCGGCGGCAACTCTTTCGGGAAACGCCTGCGGGGCAAAGGACAAGGAGCGGCTGCAAAATCTGGCAAAAGCGGCAATACCTCTGGTGATAGTGCTGATGATACTGTCGGGAGGACTGCTGCTTATTTTCGCACCCGACCTTATGCTTTTGTTTTCAAAGGACGCGGAGGTTATAGCGCTTGGTACGTCGGTACTGCGTATGGTGGCGATATCGGAGCCGTTTTACGGTGTGCCGATAGTTATCGAGGGCATTATGCAGGGAGCGGGAAAGACAGTTTCGCCTTTTGTCTTTAATGTGCTCGGTATGTGGTTTGTGAGAATTTTGGGGACGTTTATTTGTACTCAGTTGTTAAGTTATGGGCTTGTTTCGGCGTGGGTCTGTATGATAGGGCATAATATGCTTTTATTTGTGATGTTTATTGCACTTTTTGCATCGGGAAGATGGAAGCCTGCGTATATGCGGATAAAATAATACCAATAACAATTTGTAACAGGATAAAATCAAAATCAAAATGTTTATTACACACGAAGTGTTATTAACAAATTAAAAAGTGTTTTTCCAAGTTGTCAAGCTTAAATAAACTGTCGGAATAGCAAAGCAATTCCAAGTTTCAGTAGGAGATTTTTGTCCCCTACTGAACCGATAAATGGAACCTGCGCCTAAGCGGTTATAAACGAAAAAAATCCTTTCACAAAGCCACTCTACCAAAGATAGATTGACAAAAGCATCTGCCTATGGTAATATGAAAGTGCCAATTAAATCATCCATCACGCATAAAAGCATAATAAACCAATGAAAGGCACTAAAAGAAAATGAACATTGAAAAAAGCGGAAAGCTTATCTGCGAGGAAAGAAAAAAGCTCGGACTCACTCAGAAGGAGCTTGCGGAAATCATAGGAGTCACAGATAAAGCGGTGTCAAAATGGGAAAACGGACGCGGCTTTCCCGACATATCACTGCTTGATCCGCTGTCAAAAGCCTTGAACATTTCCGTAACGGAACTTATTCACGGAGAAAAAACCGAAAACAATACCCTTAAAGCGTCAGATAAAGCAATAATGGAGGTTTTCAGCCAAAGAAAGCTGCTGCTGAATACGGTTTCGGTAATTTTTACCATAATCGGCGCGGCGCTGCTGTTCCTTCCGACAGTATTGGCAGCGGCGGGTTTTATAGGCATTCTGTTTATTCTTCTCGGCTCATTGCTTATTGCTTTGGGAATAATCATTCGAAGCAAGAAATTCTTAATGTGCGCCGAAAAAGTAAATCTAAAATTTTTATATACGCCTCTGGCGCTTTTTACAATAATCTCGGCAATCGTTCTCGAAGCTCAGCCCAATAGTTTTTTAATGACCTTTGGCGCCCCTCCCGACAGTGATGTGGAAGCGTTTTACGAAAGCTGTTCTTACTTTGACCTGCTTCCTTTTGGCTACGGAAACTGGACTCCATTACTTACGGCGCTGACAAGCTGCGCTTCGGCGGTATTGCTTGCCGGCGGATTTATACTTGATTTGCTCAAAAAAACATTAAAAAAGCTTAACCGCGCAGCCTTTATCTGCACCTGCTCCGCACTGCTCTTCTCCGCAACGGCAATTTTTCTCTTCTCCGATCAAATTGCCGCGGCAGAATCCGGAATAGCTCTGCTTATTTTAGCATCGGCTATATTTCAATTCAGCGCGCGGAAGGCTTAGGATAATACCAATAAACCGAACGCACACATTAGATAACTGTTTGACAATTAGTTTTTCCGTATTTGTTAATGGAGCCGTTTGGAAATGAAAATGAGGTTTGTTCTCCTTTGGTTCCAATGCTTCCATTTTATCCATTCGATCTAATTGCTTCTGTCGTCCCCTTGCCATTCTTGATTTCACCCTGCAATATTTTTTCTAATAAATTCTTCTGTCTTTTTAATCTCTTTTTGTTGAACCGCATATTGCCGTACATAATCCTCTCGTAAGAGTGTTTTCTTTTTTACATATGGCACTTATAGCAAGGTATTTGTTCCTGGCGAGGAAGATAACGCTGTGAAAGAATATATTCGTATGCGTGATGATGCTAAATCAATGTTAAATTTGAGTTCGTCGCCGACAGGCACAAAACAGCATTTTCCGAGCTGATGTCAAGGGCAAGCCGCTCCGGTGTTGCCTTAAATTATCGGCTTTAAATCTGAAAGCATCTGCTGAGAGCCTGGACATAAGGCTCATTCGGTTACCTGCGAGGCACTTTTGTGATCCACGTGATTATATAGTAAAACCTACGTTGTAGTCATTAGCCTGTGGTATCGCGTATAACAGAGTGGCTAATGCCGGAATCTGTTTTTAGGCTCTCGGCATATGCTTTCAGTTGTTGCTGTTTTTCCCTCATAAATTTTAATTAGCTTTTTTGGCTAATTTGCCAATTGACAGAAGGGGACTTCATAACAGTATTAGATTTAGGTGGTTAAATTGATAAAATTTGCTCCTGCATAATAATGTATTCATGTGAATTTCACCAACATTTCACAAGTATTTCAGGAAAAGCGCTTGAAAAAACTATTTTGATTAGGTATAATACAAATTAAAATAGTTTAACAGGTGATAAAAGATATGGCACGGGCTGATATTGATAAGACCATCATTATAAAAACGGCTGCCGAAATGGCAAATGAAGTAGGATTGGAAAAGGTTACCTTAAAGCTTCTTGCAAATCAATTAAACATTAAACCCCCTTCCCTTTATAATCACATTAAGGGATTAGACGATTTGCGGAAAGAAGTTATGATTTTTGGTTGGAAACAACTGGAGGAAAGAGTGATCGAAGCGGCGATTTGCGTTACGGGATATGATGCTTTAGAGGCAATGGGGCGCACGTTTTATAAGTACGCGACAGAGAATCCCGGCATTTTTAACGCAATGCTCTGGTATAATAAGTTTCAAAGCGACGAGATGCAGGACGCTACAAAAGGATTTTTTTCTGTTATTTATAAGATTTTTTCCACATTAAATATTTCACAAAAAAATTGTGATCATTTAATCCGAACATACAGAGCTTTTTTAGAAGGTTATGTTTTATTGGTTAATAATAAGGCATTTGGACATCCACTGTCAATTGAGGATAGCTTTGAAATCTCACTTCAAGTATTGAAAGCCGGAACAAAAACACTTGAACGTAAAGAGGAAGACAATTAAAGCGTAAACGTTTTATCAAGGGATGAGTTAATACCTCATAAAAGTTGGATTTGGAGAGGCTTTTAATTTTACCGATTCATTTAAAGGGGGATACTTTGGGAGATACGAAAATCAACTATGATGAGAAGTTTGGATTGAATAACTTTAGATGCGAAGTCTGTGCGGCATTGGGCGATGAATTCTGGGAAACATTGACAGATGGGTTGACTTTGCCTGATATAGAAACAGAAAGCAAATGTCAGTGCCGTAATATGTACGCTTTTATGAGTCGTTTTGAGGAGATGGCGGATAAGGAAACTATAAGATCTATTCTATGCAAAGTACGGCATGGTTTGCATCCGTCTCAATCGTCTTGGGCGCGTGAAGAGTTTCTGCAAATCGGAGATTTGGATGCGTTTTTAAAAAAACACCATGATGCGGAATTAAAGAAATTCATCAAAATGAATAAGGTATAAAATATGACAAACAAAGAAATTATCAAACACATTGATGATGGTGCAAATTATTACGTCGGCTTATTCGGAGAAGCTGTACACATGGAAAAGGTCGACAAAGAATTTTATTCTTATATAAAACCGAAATCGGGAGAACAAGGTATATCTTTTATTTATAATGTTCGTATTAACAATCTGCCTGAGGAACAAATGAAAACGGTCGTTGATGAAATGAAATCAATGAATATGCCGATTTGGCTCGGTATGAATTTATCCGACGAAGCGGTGTATATATTTTCGGGTAAAAAACCTACTCATGAAAAGAGAGAGCCAAAAGAAGACGATGAAATTTATTTAGCGATGCTTCCCGAAGAAAAAATGGAATACCAACAAAATAATTATAAAATCACCAAGGTGCATACGGCGGAAGAGTTTGCGGTGTGGGCACGACTGGCAAATGATATTTTTGCAGGGGGGCACACCGATATACACCCTGTCAATCACTTTATTTGGTGCGAAAAAATGGATGTGAAATGTTATATTTTGTATCATAACAACGTTCCCACTTCTGTGACTGCAATTATGAATAATAACGGTGCCGCTTCTCTTGAATTTGTCGGTACTGTCACCGAAATGCGCGGAAAAGGCTATGCAAAAGCTCTATGCGAAAAAGCCGTAAACGACGCTTTTGCAGATGGTGTACAAATAATTACAGTTCGCGCAATTAATAGGGCAGCGGCAAGGTTGTATCAGTCCATAGGATTTAAGGTTTACGATTAACGTAATTTATTTTTGTGTAAATGCCAATAGCGTTTAAAAGATTTTAAAAGATATATACGGGCAGAACCGGTTTTCCAGGTTTTGCCCGTATATGTATTATACTAATCTCTGTTTTGACTGTAGACAAATATAACAAAGTCTACAGTCAAAACAGAGTTACACCCTAAACACTAATATCGTTTTAAAAAGCAATTTTTCCACTTTTTAAAACGATATTAGTATTATACACTATTTTTGCGATATGTCCACAAGACCTGCTGAACCAAGTACTTTGTAAACCCTAAAAATTTATAATAGGATAAAGGTGTTTTAGCTTGGTTAAAAAGCGGCGAGACTTTTCTTTCTCGCCGCTTGATTTTGCATTTTGGTTATTTTTAATAAAATTTTATTACTTTGTTAAATTTTGCGTTTTGCTTGTCATACAACAAACATCAACCCTTTACAGCGCCTAACGCCACACCCTTGACAATATGCTTGGAAAGTGCGATATATACAATGACAACGGGTATTATCGAAAGCAGAATCATCATATAAACCTCACCTATATCGCAGTTCTGTGACTGTATCTTTTGTCGGAGAGTGGCATTAACGATAGGCAAAGTCCACATTTCCGACTTGCTCAAAACAAGAGCAGGTGTAAAGAAGTTGTTCCATGATGAAACAAACGCGAAAATCATCTGAACGGCAATAGCCGGCTTAAGCATAGGAAGCGCTATTGTGTTAAATGTCATAAATTCTCCGGAGCCGTCCACACGCGCGGCTTCGATAACCTCCATAGGCAGCGAGCTTTCTATGTACTGCTTCATATAAAAGAATACGGAAGGAGCGGCTATCGCAGGAATAATCAGCGGCCAGTACGTGTTAGTCATATGGAGTTTTCCGACTAACTGAACGAAACCTACGGCCGCCACCTGTGTGGGGATGGTCATGATTACCATTATGAAATTAAAAGCGAATTTTTTAAGCTTAAAATCATAGACATGTATGCCGTAAGCTGTCATTGCCGAAAAATAAGAGGTCAGTATACAGGATGATGCCGCGATTATAAAGCTGTTAAGCATGCTGCGGGGAAGGGTGAAAAGCGCGGTGTCATTCCATGCGGTTTTGAAATTGATGAGAAAGTGACCGCCGGGCATCGGATCAAAACCCGCCTGCAATGAGGAATTGGAGTGGGTGGAGTTGAGAATCAGCAGTATCAGCGGGAAAAGTGCCAGAAGTGTTACCAGTATAAGGAAAATATACGCGGCCACCCTCGCGGCTGTAAGCTTTCCTTTTGCGTTTTCGTTGCTGCGAATAGTTTGTTCCTTTATTGCCATTGCCGTTACACTCCCTTCTTTGCTTTTTTGGGCTTTTTACCGCTGTCGGTCGCCATCGTTCTGTAAACAATCACGCTTAGGATTCCAGTAATTATAAAGATAACAACAGACAGAGCGCCTGCCATGCCGTAATTCTTAGAGGTTCCCAGATAATTGTTAAGGTACATTATCATAGTCATTGTGCTTCTGTTGGGTGAACCTAAATAGGTACCGATAACCTGAGGCACGTCGAACATCTGAAGCCCCCCGATAAGGGAGGTAATGGCAACGTAAACCATGATAGGCTTCAAAAGCGGTATCGTTATCTTGTAAAATACCTGCCACGAAGTGGCGCCGTCTATTGAAGCCGCCTCAAACAGGCTCTGATCTATTCCCATAATACCCGCCATCAGGAGAATGGTGGTGTTTCCGAACCACATTAGGAAATTTATCATGGCGATTATCCCTCTGGTAGTCCACTTATTGGCGAAAAAGTCAAAAGCCTCCCCGCCGGAAGACATTATAAACTGATTAAACGGACCTACTTTTGAAAACAGCATAAAAAACAGCATCGCAAACGCCGCCGCCATTATTAGGTTTGGCATATAAATAACCGTCTTGAAAAAGCTTTGCCCCTTGATTCTAAGCCTCTCACTGGTGAAAATGACCGCGAGAAGCAGAGAAAAGAGAAGCTGTGGCACCGCGCCCATAAGCCACATTATTATGGTGTTGATAAAATAGGTG